>CP060260.1:323674-647349 GCA_023898805.1 Rhodospirillales bacterium
TGCGTCAGGTCGTCCATCGCGATCAGCAGGGTCATCATCTTGGTCATCGATGCGGGGTAACGCACCACGTCCGCGCCCGCCGAAAATTCACTGACTTTGTTTCCATCGTCGTCGATCTCGACCGCATAGGCGGAAAAACGGGTGGGATCGACCAGCCCCGCGCACACTTTATCGTTCACGGCTTCGCGCGATGCGCGCAACGCGGGCGCGCCAATATTGTCTTTTGGTATTTCCGGCACAACGTGCAAAGTACCCGGCCAGACATTGTTGCCCGGCATTGGCGCATAGGCCCGCAAACCCGTAAAACCCGCAAAAGAGCGCGTCGAACCATCGCGCAACACCAGACTGAACGGCTGGTCCATCGACTTCCGGGTCACAACACGATTAGCTTTCGGCGAACGGGAATTACTTGCTTCGGACACGGCTTGCGCCGGCGCAGACGCGATAGCCCTCGGCACGACCCTCGGCCCATTCACCGGAGCGACGACTTCCACCGCGACAGTCGGCTTATCCTCTTGTACGGATGCAGACGCGGCGACACGGTCCAAAGACGTGGAACCCGATACCATCGGCGCATCCGAGATCACTTGCGGCGCCGCCATCGTCGCGGCGATCCCCAGCGCCGCAAGCCCGAAGGCCCGCGCCACCAACTTGCGCGAAATACGCGTGGCGCTGCCCGCCATTTTCGGCGCTTCAGCATAAACAGGGATCGGGGCCGATCTACGTTGCATGTCAGATAAGCTACATTGATTTTCATAATTTTACAAACTTTATTTGTATTACAATTAGTTGCACAAACGGAAAAACCGCCGCCCGGTTATGGGCGGCGGTTGAAAACGGTTCGGCGTATGAAAATCAGGCGGCCTTGCCGACCAGCGCACGCAATTCTTTAAGATCCTTAAGCATGCCTTGCAAAGCCTCGACCATCAGCGGCGAAAGATCCGCCCCGGCATCGGCCACGGTTTCGGCTTTCGCTGCGGCAGGCGCCGACGGTGCAGCCGCGACCGATGAAATCGGCGCGATATTGCCCGCATTGGCCTGCGCGCGGCCTGCCGCCTCGGCGGCGATGGCGCCCTTGGACTGGCCTTTCAAAAGCTTTTGCGCGCCCTTGATCGTATAACCCTCCGAATACAGAAGCGTATGGATGTGCTTGAGCAAAGCGACATCCTCCGGACGGTAATACCGCCGCCCGCCGCCGCGTTTCATCGGGCGGATCTGGCTGAATTTGGTTTCCCAGAAACGCAGGACATGCTGCTGCACGCCCAGTTCCTCGGCGACTTCGGAAATGGTACGGAACGCGCCGCCGGTCTTGCGGACCTCGCCTCCCTCATCCCGTGTGTCGAAATCGCTGGCTTGTATGCTGGCGTCTTGCATGGTTACGCGTTCCCCCCGTTGTCATTGCTGTCATTCATGCGTTTTTTCAGGATGTGCGAGGCGCGGAACACCAGCACCTTGCGCGGCGTGATCGGAACCTCGACGCCGGTTTTCGGGTTGCGCCCGATGCGTTCTTTTTTGGACCGGACCGAGAAGGACCCGAAAGAGGACACCTTAAGCCCCCCCTCGCGCAGGATGGCCTCGGACATTTCGTCCAGCACCGCCTCCACCAGATCGCCCGATTCCGCGCGGGACAGACCCACGGTGGCGTATACGGACTCGGCCAGATCGGCGCGCGTAATCGTACGGTTGCTCATCGCGTGAAACCTTTTTGTTGTGAATGACTTATTAGAAGCAGTTCAAGCGACCGGCGTCAAGAGTCGCGTGCGGAATTTCGCGTGATCTGTCCACAGGAACTACCAGCGGAGTAAAACGCTGCCCCACGTAAACCCGCCGCCCATGGCTTCGAGCAGCAGAAGATCGCCGCGCTTGGCCCGCCCCGCGCCGATCGCGCTGTCCAGCGCAAGCGGGATGCTGGCGGCCGAGGTATTGCCCTGCCGCTCCAGCGTCAGCACGACTTTTTCCATCGGCAGGCCCAGTTTTTTGGCCGTCCCCTCGATAATCCGCACATTGGCCTGATGCGGCACCAGAAGGTCGATGTCGGAGGGTTGGCAGCCGCTGGCCTCCAGCGCCTCGTCCACCACCTGCGCCAGCGCCTCGACCGCGTGCTTGAACACTTCGCGCCCTTGCATCCGGATCACGCCCGCGCGCCCCGTGCTGGCCGGCCCGCCATCGGTGTACAGCATGTCACGGAACCGCCCGTCGGAATGAAGATGCACCCCGATAATGCCCGCCTTCGCGTCTTCCGTCGCCTCGACCACCGCCGCCCCGGCCCCGTCCCCGAACAGGATGCAGGTATTTCGGTCGTGCCAATCGATAATCGAGGACATTTTTTCAGCCCCGATGACGATCGCGCGCCTGATCTGGCCCGACGCGATCATCGCGTTGGCCGTGGCCAGCGCATAGATGAAGCCTGAACACACCGCCTGCACGTCGAACGCGAAACCGTGCGTCATGCCCAGCCCCGCCTGCACCTTGACCGCGGTGGCGGGAAACGTGTCATCCGGTGTGGTGGTGGCGACGATCACCGCGTCGATATCGGCGGGCGTAAGCCGCGCATGTACAAGCGCCTTGCGCGCGGCCTCAAGCGCCATGTGGGATGTCAGCTCGCCCTCGGCGGCGATGCGCCGTTCGCGGATGCCTGTCAGCTGGACGATTTTTTCATCCGACGTATCGACCATTTTTTCAAGATCGGCGTTGGTCATCACGCGCGCGGGCAGATACGCGCCGGTCGAAAGAATACGCGCGCGCTTCATCAGGCGGCCTCTCCCGAACCCACGGGCGTATGGTCCGGCGCGGGGACTGGCACGTGAACGCTCGCATGGGCCACCGCCTGCACCTGTTCGGCCACCATCGCGTTAAAGCGGTTTTCGACCATGCCCGCGCCCACCAGTATCGCGCGCGAAAACGCAAAGGCGTCGGCGCTGCCGTGGCTTTTGATGCACACTTGCGACAAGCCCAGAAACATCGCCCCGTTATAGGTGCGCGGATCCATGCGCTTTTTCGCGCGCCGCATCGCACCCAGCGCGATCAACCCCGCCAACTTGGAAAACGGTGTGCGTGAAAACTCTTCCCGCAGCACCTTGGCGATGAACTTGCCCACCCCTTCGGCGGTCTTGAGCGCGACATTGCCGGTAAATCCGTCCGTCACCACCACGTCCACGGTCCCGGCGGTGATGTCGTTGCCTTCGACGAAACCGACATACCGGCCGCTGAACGCGCTTGACGCCGCCAGCATTTCCGCGGCGTCCTGAAGATATTCATGCCCCTTGGTGTCTTCCGACCCGATATTCAGGATACCGACGCAAGGATGCTCGATCCCCATCGCGGTGCGCGCGAAACACGCGCCCAGAATGGCGAATTGCACAAGATTTCCGGCATCGACCTCCAGATTGGCGCCAAGGTCCAGCGTCACTGTCCCGCCATGCATGTTGGGCAGGATGGTCGCGATCGCGGGCCTATCGATACCCGGCAGCATTCTTAAGACCAGCTTCGCCGTCGCCATCAGGGCACCGGTATTTCCGGCCGAAACGACGCAATCCGCCCGTCCCGCGTCCACGTCGTCGATCGCCAGCCGCATTGACGAATTCTTGCCCCGGCGCAGCGCCGAGGACGGCTTTTCATGCGCGGCGATCACCTCGTCCGTGTGCACGACCTCGGACACGGCCTGCAGATCGGGGGTCAGGAAAGGCGCGATTTTGGCGCTGTCGCCGAAAAACCGGAATTTCAGATGGGGCCGCTGCTTAAGGGCCAGCGCGGCGGCGGGTACGACGACGCCGGGGCCGTGATCCCCGCCCATGGCGTCGAGTGCGATGCGGATGGCGTCCACGAGACGACGGACCCCCGTAAAAAGTTACCCGTAAAAAGTTAAACGCGGTGCAAGGTATTCCCTTTCACCGCGTCGGACAGAATAGAGGCTCAGTCTTTGGCGTCAATGACCTGTTTGCCCCGGTACATACCGGTCTTCAGGTCGATATGGTGGCGGCGCTTGGGTTCGCCCGTGTGGGTGTCTTCGACCCAGTTGGTGGCTTCGAGCGTATGGTGCGAGCGGCGCTGGTCGCGCTTCATGGGGGAGGTTTTTCGCTTAGGAACGGCCATGGCCAAATCTCTTGTTAATGGTTTTGCACGGGCTGTTTAACCAATACCGGGCCCGCGCGCAACTATTATTTCTCTTTCAAGGCCTTCAAAACCGCGAAGGGGCTTGGTTTTTCAAGGGATTTTTCGTCCCCTACCGGCCCCGCCGCCAGCGCCGCCGCGCTGTGCGGATAGGGATTGATGGCCAAGGACAGGTGCTGGGCCACAAGCTCGCCCACGTCGATCACCCCGCCGACCACGGGTTCCGGATCTTCCCGTTCGTCCGGAACCGGCATTTCGCCCTCCTCCGGCGGCAAGTCCCCGGCATCGACCTCGATCTGCCGCCGCCGCGCGCGGGCGAACGACGAGGCCTGGGATTCGTCCAGATACCAGCCCTCGAACGTCTCGGCGATGCTGTCCCGGACAGGTTCCAGCGTGGTAACGCAGGCCTGCGTTACCTCCGCCCGGAACGTGCCCTGCGCATGGATGGTCATGCCGTCCGGCTGGCGGCGCAGCCGTGTTTCACCCTCCAGCACGTCGACACCCTCGACGCCCAGCCGCCGCGCCAGAAGCGCGCGCGCCTTTTCATCCGCCGCAAACCGCACGATATGATCTTCCGCCGCCGCGATCCGCGCCGCCGGCACACATACCGAAAACTCCACTGGAGATGCCATTGCCTTCATCCTTTCCGTTCCATCAGATTGCGCGCATAAACCACCATGCCGTCCGGAACTTCAATGCCCGGAACCGTGCCATACAGGTTGCGGGTCAGTGCCTCGCGCCACGCCGTATCTGTCTGGCAGTCGCCATAGGCCACCATGCGCCCGTAAAACGCCTTCATCATCGCGCGCACCTGCCGCGCCACGCCCAGATCCCCCGCCCCGCTTTCGCGCAACGCCAGTTCAAGCCGCCGGAACACCAGATCGTAAAGCGCTTGCGCCGCCTTTTCGTCGCCCGCCAGTTGCCGGAACATCGGGACCAAATGCAAAAGCAGCGCGTCGAACCGTCCGTCGAACGTATCCGGCACGCCATAATCGCGATACAGGGCCGGATTGCGCGAAGCCGCCAGCGCCGCCTCGAACAAGGCGGCGACATCGCCCTGCGCTGCGCCCGCTTTTTGCCTTTTTAATAACGTAAACATGCGTGAGTTATAAACCAGACTTGACCGCAGACAAGAAATTCCGGAAAGGTGAGAACATGAAAAACACCCACCCGATCCTTCTTGCCGTTGCCTGCGCCGCCCTCGCCCTTGGTGCCTGCACCCCCGTCCGCGCGACCAACGGCATCTACCTGACCGAGGAGGACATCGCCCACGTCCCCGCCGGCGCCTCGCGCGCCGACGTGCTTCAGGCGTTGGGGACACCCACGACCACCGCGATGTTCGACGACAGCATCTGGTATTACATCGGCCAGAAAACCGAAAAGACAGCTTTTCTTGATCCCAAGACCACCGACCGCACGGTCTATGAGGTAAAATTCGCGCAGGACGGAACCATGACCTCGCTTCAGAAACTCGACGCCAAGCCCGTCGACGTCCCGCTGGTGCGCAGCATCACGCCCACCAGCGGCCACGACCTGACGGCGGCGCAACAGCTTCTGGGCAATCTCGGCCGCTTCAACAAAAGCAAAAAACTCAAAGCCACCGATACGAATATCTGATCAAAGTCCGAACCCAATGGGCACCCCGGCCCGGCGCAATGCCGCCCGCGCCTGTGTTTCGTATGATTGGGCCCCTCTTTCGTCGATCTCGTCGCCAGTCGCAAGCCTGACGGCATAACGCATCAATTGTGCGTCCACTTTCCTCAACCCGTATTCCCCCAGCGTCGCGGCCACCGCCGCCAGTTGCGGCGTGTTGATATCCGCGATCGCCGTACCGTTGAACGCCGCGCGGCACGACACCGCATTGGCGCGAATATCCAGCCCTTCGCGGTTGAACAATACGCGCATCGCTTCCGCCTGCGCGGGGCCCGCGCCTTCGTTCTCGATTTTTGAATCGTTACCGCGCACGATGGCAGGATCCACAAGCCGGCAACCCTTCCCCCAAACAGTTTCGATGAACACCAACCCGTCCGGATAGGCCTGACTGCGCGAGGCATCGGCCAGTTTTTTACGCAGCTTGCAGATGAAAACATCGATGATTTTCAATTCGGGTTCATCGATACCGCCGTAAAGATGGCTCAGAAACATGTTCTTGCTCAGGGTCGTGCCCTTGCGCAGCGACAGGAGCTCCAGCATCTGGTATTCCTTGCCGGTCAGATAGACGCGTGCACCCGCGATGCTTACCGTCTTTTCATCCAGATTGACAACCAGATCGCCCGTGGTGATGACCGATTGCGCGTGCCCCTTTGACCGGCGCACGATGGCGTGAAGCCGCGCCACCATTTCGTCCTTGTGGAACGGCTTGGTCAGATAGTCGTCGGCGCCAAAGCCCAGCCCCTTGACCTTGTCTTGAATCCCGGCCAGACCGCTGACGATCATAATGGGGGTTTTCACCTTAGCTACACGCAGCGTGCGCAAAACCTCGTATCCAGACATGTCCGGAAGGTTCAGGTCCAGCAGGATGATGTCGTAATCATACAGCTTGCCGAGGTCGATCGCCTCCTCGCCGCTGTCGGTCGTGTAGACATTGAAATTTTCGCTTTTCAGCATCAGCTCCATCGACTGGGCTGTCGCTGAATCATCCTCGACCAACAAAACACGCATGGCTGAAATACCCTCCCGTAAAGCCACTTTCGAAATGCACCGCGAACCTAGAAAATTATTATGACTATGTCAAATAAACACCTGGCGATCAGCCCTCTTTCTGGCTCACCGCCGCAAAACCTGTTACTTACGTAAACCATGAACCCCGCATCCTCGAACCCGGAATTCAAGCCCCTTGCCGTCCAGACGCTTACCGCTTTATGGGCACAGCACAAGCGCGCCATTGATGACCGCCTTGTCCATGGCGGCTGGCTTGCGGCCTGGCGCCCCCGTTTCAAAATCAAAAACGAAGACTGGTTCAACAGCGACAGTGAAATGAAGCCGAAGGACAAGGCCGCCTTTGTCGCGTTCCTCGCGGACCGCCTGTTTGAAACCGACCCCGCGCCGGATAAATCAGGGATGCACACACTGATGCGCTGGTTCCGTTTCGGCATGGCGTATGACCAGCTTCCCAATGCCCGCGCGCTGCTGGAACGTCTTGCCGGCGCGGCTAAAGCCGGAACCCCCTACGAAATCCCGCCTTACATGATGCCGCAGGCGACAGGACAAAAGCGCAGCTGGGATGCACGCCCCGCCGGACGCAACCCCCTGCACGTCCACAGGCGGATATACGAGCTTGAAGAAGCACTGGACCTGATCGACCGTCGCCGTGCCTTCGCCGCCAACCGGCAATTCATCGAACACCGCGATCAAAAATATCTCTCTGACGGTGGCGCGATCCTGCACGCAGCAACACCCGGCTTCCGGCTGTATGGCTTTAACACGCGCGAGGCCTTCGATGCCTATTGCAAGGACACCGCATTCGGGCACCACGATGACAACACCGGCACATACGCCTATCTGGAGTTGGCAACCGGGGCGCGTCATCTGATCTCGCTTTATAACCTCAGCGCCACCAGTGAATCCTATTCCGACGGCGGAATTCTTTTTCCCGCGCTGCTGCGCGCAACGCCGGGGCTGGCGCGGGCGTTGGCCGGACCGGTGCTCGGCTACCTTGAAACGGGGGATTTTTATAACCGGCAGGCCGACCGCGCCCGGATTTTACTGAATTTTGCCGCCGTTGCGGGCGCGGACGGGCCGGATCTGATTCCGCCGGACCGTCTGGCCGAAACCTTCACCTCTCGTTATGTGTTGCGCCTAAAAAATCTTGCCGCCTATGCCGCGCAACAGCCGGAGGTGGAGGATGAGGACAGGGATGAGGACGACCATTCATTCGAGGCCTACGATCGGTCCGAACGCGCGCAAATGGACCATCAGACGCAAACGGAATTCCTTCACTTCCTGCCCGATATCCTGCAAACGCTGTCCCAACACAAAAAGGCGCGCGATCTGGTCGAACCGGCGCTGGTTGCCGACCTCATTTCCGCCGCCGCCACATGGGGCTGCGAGGGCACGGCCCAACGCGCGCTTTCGGTCGCCCTTTCGGTTCCCGCATGGCGTCGGACACTGGGTGCGGCACAAATCGCGCCGCTATACGCCAATCTTTTATCCGAAAAAAAACACCCACGCTCCGGGCGCTGGGCCCGCGACCGCCAGAAACGCATGAACACGCTTGCGCATCTTTTCGCGCTGGTCGCAAAACACCCGGACTGGCGCGATGGGTCCGAGGCGCAACACCTGCCCCACGCCATTACACAAATATTGCACACGCGCGATTGGGCGAAACTCAAGACCATCCTGTCCTGCGCGTCCATGCCGAACAACGAGGTCAGCGCACAATGGCGCGCGGCCCTGCCTCCGCGCACCCGCGCGGAAATCCGCAAACACCGCTTCGACAACGAATACAAACGCCATTACATCGACCGGCTGTTGCTCAGGCTCGACGCGATGGAGCGGGGCGATGCCGCCATCATGCGCCTGCGCGACATGCCGAACACAAACACAGGCATCGACCTTGTGCGCAGAGTGGTCGCCGCAATAACCGCGCGGCGCGAACAAAGGAGCCTGAAACTGACCTGATGAAAAACCCGCCCCTTTCGGGGCGGGCTTCGTAAATCAGGGTTAATCAGGAAACCGCTTACTGCGTCATCATCTTGGCGACGACGGCGACCAGCAGGATCGCGACGATGTTCGCGATCTTGATCAGCGGGTTGACGGCGGGACCCGCCGTATCCTTGTACGGGTCGCCCACGGTGTCGCCGGTCACGGCCGCCTTGTGCGCGTCCGAACCTTTGCCGCCGTGATGGCCTTCCTCGATGTATTTTTTCGCGTTGTCCCACGCGCCGCCGCCCGATGTCATCGAAATCGCGACGAACAGGCCGGTGACGATGGTGCCGAGCAACAGCGCGCCCAGGGCCTGGAAGCCCGCACTCGCATCGCCCGAAACCCATTTCACCACATAGAACAGCGCCACCGGCGCCGCGATGGGAAGCAGCGAAGGCACGACCATTTCCTTGATCGCGGCACGCGTAAGCATGTCCACGGCCTTGGAATAATCGGGCTTGGCCTTGCCTTCCATGATGCCGGGGATTTCCTTGAACTGGCGGCGGACTTCCACCACCACGGAACCCGCCGCGCGGCCGACCGCCGTCATCGACAACGCGCCGAACAGATACGGCAGCAACCCGCCGATGAACAGCCCGATCACCACGAACGGATCCTGCAGCGAGAAATTGACCGTCAGATCCGGCAGATAGTGCTTAAGCTCCTCGGTATACGCGGCGAACAGGACCAGCGCGGCCAGACCGGCCGACCCGATCGCGTACCCCTTGGTCACGGCCTTGGTCGTGTTGCCCACGGCGTCCAGCGTGTCGGTGGTTTCGCGGATATCCTTGGGCAGTTCCGACATTTCGGCGATGCCGCCGGCATTGTCGGTAACAGGGCCGAAGGCGTCCAGAGCGACGATCATCCCGGCCAGCGAGAGCATCGTCGTCGCCGCCATCGCGATGCCGTACAGGCCCGCCTGCGCATAGGCAAGATAGATGCCCGCGCAGATCACGACGACGGGAAGCGCGGTGGCTTCCATCGAAACCGCAAGCCCCTGGATCACGTTGGTGCCGTGCCCGGTGGCCGAGGCCGCCGCGACCGAACGCACCGGACGGAAACCCGTGCCGGTGTAATACTCGGTGATCCAGACCAAAAGCGCGGTCACGCCAAGCCCGACCACGGCGCAGTACAGGAGGTTCTGCGCGGTATAGAACTGCCCGCGTTCCTGCAACGCGAACTGGGTGTTCAGCCCGATCTTGGTATCCAGATACCACCAGATCGCACCCAGCGACAGCACGCCGGAAACGATCAGACCCTTGTAAAGCGCGCCCATGACGTTGCGCGATCCATGGCTCAGACGCACGAAGAACGTCCCGACGGTCGACGCCGCGATACCCACGGCGCCCAACAGCAGGGGCAGCATCATCATCTGACCGGCCACGTCCTCGCTAAACACGCTGAACGCGATCAGCATGGTCGCGACGACGGTCACGGCATAGGTTTCAAACAAATCCGCGGCCATGCCAGCGCAATCGCCGACGTTGTCGCCCACGTTGTCCGCGATCACGGCGGGGTTGCGCGGGTCGTCCTCGGGGATGCCGGCTTCCACCTTGCCCACAAGGTCCGCGCCCACGTCGGCGCCCTTGGTGAAGATGCCGCCGCCAAGCCGCGCGAAGATCGAAATCAGCGACGCGCCGAAGCCCAGCCCCACCAGCGCCTCAAGCGCGTGGCGCAGCTCCGCGCCCTTGGAAAGCAGATAGAAATAATAACCGGCCACGCCCAGAAGGCCCAGACCCACGACCAGCAGGCCGGTGACGGCCCCGGCCCTGAAGGCCACGCCCATCGCCTCGGGCAAACCCTTGGTCGCCGCCTGCGTCACGCGCACGTTCGCGCGCACCGAGATGTTCATGCCGATATATCCGGCCAGACCAGAAAGCACCGCGCCGATGGCGAACCCGGTGGCGACGTGCCAACCCAGAAGCTTGCCCAACGCGATCGCGACGACCACACCCACGGCCCCGATGGTCGTGTACTGGCGGTTGAGATAGGCGGCAGCGCCTTCCTGAATGGCGGCGGCGATCTGTTTCATGCGGTCGTTGCCCGCATCGGCCTTGAGCACACCGCTCGTGGTCACGGCGCCGTACAGCAGCGACAACGCGCCGCATGCCAGTACGATAGTCTGTTCCTGAGTCATGATTCCCCAATTCATTATGGTTTTTAAGCCCTTAACCAAAAGGGCGGGCAAGCAGACCACGGAAATCCGCCCTTGGCAAGACCCGCCGGTCCGTCATGCCCCACAAATGGCCGGGACTGCCAAAAACGACAGCCCCGGCTTTGGCCGGGGCATGCACGTCGATATCAGGATGATCGAGAGTTTATCCCGGATGCTGTTGCAAGACCTGCAGAAGAACGCCGTTGACCGCGCCTTCGCCCATCACCCGGTCGGTGATCGAAACCAGGCGCGCCTTAAGCTCGCTGACCTTGATGACGCCGCTCTGCATCATCGCTTTTGTGCTCAACGTGCCGTACATGTCCGAAAGGAACGCATCCGCAAGGCGCGGCAGCTTTTCCTTGACCGTGTCGGCCTCGGCCTTGCCTTCGACCTGAAGGGAAACGACCATCGAAATCGTCTGGCTGATGCCGTTGCGGTCGATGATCGGCAGCACGATGGGGGCCATCTGGACGTAGACGGACTCGTCCTTGCCGGCCTCGCCTTCCGCCTTTTTGGCCTCTTTCGCCGCGTCGGCGGTGGTCGCGGCCTCGGACTTGCCCATGTAGAAATAAGCCCCCGCGCCGCCGCCCGCGAGCAGCAACAAAGCCAAAAGTGGCAGCAGGATTTTTTTCATCTGGTCCCAAGCCTCGGTTGTTATATGCCGCGCCGTACATAACACCGGCACACTATAATTATGCGCCGCAATATATTAACCGGGGGTAACCAAAAGCCTGAATTTTAGGGAATCCCCCGCGCGGAAAGACAGCCAAAACCCGCGCAATAACCATAACTTGTACCAAACCCATGGTTATGTTAATAAATCAGGCATAATGGAGCCATTCAGCTGGTCAGCCTTTCTTTTTGACGTCGGCACCAAAGTCGTCGGCGAGCATATCGGGCACCTCTTTTTGGGCGCGGCGATCGGCGGCGGCGCAGCGCTATACACCAACCACATGGTCAAACGCACCCTGCGCGGCGCCAGGAAAGGCGGTCCCATCGCCTATATCCAGACAACCTGGTACACCCCGGCGATCAAAAAAGCCGAAGGCGGCGAACGGTTTGAATGGGCCCTTGATCCGAAAACCGGTCGCCCCCTTCGCGAACAGAAAATCCGCGTCGAGGAAAGGCCGGTCCGCATCCGCGACATCTTCAACGACGAGGCGGATTCAAGATCCAGCCGCGCCCTCGCCCACCGGATCGAGAAACTGATCGAAAAGGCCGCGAAACACTGCGAAGACGGAAACATGGTCGTTTTCGCGCATCTGGCGAACCCGGAGATCGTCCCCAAAAAGGATTACGAACATCTGATCGGCATCATGTCGGGCAAGTGGAAAAGCTATTTCAGCAGCCTGTACCGCGACACAAGATGGATTTTAAGCAACACGATCGCCCCCAATCAGCTGCACTTTGAAAAAACGATCCTGCCCATCCTGATCCAGGAAGACGGCGCGCAGGGCAAGCAATACCGCATTCTGCTGGAAGAGCTGAACGAAGACGGGTTGATCGACATGCACCCGTACAAGGACATCCTGTTCAAAATGCCGGACGGCACGTTCAGGAATAACGAAAAAAGTCCGCAAAGCGACCGTTACGAGGCGCTGAAGGAAATCAACCGCTATCTGCGCACACCGGAAGGCCGCGTTTTCGCCAAACGCTTCGGCGTCGCGGTGACGACCGGCGAGATCATCACGGTCGAACCTCCGCCCACCCCCGGTATTTAGTATCCCATCATTGCAATGACGACGTGGGGCAAGACTCTCAAAGCGTATAGGAAGCGTCGAATTCCGCACCGGCGCGACCGCCGTAAACAAAGTTTATTCCCGGAACAGGCGGCGCGCAATGCGTGGCCACGCCCATGCTGCAACTCGCCTGACAGGCCAGCTTGCGCTGCCAGCCCGGTGCCGCCTCATCGTCGATCGCGGCTTTGAGCACGGAAAGCTGCCGCAGATCGTCGGCATAGCGCCATTCCTGCGTCAGGATCAGCCCGGCGGCCAGCGCGCGCAGCGCGGGCAATGGCAATTCGTCCAGCCGTGCCGAAATATGGCTTCGCGCATCTGCATCCAGTTTCCGGTTGGGCGAACCCAGAACCGTCATCACCGTATTGCGGCAGGTTTCCGGCGTGTAAAAGGCTGTTTGCACCAGCTTGGCCCGTGCCACACCACGCAACGCCCGCGCCTGTGCCAAAACGTCCATCTGGTCGCGCAGGTTATACACCCTCTCGCTCCAGCGGATGAACGGGTCTTTATCCCATCCCGCGTCTGTACTACCCGCGTTCAGCGTACTGCTTCCATGACCGACTGACGCCATCTGGACGAAAACCAGCGACTGGGCCCTAAGCGTATTGGCTATCTGCGCCGCGTCCGACCCCGCATTGTCATACAGATACGCCGCGAACGCATTGACGGCGGTCAGGTACCCCGCATCAATCCCTTCTTGTCGCGTGTCCGGAAATTCAACCTTCTTGAAATCCGGCAGCGCCATCGCCGCACCATGAACACCCACGTCGTACAACGCGACCCGCACGATATTCTCTGCGCCGGCACCTTGTTCGCGGTCGCTGCGCTGAACCATCACGGCCATGGTTCGGTTTTGCCCTTCATGGCTGCGATGCTTCAGCACCGCGTACAGCATCTCGTCGGTCAGCGCGCGCGGAATCTCCAGAAAATCCGGCTCGCGCAGAATATCCGCGAACGCCTCGAAACTGATCAGCGCATGTTGCTGCCCGACCATGCGCACCATATTCATGTCGCCAGTCAACTGCGCCTCGGCCAACCGCCCCAGATCATGCGCCAGACACGGGAACAGCATCAGGCTACGCCAGTCATGCGTATAGCCCTCGGTACGGATGATGTGAAACGCCGACGCCACACCCTTCGATATGTGCCTTAAATCAAAAGCAGTCCCCGACCCGGCGGGATATTGTGCGATGACCTGCAATATCCGCTGGCCCAGCCGGTTTAAAACAGCCTGCCCTTGCGCGCTGTATACCCATTCGTCATGTGCATGAAGCGCCTGTTCGTCCTGCGGACGGCAGCGCATATATTCCATTTCAAAACGGCCGGCTTCTTGCTCGATCCGCGCCAGTTGCGACACCAGTGTCCGGGGGCCCAGGCGCAGCCGCGTCGCTTCCATGAAAAGTGTCGATGCATGTCCCATGGGGAGGAACCATAACCCCCGGAAATCCAGATTGCCATAAAAAATTTCAGCCGCGCAAAGCCTTGTTCAGCCTGTCCAGCACGGCATGGGTCAGCTTGGTTTCCGCCTCGCCGAAAAACCCTTCCGCGACCGCCAGATATTCGGCGATCAGCAAGGGTGCGTCGATTTCGTGATGCGCCAGCATTTCATACGCGCCGCACAAAAGCACCGCGCGCAACAGCGGCTCCGGTTGGGTCTGCCCCTGCCGCTTGTCCAACGCGCCCATGACCATGTCGACCAGCTCGGCGCGCCGCTCAGCCACGCCGCGCACGATTTTGGCCAGAAGCTCCAGATCCGCGGGCACGAAATCAATATCTTCCACGGCCTGCCCGTGGCGATGGTCGCGATACGCCTCCAGCACCGCGTCCGCCGAATGCCCGGTCAGGATCATGTCGTAAACGCATTGCACGGCCACCAGCCGCGCCGCCGTGTTCCTGGCTTTTTTCGATGGTTTGGGCGCGCTCATGCTACAAACGCCTTTTTCACTTCCAGCATCCGCACCGCCGCGCGCGCGGCATCCCCGCCCTTGTCCAGCCGGTCCGGATCGGCGCGTTCGGCAGCCTGCTCGATCGTATTCACGGTCAAGACCGCGTTGCCCACACAAAGTTCATGCGCCAGCGTGACGCTGGAAATGCCGTGCGCGCTCTCGCCGCACACGATCTCGAAATGATAGGTTTCCCCGCGAATGACGCAGCCCGTGACGACAAAGGCGTCGTACCGCCCTGAAAGCGCGGCCATCTGCAAGGCCGCCGGAATTTCCAGCGCGCCCGGCACATCGATACGCTCGACCGCCATGCCGGCGGCCTCCAACACGCGCGCGGCGCCCACGAACATTTGATCCGCGATTTCCTGATAAAACCGCGCCTCGATCACCAGCGCCCGTCCACCCACTTTGGCGGGTGCGTCTTTGTTGGTCCGTTCAATCTTCATAATGTCCGCTGTTCGACGATGTTCAGGCCGAAGCCGTGCAGACCAATAACCTGTTTCGCCGCGTGCGTCAGCAAAATCATCGCGCCCACGCCCAGATCGCGCAAAATCTGCGACCCCACCCCGACATGACGCAGCGTGTTCTGCCCACCCTCGCCCACCGGCTCGCGGAACAACACGACGACGCCCGTTCCTTCGCGCCCGATGACCTCCATCGCGCGGCGCAGGGTTGAATCCCCCGCGCCCAAAACGTCCGTCGCCATGTTCAACGCCTGCACACGCACCAGAACCGGCGTATCCGGCGTGGGCTGCCCCTTGACCAGCGCATGGACCTGCGCGCCATCCAGCCGGTTTTTATAGGTAATCATCCGCCACGCGCCGCCATGGACAGACTCGATCGTCTGCTCATCCATGCGTTCGACCAGTTTTTCGGTCTGAAGCCGGAATGCGATCAGATCGGCGATGGTGCCGACGCGGATATTGTGCCGCTGGGCGAAGGCGATCAGGTCCGGCAGCCGCGCCATGGTCCCATCGTCCTTCATGATTTCGCAGATCACGCCCGCGGGCCGCAAACCGGCCATGCGCGCGATGTCGACCGCGGCTTCCGTATGCCCCGCGCGCACCAGCACGCCACCCTCCACCGCCTGCAGCGGAAAAATATGTCCCGGCGTCACGATGTCCTGCGCCCCGGCGTTCGGGTCGATCGCCACCTGCACCGTGCGCGCGCGGTCCGGCGCGGAAATACCGGTGGTCACGCCTTCGCGCGCCTCGATCGACACGGTAAAGGCGGTCGCGTGCGCGTCGCGGTTGCGCGACACCATCATCCCCAGCCCCAAACGGTCGACCATCGGCTTTTCCATGGCAAGGCAGATCAACCCGCGCCCATGCGTCGCCATGAAATTGATGATCGCGGGCGTCGCCATCTGCGCCGGGATAATCAAATCGCCCTCGTTCTCGCGGTCGGCGTCGTCGACAAGGATGAACATGCGCCCTTCGCGCGCCTCGGCGATGATCTCGGCCGCGCCTGAAAGCGCGTTTTGATCCTCGGCGCCCAGCCGCGCGTCGCGGACATCGTTGAAGGAAATGACGGACATGCCCGCCTTATAGGCCTTTTTGCGCGGTGAATTCAAGCTGCCGCGCGATATACCGCGCCAGCACGTCCACCTCGACGTTCATCGCCTGCCCGACTTTCGCCGCGCCCAGCGTGGTCGCGGCCAGCGTATGCGGGATGATATTCACCGAAAACCGGCTGCCGTCAACCATGTTGACGGTCAAGGACACGCCGTCCAGCGCGACCGACCCCTTGGTCGCGATCATCGGCGCCAGCGCATCCGGCGCGGCAATCACCAAACGCTGCGATGCGCCGTCGGGGATAATGCGTTCAACCGAAGCCAGCCCGTCGACATGACCGGTCACCATGTGGCCGCCCAGCTCATCTCCCAGCTTCATGGCGAATTCAAGATTGACCGGCGTTCCCGCCTTCCACCCGCCCAGATTGGTTTTATCCAGCGTCGCGTTCGACACCTGTACCGAAAACCGCCCCGGCGCCCGGTCGATGACGGTCAGGCACACGCCCGAACAGGCAACGGATGCGCCGATCGCCATCGCCGCCGTATCCAGCCTTGTGCCGATTTCATAAAGTGCCGCGCCCTCGCGCGGTTCGACGCGCAACACGGTACCGATATCTGTGACGATGCCTGTGAACATGGCCTTACTTGGCTGCGCCTTCTTTTTTCATCGCGCCCAGAAACTCCCGAAAATCAGAAACTTCCCGAAAATCGCGATAGACAGAGGCATAACGGACATAAGCCACCTGGTCCAACTGGGCCAAAGCCTGCATCACCAGTTCGCCGATGCGTTTCGACGTCACTTCGCCGTCCAGCGACGTTTCGATCTGGCGCACGATTCCGTTGACCGCGCGCTCGATCTGCTCACCCGTCACCGGACGCTTGCGCAAGGGCGTGCGCAGCGAACGGATCAATTTTTCACGCTCGAACGGCTCCTTGCCGCCGTTGTTTTTGACGACCGTCAGCTCACGCAGTTGCACCCGCTCGAACGTAGTGAACCGCCCGCCGCAGGACGGACATTCGCGCCGCCGCCGGATCGCCGCGCCGTCATCAGCGGCGCGGCTGTCCTTGACCTGAGAATCTTCATGTCCGCAAAACGGGCAGCGCATCACGTTCCCCGGAAATCAGCCGATCGGGCTATCGTAGATCGGAAACCGCGCGCACAGCGCCTTCACCTTTTCGCGCACTGCGGCCTCGACAGCCCCGTTACCTTCCGGCCCGCTGGCCTTAAGGCCTTCCAGCACCTCGACGATGAACCCGCCGATCTGTTTCCATTCCGCAGGGCCGAAACCGCGCGTCGTACCCGCCGGCGTGCCAATGCGCAGCCCCGATGGGTTGAGCGGCGACTTGTCGCCCGGCACCGAGTTCTTGTTGGTGGTCAGCCCCGCCATTTCCAGCGCATGGGTGGCTTCCTTTCCGAACAGCCCCTTGGACCGCAGATCGACCAGCAGCATGTGCGAATCCGTCCCGCCCGTCACAAGGTCGTAACCGGCATCTTTGAGGGTATCGCCAAGAATTTTTGCATTATCCAGAACGGCTTGCGCGTACATCTTCCATTCCGGTTTCAAACATTCGCCGAAAGCCACGGCTTTAGCGGCGATAACATGCTCAAGCGGCCCGCCCTGAAGGCCGGGGAACACCGAAAAGTCCAGCTTTTTGGCCAACGCCTCGTCATTCGTCATGATGACACCACCGCGCGGGCCGCGCAGGGTTTTATGCGTGGTGGTCGTGACCACATGGGCGTGCGGGAACGGATTGGGATAAAGCCCCGCCACGATAAGCCCGGCATAATGGGCGACGTCCGCGAACAGATAGCAGGGCTGGCCCGTCTTGGCGGCAACCTTGTCGCAAATCGCGCGAAAGCGTTTAAAATCGAACGCGCGCGGATAGGCCGAGGCGCCGGCGATAATCATGCGCGGACCCGCCTCGACCGCTTGCTTCTCCAGCAGGTCGTAATCGATGACCCCTTCGTCCGTAATGCCGTAGGACAGGGTTTTGTAGCCCTTGTTCTCGGTCTGGCCGTCCTTGCCCTTCCACGACTGGCGACCGGAAAAGTTGACCAGCGAACCGTGGGTCAGGTGCCCCCCCTGATCAAGCGACAAACCCATCACCAGATCATCGTTCTGGCATAGGGCGTAATAGACGGCGATGTTGGCGGAAGCCCCCGAATGCGGCTGGACATTGGCGAACTGGCACCCGAACAGCTTGCAGATGCGCGCAATAGCCAGTTGTTCCGTTTTATCGACGAATTCGCAACCTTCGTAATAGCGCTTACCGGGATAGCCTTCGGCGTATTTGTTGGTCATGACCGACCCTTGCGCCTGTAATACGGCACGGGAAACGATATTTTCCGAGGCGATCAGCTCGATCTGGTTTTGCTGCCGGTCGCGTTCAGCGGCGATGGCGCGAAAAACATCCGGGTCGGTTTCGGCGACTCCGGTCGTGAAAAATGGGTTTTGTCTGGGCATATCGGACATATCTTGTTTGAGGACTGGCTGGGCGTTCATGGCACATGGCTCCGCGTTAGGGTTAACGACGGGAAAAGCCCAGACGCGCGGCGTAAAAGAAGGGGATGTTTCTTGGCGGTCGTTTCCGCCTTGAAAGCGTCAGTGGCATCCCCGCTTCCCTGCCATCTAAATAGGAAACGCACCCGCGCCTTGTCAAGGAAGGGCTCGCACCCCGGATAGGCTTGTCCGCACGAAAAACTTGCAAAACCCGACTCGTTTATATATTTACATAATGATGGAAAATCTGGATAACGATATACGCATCGCCCCCACCTCCCGCCGCCGGCGCCTTTACGGCGTACGCGACGGTGCCAGCGTACTGGCCGTCACCACGGCTTGCGCGGCCACCGCACTGGGTTTCGCCGCCACTGCGGGCACGGGAGCATGGACCGGGGCCGAAGCATTGGCCAAAGCGGTTTTATCCGATCAGCAGAATCTCTTTTTATCCCTGCCCCTCGCCTTTTCCTCGGCCGTAACCGCCGCCGGCGCGACGCTTGAAATCGGCAGTGCCCTGGTCCAGCGCGCAAACGATCGCGCAGCCCGTAAATTTAATTACGCGCCGCGCGCCGTACGCAGCTTTACCCGTGCCGCGACACAAGGCCTCACAGATGCCGGTCGCTTCGTCAAAACCCTTGGCGCGGGAACACTCGGCATCGTCGGCACAATCACCATCGGCAGCAACATAAGCGCGAATCTCGACCAAGCCTATCCGGAACATCCGGTACGGGGTCTGGTTGCGGGTTACTTCACGGGCTTTTTCACAAGCGCGACAGGAGCGATCGCCATCCATGAAATTTCCGGCGCGATCCGCAACACCTTGCGTGGCAACCGTATCCCGTCACCGCGCCCGTCTGCCAGACCGTAAAAATCCTTAATATCTCGGCGCCTGATGCGCTACCGGGCCTTGCGTATGAACCTGCGACACGGGAACCGGCTGCTCGGGACGGCTCATGGCCGCCACGGCGTTGAAAAACAACGCGGCCCCGACAACGCATCCATAGGTCAGGCTTTGCGCGACCACGATCATCCGCTTCCCGCGCGCCAGGCTCATATGGAATTTCTCGACGCGCTTGCGCGCCTCCATTTCGGCAATCATCACGGGAACCATGGCAATAACGCCTGAAAAGGCAAGGAACATGGGCGAACCGGGCGCCTGCGCGGGCATGTCCCGCAGCAAAAGCGATTCAGCCCCAGCCGCCGCCATCGGCGCGACCATGCCGACCAGGCCGAATAAAAGACTAAGCCCACCCGGCTCGTAAGCGGATCGCTGTCGTGAAATGCCACCATGCGCGGCATCCTGCGCGCCCTGATTGTGTGGATCGCAGGTTTCGGCAGAAGATGCACGAGAATGAAGATCTGGCTTTGACATGCGCGGGACCCTACACACCGCACAAAACTTATGTCAACTAAATACAACCCAGCTTGCTGACCCGGGCCTGATGCCGCCCGCCATCGAACGCGGTGGCCAGAAACGCCTCGACGCATTCTTTCGCGACCAGCGAACCGATGACCCGCCCGCCCAGCGCCAGCACGTTGGCGTCGTTATGCTGGCGGCACAGTTTTGCGCCGGTGACGTCGTGGACCAGCGCGCAGCGCACATGGGGGTGGCGGTTGGCCGCGATGGAAACACCGATGCCGGTGCCGCAAATCAAAACCCCGCGGGCGGCCACCCCGTCCTTAAGGGCCTGCGCCAGTTTTTCAGCATAATCCGGATAATCGACCGGCTCCGTCCCGTGCGTGCCCAGATCGACCCATGCGATATCGGGCAGCGCGGCCTTGAGGCTCTGCTTGAGCTCCACCCCGCCATGGTCGCAAGCGATCAGCACATCGTCGTTCATGCCGCGCCCTTTAATCCCCTGTGCCGGGCTTGGCCGAGAAATCGGCCTCGAACTTGCCCTTTTTATCCTTGAATTCCTCGGCCTCGTCCATCGCGGGCTTCTTGTGCGTGATATTGGGCCACGAGGCGCAGTATTCGCGGTTTATCTCGACCCATTTGGCGGCCTTGGGATCGGAATCGGGCAGGATGGCGTCGATCGGGCATTCGGGCTCGCACACCCCGCAATCGATACATTCGTCGGGGTTGATCACCAGCATGTTCTCGCCCTCGTAAAAGCAGTCGACGGGGCAGACTTCCACGCAATCGGTGTATTTGCAGCGAATACAGATATCGGTGACGACGAAGGTCATTGTTTTACCTCTTTAGGCGATTCAGGTTTAGGCAGTTCCGGTTGATTTTCATTCGCGGGGCGCAATCCCGCCGAAATCTGGTATCTCATTTCACCGTCGGCTTGTCCAGACTCCGTAACGGATTCGTCCGGTGCTGGCCCGTATTCGTCGGCCTCGGTCGGCGCAATGTCCAGCACCGATTCCTGCACCACATGCCGCCTGAGGACGGCCTCGCGGTAAAGGATGAACAAGCCAGAGGCGACGACGACACCAGAACCGATCAAAACATTCATGCCCGGCACCTGGTCCCACACGGCCCAGCCGAAAAACGTGCCGAATATGATCGCAAGATAGGAAAACGGCGCGACATACGCCGCCGGCCCCTCGGCATAGGCCTTGGTCACCAGCACCTGCGCCGCGCCGCCGCAAATCCCGGTCATCACCAGATAAACGAAACTTTTGAACGACGGCGGAGTCCAGTAAAATGGCAGGAAACAGGCCGTAACCAGCGCCCCCCAAAGCGAAAAATAAAATACGATCGTAAGCGCGTGCTCGCTTCGCCCCAGCCGCCGGACGATGATCATGGTGCACGCCGTGGTGAACGCGCCGCCAAGCGCCACGGCCAAACCAAGCCAATTGACCCCGGCACCGGTGGGGGCCGCGATCACCAGCACCCCGGCAAACCCAACGATCACCGCGCCCCAGCGCCATTTACCGACCCATTCCCCCAAAAGCGGCACGGACAGCGCCGTTAAAATCAAAGGCATGGCGAATTGCAACGCGGTGGCATTGGCCAGCGGCAAAAGGGAAAAGGACCAGAAAATCAACCCCATCGACACGATGCCCACCGCCCCGCGCAGCAAATGACCCAGCGGCTTGCGGGTTTTGAACAGGCTGAAACCTTGTGGGTGCGCCTGAATCAGCATCAACACCGGCACGATGGCGAGCGCGTTGCGGAAAAACATGATTTCGACAATGGAATGGGTTTCTGACGCCAGCTTGACGAACACGTTCATGCACGAAAACAGCGTGACCGACGCGGCGGCCAACCCAAAAACGCGCATCGGGCGAATGACGGGAGTTTCAACCATAATTGGCCTCCGCTTCCGCTTCGGCTTCTGCGATATCCGCCCGCGCGCCCGCGCGCCCTTTTTCCAGCGCCAGACTCAAAAAACCAGACGCCACGACGACCGCCATACCGACGAACACGGCGTTATGCGGCCATTCGTGCCAGATGGCCCACCCGAAAAACGTCGAATAGACGATGGAAAGATAATTGAACGGCCCCAGAAACCCGGCGGGCGCCATGGTATAGGCGCGGGTCATCAGCAATTGTCCCGCCGTCCCGGTCAGCCCCGACGCCACCAGCCACAAAAGGGTCGCGGGCGTGGGCGTACTCCAGAACCACGGCAGGAAACAGGCCGACATCGCCGCCGACAGGGTAAAAAAGTAAAACACGGTGCGGTTTGGCGGCTCGCTTTGCCCCAGATCGCGCAGGGCGATGGCGACAAGGGCGGTGAAAAATGCACCGCCCAGCGCGACGCATACCCCAAACCAGTTCACCCCGTCGCCCCCCGGCCGGGTCATGATCAGGATTCCGGCGAATCCCAGCAAAACCCCGGCCCAGCGCCGCCAGTCCACTTTTTCCGAAAGCAGGAAGATAGCCAGCACCGTGGTCATCAGCGGCATGGCGAAAAACAGCGCCGTCTGCTCGGCCAGCGGCAAAAGGGTCACCGCCCAGAAATTGAGGCACAGACCGGCAAGCCCGACCACCGCGCGGTACAGATGCCCGAAAGGCCGCCCGGTTCGCAGCACGCCGAACCCGCCCCGCCCGCGTGCGACGACGATGGCCATGCATGCCGCGCCGACAAGGTTGCGCCAGAACGTCACCTCGATAATCGCGTGATGCGCGGCGGCCAGCCGCGCGAAAACGACCATCAGCGTGATCAGCAGGCACCCGGCCAGCATGATCAGGGCGGCTTTGACAGGTTGATGGACGGGGGACGCAATCATGGAACGAAACAGTTTTGCGTAAAAATCATGTCGTGGATATGGCGGACGCGGATTTTTTGCCCCAGTCAGGACTCTCTGGGTCAGGACTCATTAATGTCATGGATTGCGCGCAAAGCCGAAGGGCGCAACGGTTCCTGTGGCCAAGGCTTTTGAAGGCGCAAGGGGAACCACCCCGCCTTCATCCCTTCTCCTTGCATCCATCCCTTTTCCATGTCACGCAATCTTATAACACCTGACGACACTATCTGGTTTGTTGACGCCATGAACATTCTTCTGATCGGATGCGGGCATATGGGCGGCGCGATGCTGGCCGGATGGCTTGACCATCCACGCATCGCCCGTATCGACGTCGTCGACCCCGCCGCGACGGCCCCCGCCGATTCCCGCGTGACGATGCACCGGGCGCTAAACGCCCTTGCTGGGCGGGATTTCGATGCCTGTGTCCTTGCGGTCAAACCGCAGGTCATGGACGCGATGCTTGCCACCCTCGCCCCGGTCCTGCCACAGGGCATCCCGGTTTTATCCATCGCCGCGGGCGTCACCCTGGCCACCCTTGGTCGGTTTATGGGAGCGGATCGTCCGCTTTTGCGCGCGATGCCGAACACGCCCGGAGCCATTGGCGCAGGCATTACCGGGTTCATAACAAACAAAAAAATTACAAAAAAACAAATAGATGAAGCAGTTTTCTTATTTTCAACATTAGGTGATGTCGTGGCATTGGATAACGAATCGCAGATCGATGCGGTCACCGCCATCTCAGGCTCCGGCCCTGCCTATGTCTTCGCGCTGGCCGAAGCGCTGGAAAAGGCTGGCATTGAATGCGGGCTTGCACCGGATATGGCTGCCCGGCTTGCCCGCGCGACCGTTCAGGGGGCTGGCGCCCTGCTTGCCGCCCGCGCCTCGGAAAGCCCGGAATCCCTGCGCCGCGCGGTAACCAGCCCCGGCGGCACGACGGCGGCGGCACTTAAAGTTCTGCATGAGAATCGGGCGCTCGACCGTTTAATGAATGACGCCGTCCATGCCGCCTTGGCTCGCGCCCGCGAACTGGCGCAAACCCCATGATTTCCAAGGCTTGACAGGTTGACCTGCGGAATTATTTGAAAAAATGTAAAATTTTTGTTAAAAACATACCCACTAAGACTTAACATGGCTTGCATCGCGCGCGCTTATGGCGCAGCGGCAGGATTGTGTTTTGTCAGGTTTGGACACGCTAAGACGAGGCAGAGATGACGAAAAAAGTACAAAAAATCAAAGCGAAAACAAAACAAGCTACCGCCAAGACCAAACCTGCAGGGAAGGCCCCGGCCAAAACGGCCCCGAAAAAGACTGCCGCCAAAGTCGTTAAGACAAAGACCCCGATCAAAAAGCCTGCCGCGAAAAAAACAAATACAGCGGCAAAAAAAGCCGCTCCCAAAAAGGCCGTGAAGCCTGTCACCAAGGCCGCGCCTGTTAAAAAGGCGGCGGTTAAGACCCCCATCAAGACGCCGGTCAAAACCCCGTCTAAAGCGGCGGCACCCACGACCCGTCCGCAGATGGTGACCATGGCCCGTCCGGCCGCCCAGCATCCGCCTGTCGCTGCCCGCCCGATAGCGGCACCGACGATGCGCCCGGTCGCACCGGCCATGCGTCCCGGCATGCCCCGCCCCGGCGTCGCCATCCCTGCCCGCCCGGCCAATGACACACCGGTCGATTTCCGCACCGGCGATTACGTGGTCTATCCGGCGCATGGCGTCGGCACGATCGAGGGCGTGGAAACCCAATCCATCGCCGGCATGTCGGTGACGCTGTACGCGATTTCGTTTGAAAAAGACCGCATGCGCCTGAAAATCCCGGTGCAAAAGGCCCAAATCGCGGGCCTGCGCAAACTCTCCTCCGGCGATCGCCTGAAAGACGCGCTTAAAACCCTGACCGGCAAGGCGCGCATCAAGCGCACCATGTGGTCGCGCCGCGCGCAGGAATACGAAGCGAAGATCAATTCCGGCGATCCGGTTCAGATCGCCGAGGTTCTGCGCGACCTGCGCCGTCCCAAGGACGACACCGAGCAATCCTATTCGGAACGCCAGATCTATCAGTCCGCGCTTGAGCGTCTGGCCCGCGAGGTCGCGGCCGTCCAACGCATTGCCGAGGCCAAGGCCGTCGAACACCTTGAAACGGTCCTCACCCAGGCAGCCTAAAGGCCAGCCCTGCAACCCGGAATTCAAAAAAAACCGGCCCCGATGGGCCGGTTTTTTCTTTCCTGACTCTAGACAGAAGAATCGCGGTTCAGGCACAATAAACGCAGGTGATTCGGCTCTGAATCACTACTTCCAACCTGTTGATTCTCTGGTTTATTCAGCCTGTGTCCCTGCCCGTGTTCCAGCCCGCCGTCGATTTCCGCTTTGCCGCACTGCGGCACGCGAAACGGGTCTGGACCATTCCCTCGATTCATGGCGAGGTCGAACGCCTTGCCCGCCTGCACGACTCGCTGATCGGCCAGATCCGCCCCGGCGACCGCATCGTCTATCTGGGCAATTATATCGGCGTGGGCCCGGAATCCGCGCCCGTGATCGACGAAATTCTGGCTTTCCGGCGCATGGTGCTGGCCATCGCGGGCATGCAGCCCGGCGATTTCGTCTATCTGCGCGGACAGCAGGAGGAATTGCTGCAACGCGCCTTCCAACTGCATTTCGCCTCCAGCCCGTGGATGGTGTACGAATGGATGCTCGATCAGGGACTGGCCCGCACGCTTGAATCCTATGGTATCGACGCGCGCGAAGGGCTGAACGCCGCAAGCGCCGATTCGGCCCGCCTTGCCCGCTGGACCGGCTTCATGCGCCACATGGTCTACCGCCATGCCGGACACGACATATTTTTCCACCAGCTTAAGCGCGCGGCCTATACCGCCCACACCGCCGCGCCGATGCTGTTCGTCAACGCGGGGGTCAAGACCGACCTGCGGCTTGAGGATCAGGGCGACCGCTTCTGGTGGGGCGGCGACGATTTCCAGACGATCAGCGATGCCTACGACCCCTATGCGCGGGTCATTCGCGGTTACGACCCGCAACGCCGAGGACTTTACATAAATTGCGTAACCGCGACCATGGACAATGGCTGCGGCTTTGGCGGCTCCCTCGCCTGCGGAGCGTGGCAGGCCGACGCTTCGGTCGGCCCCATCTTCGAGGCATAACCGGACGCCTGTTACAAAAAGCTTACATTTCGCCTTTTAAAGACCTCAACTCGCCCCAAAATTTAATCGATTTCGGATGCAACCTTTTCGTTGTCCGGTGCGTAGGTTCCTGTGCCCGGCTGACCACACACAAAGAGGTGTCCCATGGCCCATATCGACGATCCCCGCACGCATAAAGCCAATCTGGACTATATCCGCGACGCGATGGACATCCCCCTTCTGAGCAAGGAGCAGGAACAGGAACTGGCGCGCGCATGGCGCGACAATCGGGACGAACGCGCCATGCAGACGATCATCGGCGCGTATCGCCGGCTGGTTATCGCCATGGCGGGCAAATTCCGCCATTACGGCCTGCCCATCGGCGACCTGATCCAGGAAGGCAATATCGGCCTGATGGAGGCGGTCAACCGCTTCGACCCCGACCGCGACGTGCGCTTTTCGACCTATGCGTCGTGGTGGGTGCGCTCGTGCATGCAGGATTACGTGCTGCGCAATTGGTCGATCGTGCGCACCGGCACGACGTCGGCCCACAAATCGCTGTTTTTCAACCTGCGCCGCCTCAAAGCCAAAATCGCCAACGACCCCGGCGTGCAATATCTGGACACGGAAGGGCGCGCGAAAATCGCCAACGAACTTGGCGTATCGCAACAGGACGTCGAAACAATGGACATGCGCCTTTCCAGCGGCGACCAGTCGCTGAACCTTCAGGTTGGCGAGGACGGGGACACCGAGCTTCAGGCCCTGATGCCCTCCGACGCGCCGAACCCGGAAGACGTGGTTATCGGCATGAAGGACCGCGAAAGCCGGTCGCGCTGGCTTAACGAGGCGCTGGCCGAACTGAGCGATCGCGAACAGCGCATCATTCGCGAACGGCATCTCAGCCTCGAACCCGTGACTTTGGACGAACTTGGCAAGGTGCTGGGTGTATCGAAAGAACGGGTGCGCCAGCTGGAATCGCGCGCGATGCACAAATTACGGGATTCGATGGCGACCCACGTCGCCGCGCATGACGAGCTTTTTCTGGAAGGGTAAACACCGCCCTGCGAAGCGGGCGGCCCCACGCTGCCCCTTCCGGAAAACAAAGAAGGCCGGACACATCCCCTCGCGTCCGGCCTTCTTCTTTTTTACCGCCCCTGGCTCTATCGCTTTTTGCGCGGCGCGGGCGGGGTGATGGTTTTCTCGATGACGTCGCCGTCGATCGCTTCCAGATCGTGCAACACTTCCTCGGCCGCCGGGTGGACATTCGGCCCGTGCGCCACCGCTTCGGCCATCTTGCGGTCGGCGGCGGAGCGGCGGAAGAAATGCACCTCAACCCCTTCGTGGCGCATCAAAACGTATTGCTGGATGATCGAAAGCGTATTGCTCCACGACCAGTAGATGACAAGCCCGGCCGGGAAATGCGCCATCAAAAGCGTCATCATCACCGGCATGAACGACAGGATGCGCGCCTGTGTCGGGTCCTGCGCCGGCGGCTGCATCCGCTGCTGCATGAACAATGTCAGCCCCATGATGATCGGCCACACGCCGATATTGATCAGCTGCGGCGGGTCCCAGTGTATATGCCCGAACAGCGTCGCGACCGACAGCGGGTCCGGCGCGGACATGTCCTTGATCCAGCCGAAAAACGGCGCATGCCGCATGTCGATATTGATATACAGCGTCTTGTACAGCGCGAAGAAAATCGGGATTTGCACCGCCAGCGGCAAACAGCCCGCCATCGGATTGACGTTCTCTTTTTTATACAGCGCGAAGATCGCCTCTTGCAGCTTCGCACGGTCGTCGCCGAATTTTTCCCTGATCTCGGCCATCTCCGGCTGGATTTTGCGCATCCGCGCGAAACTGCGGAACGATTTTTGCGCCAGCGGAAACACCGCCAGCCGCACCAGACAGGTAAAGATCAGCAGCGCGATGGCGAACGACCCGGTTTCATGCCCCAGCCACGACAGGACATGCGAAAACGGAATGGTCAAAAACCACAATTTGCCGAAATCGATGACCAGATCGAAACGCGGAATATCGAGGCTCTTTTTATACGCGTTCAGAACGCTGAGCTTCTTGGGCCCGACATAGGCATGCGTAACCGTTTGCGCGCTGGCCCCCGGCGCGATGGTGGTCGCGGCGCCGGTCATATCGACCTGATAGGTCGGGACCGCGCCTGCCGCCCCGGCGGCGCGGATGAAGCGATAGGTCCGCTCGCCCGACGGAATCAGGCCGGAAAACCAATATTTGTCGGTAAACCCGGCCCAGCCCTGCGTACCCGTAAACGTCTGCTGCGGCTTTTTATCAAGGTCTTTATAGGCGACCTCGTGCAGATCGCTGCCGATATACCCGATCGGCCCTTCGAACATCACCGCGTTCTTGACGAAATCCTCCGGCAGCCCCTGCCGCGTCACGGCGGCATAGGGATACAAGGTCACCGGCGCGCTGCCGGTATTGGTCACGCTTTGCGTGACCGTGAACATATACTGGTCGTCCAGCGCATAGGTACGCTCGAAATTCAGCCCCTTGCCGTTCGACCAGCGCAAGGTCACCGGATGATCCTTGGACAGCGGCGCGTTCGCGCCCGACACCTGCCACGCGCTTTGCGCGTCGGGCGCGATTCCGGACTGATCGGAAAGCCAGCCGAAATCGACGACCATCGGATTCTTTGTGCGCATCGGCGCCAGCAGCGTGACCGGATTTTCCTGTGCGGTGGTCACGAAGTAATGCCGCAATTCGATGTCGTCGAGCCGCCCGCCCTTGAGCGCCAGCGACCCCTCAAGGTCCGGATTGTCGATGGCCACGCGCGGGCTAAGCGCCAGCGCCTGCGTTTCGTCCAACACGCTTCCCGCCGACTGCGATATGCCCGGGGCGTCGGTCGCGGCCGCCTTTTGCACGGCTTGTTCCTGCGCCGCCTGTTCGCGCAACGCCTTCATCTTGGGCTGGTGCACGAAAATGTCGTAAAAGAAATAGGCGGCCAAAGCGCAGATCAAAAAGATGATTAGATTGCGTTTGTCCTCTGGGTGCATCTGGCCTTGTTGCTGCATCGGGATGAAATCACTCGTCTTGGTGGGTGGTACGTTCGGGCTGGCGGGATTTGGGTTCCGGCACCGGGTCGTATCCATGGCGCCCTGACCACGGATGGCACACGGCAAGCCGCTTTGCGGCCAGCCACAGGCCGGTCAATGGACCATGTTTTTCAAGGGCCTGCAAGCAGTATTCCGAACACGTCGGATGAAACCGGCAACGCGGCCCGATCAGCGGCGAGATCAGGTATTGATAGGCCCGCACCGGGGTCTTAAGCAGCGTGATGGCGATCCGTCGAATCATGGCCTGTCACCTCCAGCCGGCGCAAACACCAGCGCAAATCCTTGAGCAGCGTGGCGAACGGGCAGCTCGCGGTCGCTTCACGCCCGATCAGCACGATGTCGACCGGCGTCTGAATTGCCCCTAGCGCCAGACGCGCCGCGGCCCGCAACCGGCGCTTGACGCGGTTGCGCACCACCGCCCCGCCCAGTTTTTTGGTCGCTGTGATGCCGATGCGCACACCCGGCCCGGCATTGTCGTCCAGTTGCACGATGACGCTGGGCGATATCCATTTACGGCCATCGCGCAGCCGCAAAAAATCAGACCGCCTCTTCAGGCGGTCGATCTTGTTTTTTTTGGTGATGTCGGCGCGCAAAGGCGGGCCAAATCAGGCGCTCAGGCGCGCGCGGCCTTTCGCACGGCGGCGGGCCAGCACCTTGCGGCCGTTTTTGGTGGCCATGCGGGCGCGGAAACCGTGGCGGCGCTTGCGCACCAGTTTGCTGGGTTGATAAGTGCGTTTCATACGTATTACTCCTGAATTCCGTGATCTGGCCCGCTTTATAAGGCACATGCCGTATAAAAGTCAAACCATTCACATGCCATTAACGTTTTTCGCCCTATAACTAGAAAATAGGATCAATTTTAGAAAAAGGCATATCACCGTGGCCCTGTTTCTTTCTTTTGCCGTTACGGCTCTCGCCATCTCCCCGGTTTTCGCGCTTGCGGGCTGGTTTGCCCGTCCGGCTCTCGAACCCGTGCGCGTGCGCGTGCACGCCAACCGCGCATTCCGCCACTGATTTTCCTGTCAAACCTGCCAAAGAGGGCTTTTCCGCCCCCGTCTTTATCCCTATACTCCTGAAATACAAGGCAAACGCTTAAGGAATCTCCATGTTTAACGACGATGATAGCTGGAACCCCGTCACCGGCGAGGAATTGCAGGGTTTTCTCACACAGGTCGGCACGATCGACGGCAAGCACCGTACCGCGGCCGACACGACCACCGTATCCTGGCGCACCCTGCCCTTTTACGAACAGGTGGTGCTGATCCGCCTGCGCGACCGGTCATGGCTGCCGGAAAACCTGTCCATCTATTACCTCGCCAATCAGGGCAACCTGACCCGGCTTGACGGCACCAGCCCCCCGATTCACCAGACCAACGCCGATGCCCCGATCCGGCTGAACGACGACAACATCCTCGATTACCTGCGCTTTTTCTGCTTTTTCGTGCGCGGCGAGGACGGACCGTTTCTGGTCGCCGAAAGCATGGATACGCACGGCCTGCCCCAGAACATGGACGACACCACCCGTCGCGCGATCGAAGGCACGATTCGCCCCGCCAGCTTTGAAGGCAAGAACGCCGAAGGTTACTGGCTGTGCGACGCCATCGTCTTTTATTCGAACGCGCTGTTCTTTTCGAACTTCGCGATCCAGCCCACGGGCATGATCGAAATGACCGACGACGACCCGCTGGCCCAGGATTTGCCGGTGCGCGTCGACGCGCCCATCGCCTAACGGACATTCAAACCGAATTTAAAACCCCGCCCAAAAACGGCGGGGTTTTTTCGATTTGCGCCAAATACAAATCGGCGTCAGGCGCGTTCTTTCTCAAATTTTCGCAAAATGGTTTCCAGCGTACGGGTCTGGGCCGGCGTAAGCTGGCGCAAACGCATCAGCATCACGCGCTCGCTTTCGCTCAATGCCGGGGCATAGCCTGCGAAATCGGCGGGGTCGATCTGGAATGTGTTGCACACGCGCAGCAACAGTTTTTCGGGCAGCGGTTTTTCCCCGGATTCGATCGCCACGATCTCCGCCTCCGGCACGTTCAGGGCGCGGGCGAAGGCGGCGGGGCCAAGCCCGGTCAACCGCCTTATGGATTGCAACGGATGGCGCGGCGCGGAAGTTTGCGCCGGTGCCGCGTCGTTGCTGGCCGCGCCCGGGGCGCGAATGCCGAAAATCTCAAGCCCGCAGCCAAAATATTCGGCCAACGCCAGCGCGGTCTTATACCCGAGATCGGCGGGCACGCCGCGGGTCAGGTATTGCTGGATATAAGCGTGGTTCTTGCCGATCGCGCGCGAAACGGCAGACATGTCCAGCCCGCGTTCCGCGATCAAGCGGCGCAGGGCATTGCGGATTTTATCGTTAGTGACGGCGTGTTGCATTGATAGGAATTTACCTCTTTGATTGGCGCGCGTCCAGTTTTGGTTTAAATATTTTCTGCCCATGGGAATGATCGACGGTCTGGAAACCATTCGCGCACAGGCGCGGCTTTTGCCCGAAACACCCGGCGTCTATCGCATGCTGGGCGCGGACGACGCGCCGCTTTACGTCGGCAAGGCGCGGGCGCTCCGGCGCCGCGTCACCTCTTACACGCGCTGGGACCAGTTACCCAAACGGCTGCAACGCATGGTGTCCGAAACACTGCGTATGGAAATCGTCCACACGCATACCGAGGTCGAGGCGCTGCTGCTCGAAGCCAACCTGATCAAGACGCTGCGCCCGCGTTACAACATCCTGCTCAAGGACGACAAATCCTTCCCCTATATCCGCATTTCGCGTACCCACGACTTTCCGCGCATCGAAAAATACCGCGGCGAACAAACCGAAGACGCCGATTATTACGGACCGTTCGCATCCAGCCATGCGGTCAACGAAACCATCGCGACCTTGCAACGCGCGTTTTTGCTGCGCAACTGCACCGACGCCATTTTCAATGCGCGCACGCGACCGTGCCTGCAATACCACATCAAACGTTGTACCGCGCCATGCGTCGGGTATGTCGACCGAACCGCCTATCAAGCGCAGGTAGCTGAAATCCGCGCTTTTCTTTCCGGCGAAAGCCGTAAAATCGTCGAACGCCTTTCGCACGCCATGCAAGCCGCATCCGAACGCATGGATTACGAAGAAGCGGCCATGTACCGCGATCGGGTACAGGCGCTTTCCCACATCCAGTTACAGCAAGACATCAACGTGCAGGGCATGGGCGACGCCGATGTCTTTGCGCTGGCCCGCGACGGTGCACAAATCTGCGTGCAGGTGTTCTTTTTCCGCAAGGGGCAGAATTTCGGCAACAAATCTTACTTCCCGCGCGCGGCGGCGGATAACGGCGACGCGGAAATTCTTGCTGCGTTTTTGCCGCAATTTTACGCAAGCCGCCTGCCCCCGCGCGAAATCCTGCTTTCCCACGCTATCGACGAAGCGACATTGATCGAACAAGGCCTGCGTACGCTTCACCGGCTAAACTTCGGAATAAAACTGCATGCGCCGCTTCGCGGCGACCGGCGGCGCATGGTGGATTTCGTCGCCGACAACGCGCGCGCCGCGCTTGAACGGCACAAAAGCGAACGCGCGGGCGATGCGCTTGGCCTTGCCAGGGTGCAGGCGATTTTCGGCCTGGGCGAAGAACCGCAGCGTATCGAAATTTACGATAACAGCCACGTTCAAGGCACCAATAAGGTCGGCGCGATGGTGGTGGCCGGGCCGGAAGGGTTTCGTAAATCCGCCTATCGCAAGTTCAATATTGAAACCACCGAAGCCGGGGACGATTTTGCAATGATGCGCGAGGTCTTTACACGCCGCTTTACCCGCGCGCTTAAGGAGGGACGCCAGGGCGACCCGCAAATCTGGCCCGATCTGGTACTGATCGACGGCGGGATCGGACAGCTGAATAGCTGCATGCAGGTGCTGGCGGAACTCGGGATTGCCGAAGCGTTTTGCGTGGTCGCGATTTCAAAGGGCCCGGACCGCAACGCGGGGCGCGAGTTTTTTCATCGTCCGGGGCACAAGGCGTTTCAGCTCGATCCGGACGACAGCGGCCTTTTATACATGCAGCGTCTGCGCGACGAGGCGCACCGCTTCGCCATCGGCGCGCACCGCGCCCGGCGCGGGCGGGCGATGCTGGCATCAAGTCTGGACGAGATTTCAGGCATTGGCGCCGCGCGCAAAAAGGCGCTGCTTGCGCATTTCGGCTCGGGCAAGGCGGTGGAACGCGCGGGCCTCAAGGATCTTGAAGCCGTGCCAGGTATCAGCAAGACCATCGCAAAGCTGATCTACGACCATTATCAAGGCAGTTAAAAAATCCTTACAACATACTTATATCAAACAGAAAACGGCGCATGGGTTGCGCCTTGAAATAAAGTTGAGATTTATCGGGTATTTATCTGTCCGGACTGGAAAAACCCGGCTTTTAAAATTCCATGCTTTGAATCTTGCTTTTCGCGAAACATGCATGTTAGGGTCCATCCCATCGCGTGAAATTCACAACAGTTTTCGTGTCGGCTCCGGCCGGTTTCCCGCGTCATGTGCAACTTAAAAAACCTGGGGTTAACGCGGTGTTTCATAAGCGAAATCCACAAACCACTTTTCCTGGCACGCCGGGCCAGAACCAGACCGCATCTGGAAACGAGACGGCCTCGGCCTATCTTCCACCGCGCGATGTGCGTGGTCCGACCGGCACCCAGCCGGGAACGGCCAGCCGCCCAACCAGCGCCCCAATCAGCGCACAGAATAATAGCGTCCACCAAACCCCATATAAACCCAGCCCAACCCCAACCAGCAATGAAGGACCCAGCGCCATGAACGCTCTGAACACCCCCAACGAAAACGCCAACGCCCAATCCGCCCCGGCGGGCCGTCCGATGGACATTCCGGGCTCGATGCCGTATGGCCGCCCGATGACCCCGGGCATGGGCGCGGGCTATGGCGCGCCGACCTCCTACAACCCCTATGGTTCGGGCCGCAAGCTGATTATCGGCGAAGGCATCACCATGTCGGGCGAAATCGAACATTGCGACCACCTGATCGTCGAAGGCACGGTTCAGGCGACCTTGAAGGACGCCAAACTGCTCGACATCAGCGAAGCGGGCGTGTTCTACGGCACCGTCGACATCGAAGAAGCGACCATCGCCGGCCGCTTTGAAGGCGACATCACCGTCGCGGGCCGCCTGACCGTCAAGGCATCGGGCGTGATCACAGGTTCCATCCGCTACAAGGAACTGGCGATCGAGGCCGGCGCGTCGATCGAAGGCACGCTGTCCCCGACCGGCCCGCGCAAGGGCGACGATCAGGTCGCTGCCGCCGACTTCTCGAAAGGCAAGGCCGTGGCGAAACAGGCGCGCGAAGCCGCCAACAAACCCAATGAACCGCTGTTCGGCGACAAGGGCAACAACGCGGCTTCGGCGGCCTGATAGGCACCCATGTCACCCGTCATGTCCTTCATGCGGGAGATGTTTTTTCAAAAAAATTTCCGCGACCGGTGCACCAGCGCCGGTCGTGTCGTTTTACGCCCTTCCCTGCTTGCCGCGCTGGTGCTTGCAGCGACCGCGGTGCTTGGCACCAGCACACTGCGCGACCCACTGCAGACTTTCGTCACCCAGGCGCGCGATGCGGGCTTGGCCGCCGGGACCGCGCTTGCGAACCCCGCCGATCCACGCGCGCTTACACGCACGGCGCTGCTGCGCCGCGTAGCAGGAAACGCCGACGCGGTTCGGGATTTAAACCGTGCGCAATTTGGCGTGCTGTTCGGCCCACCCGATCTGCGGCGTATCGAAGCGGAAACGGAATCGTGGCATTATGTGGCGCCCGCCTGCGCGCTCGACGTCTATTTCCAGCGCGGCGCCCTCCATCCGGCCTATGCCGAATATCGCGTGCGCGGCGATGCGCAAGGCGCGCGTGCGGATGCGGACTACCATGCCTGCCTCTCGCAGCTTTACGCACAGGCCGGAAAGGAAGTCCCACGCGAACACGCGCGCGTACAAGCCGATTTCAGGAATTTTATGCTCAATTCCGGGTATAAGTGACGCTCAACGTCGCGCTGGCCAGTGCGTGCTCGCGCAGCCACGCGATGGTGGACGGGCCCGTCTGACTGAAAGGATAGAATTCGTACCGGTCCGGCATCGCATAAACGGTGAATTCGTAATGATGCGTTTCGCCGCGCGGCGGACAAGCCCCGGCATAAGCGGAATTACCGTATGAATTGCGCATCAGCGCGGCATTGCCGGGTAAAGCATTCGTCTTGCCGCTGGCGGAATCGGGCGACAACACATAAGCGCTGTCTGGAATATTAAGCACAGCCCAGTGCAAAAACCCGCCATTGGGCGCATCGGGATCAAACATGCTGACAGCGAAACTGCGCGTAGCGGCGGGCGCGCCCGACCATTCAAGCGACGGCGCGACGTTTTGACCGTTGCATCCATGGGCATCGTCGACCGCCGAGCGGGGAAGCGCGCCCCCGTTCTCCATCTGCGAACTGATGATCGCGAAATAGCGACCATTCCCATCGGCACCACCCGCGCCGTAAAGCGCATAAGCGGGAACGGACGGCAACAAAAAGGCGACCCCAAGGGCGAAAGTGTAAAGCGCACGGCGCATGACCAAAAATATAGCACGCCCCCGCCCCACGGCCAGCGGCAAGTGGATTCAGAGTGTTTTTGCGGTAAAACGGCACACGGATGCGATAGGACAGGCGGCACAGTTTGGCTTGCGCGCGGTGCAGATATACCGCCCGTGCAGGATCAACCAGTGATGCGCGTGCGAACGGAACGGCGCGGGGATGCGTTTTTCAAGGTCGGCCTCCACCGCCTCCGGCGTCTTGCCGCGTGACAGGCCCGCACGGTTCGCGACGCGAAAAATATGCGTATCGACCGCGATCGTGTCTTGCCCGAAAGCGATGTTGAGCACGACATTCGCGCTTTTGCGCCCCACCCCGGGCAGCGTAACCAGTTCCTCGCGCGTTTGCGGCACAACCCCGCCGAATTCGCTTACAAGCTTTTGCGAAAGCAGCCGGATATTCTTCGCCTTGGCCCGGAACAGGCCGATGGTCTTGATGCAATCGCGGATTTGCGCCTCGTCCAGCGCCGCCATTTTTTCAGGCGTATCGGCCAACGCGAACAGCGCGGGCGTGGCCTTGTTCACGCTTTTATCCGTCGCCTGCGCCGAAAGCACCACAGCGACCAAAAGCGTGAATGGGCTGGAATAATCCAGCTCGCCCTTCGGCTCCGGATTGGCGGCGCGCAGCGTGGTGAAAAGCGCCGCGATTTCCGAAGGCTTGAGCAACCGGTCGCACAAAATCGTCATGCGCCGATCATGGCGGCGGCGCATGACCTGCGCAAGGGGAAGCGTCAACGCACCGCCATCGGCATCGGCATCGTATCGAAAACGGTCGACGGCGTAACGATGGCCAACATCGAACGGTCCAGCGCCTCCCGCGCGGGAGCGATAGGCGCGAATACCGGAGCCTGTGCGATCAGACGCCCTTGCGGATCGCGCATGGCATAAAATTTGTGATTTCCGATGCGGCAAAGAAAACGACGATTCCAGCGCGGATTGACGTACAACGCATGAAAGTGCAGCGCCCGGTCGGCGCAGGTATGGATGTTATCCAGATCGTTAAACACTTCTTGAACTTTCGGCGTGCCGGAACCGGACGCCGCGCCCTGGAACTGATCTTCCGCATACACGACGCCGCAGGCGGTCCTTTTACCCCCAAAAGCCGCGCGCTTGCGATTAATGATGACCTTCATCACGGCGGCGATACCGGCTTTCGGCTCGCCGCGCGCTTCCCGCGCCGTCGTGCCAAGCAGGCAAAGCTTGTCCTTATGCGTGGCGATGGCGGAATGGTTGCTGGCAGAGGCTTTTTTGTCGCCTTGCATGGCCGGCGTGGCGCATCCCGCAAGGGTCGCCGCCGCCAATATGACACAAAGCGAAACACGGGACGCGGATTTAACGCGCATGTTCGACCTTCCGGTTATTGTTTTCCAAACCGGTGTTATGGCATTAACTTCCTTATGTCAACGAATTTCGAGCCCTCGCCCCGCCATGCTTACGCCGCCTGATCCCAATCGACGCGCATTCTTGGCCCCATGCATTTCATCAGATAGGCGCGCCGCATCGCGTGATAATCACGGTGCGCGCAATACCACAATTTCAACTCGTCCCCGATTCGGCGGTGCAGCGCCGCGCCCTCCGCCGCGCCGTACAGCCGTGCGACCGGGTCGCTCTCGGTCCTGATCGCCCGCGCCCACAGACGATAGGCCAGAATTTGCGCCCGCGCCCGTGTGCGATAGCGCTCGCACAATTCCGACATCAGCTTGACGTCCATGAACTGTACGTCCATGCGCGTAATCCGTGCCCGCCCGTTCATCAACGCCTGCGCCTCGACCCGCCCAAAGCGTGTTTCAAGGATCGACGCAATCGCCTGCGCCGCCCGCGTGTTGGTTTTTTCCATTGTCCCCCCCCTGTTTTGTGCCACAACCATAAAGAGTCTTTTTTGTAGCGACATTAGAATTATACATAAACTTATTAAGAATAAGTTAATTCCTATAATCTATGAAAGATTTTTGCGCTCTACCTTGTTTTGTTGGTTTATTAAATAAGTTTTTTCCTATTGACGAATCCGGCACCGCGAAATACTGCTAAATCATAAAGAGAAAAGCAGGAGAGAAAAATGCCCGCCTACGCCATCCGCTCGCACCGCGACCGCCATGTGATTTTCGCCGGAGAATACCCTGATCTGCGTCGCTGCGCGGAGGCCGCGGTGGATGCGGGTCGCGCCCTCACCTATGCCGATTTCGCGGGCGCAAACCTGGCGCATGTCACGCTCGACGGCGCCGACCTGCGCTACGCCCGGTTCGACGGGGCGGACCTGACAGGGGCAAATCTCTCCGAAGCCGACCTGACCGGCGCAAGCCTGCGCGGCACAGACGCCACCCTCGCCTGCCTGGCCGAAAGCCGCCTGATCGACATGGATTGCACGGATGCGACATTCACGGGCGCGCACATCACCGGCGCGGTGATGGAAGGCTGCCGCTTTTCCACCCCCTCTGCCCTCGCGCTGCCTTTCGACATGCTGCAATCCATGGGGACACAAACCTATGCCCACGACAACAACGGCACGGCCCTGCCCTTCGCCGCCTGCCCGATCGTCATTACCGGGCTGGGACCGCGCATCGTACGGCTGGACCGGCATATCCTGATCGGCAATGCGCTGCGCCCCGATACGCCCGCCGCGCGCCATATGCTCGACCAGTTTCTGGCCGGGGTCACAGCCTAGCCAAATCGCGCGAATTCCCCTATCGTCACGCCCAGAGTCTGGCCCCGTGGCGAAATTGGTAGACGCACGCGACTTAAAATCGCGAGTCCGAAAGGACGTGCCGGTTCAAGTCCGGCCGGGGCCACCAATGGTAAGACCAAAAATGCGAACGCCCGGCTTATCCGCCCTTTATTCCGGCATTGGCGGCAAAGGCTTCAACACCTCGTCCAGTAACGAAAGATGAGGATTGGCGCGCGCCTCGGGCATCACCGGCTGGGGCAATCCCACTTGTCGTGCCAATCCCTCATTATCACTTGCCGCCGCAGCTTGCGGATCTTCTGCCGCGCTAAACGCCTGGTGTGCATCTGGCGCGGGCTGCAAATCGGGTATCGGCGTGATATAGGCATTACCGCTCAACCAATGATTATCCAGTCCGCTGGCACGCATCACATCACCAACTTCGAACGCGCCGATTTCGGTATAGGTCAGGTCCTCATCCGTTTCCGCCAGTTCCGCCTGCACTTCTAAATTGTCGCGCACACCTTCGCGCACAAGTTCGTTGCGGCGCCTGACATCTTCGTCATGCCGTGCGCGGCGTTCTTTATCACCCTCTCGTGCGCGCCCTTCTTCATTCTCTTGAATCCTGCCTGCTTGCGCCTGCACGGAATCATAACCGCTGTCCTCATCGAATTCCGCGCGCAACACGTCACGCGATTCATGGCGTGCCTCGATCGCAGCGTCGATCCGGCGTGAAAGACCCCACGCCCTTTCGGCGATCAGGCCCAGCGCCGCGCCGCTGCCGTCATCGACGCCCAGATGGATGCGCGGCTCGAAGCCCAGCCCGCGCGCCTGAGCCGGGACAACGAAAAAAAAGCTGGTGCCCATAGCACCGCCTTCGCGCACGACCCCTTCCGGCAATTCGACCTCCGGCGTTTCACGCCGCGGCGAAACCGCCGCGCCTTCCGGCGCACGTTCTGGTGCGCGCGCTTCTGGCACATGCGGCGCCAATACGTGTGCTTCGGGTGCACGCACGGATACGCGGGATTCGGCCCGTTGCGATTCCGCCTGCGCCGCGCCGTCGGCAACGACGGGCTCGACCAAAGACGCCTCGGGCGGATGCGTTTCCACACGCCTCGCCTCTGGCGCTGCCTCGGAGGGCGCAACCTCCTGCAATCTTGAGAATTCTTCGCCCCGCGTTTCGGTCCCCGCCCCACCTTCAACCGGTGCGCGCGCGGGCAGTTCGGCAACCAACCCGGCTTCAGGCTCAAGTCTGGGCTCTGGACCGGACTCTGGCCCGGATAATGCGACATCTTCCACACGATGCAAATGATGCGGCGATTCCACGACCGCCACCGGCGCTTCCATTATTCGCGGCGCTTCGGTGTGTGGCAATTGCGGCTCTTCCTGCATTTCGGGACGCGGCTCCAACACCGCCATCGCGATCAGATCGCGCCGCACCTCGCGCACCCGGCCGGTCTTTTCGTGAATTTCGTGCACCTGTCCGCGCAGATCGGCCGCATCGTCCAGCGCCACATCCCGGCTTTCCGGCACCACAAACACATCCGCTCTGCCTGCGCGGGATTCCGGCGGCGGTATGGGCTTCGGCGTTTCGCCCCCGCGCTTCGCGGCCTCGGCAAGCACGGCACCGTGCAAATCCTCCTCGTGCCGCGCACCGGCCAACGCCTCGCGCCTGAGCGCAACCGCGCCCGCCAGCGCCGCGGCTGCGGTGTAATCCACCACGTCGTCGTCATCCTCGCGCGGCTCCGGCACCAGCGACGGCAGCGGTCCGTCATGGCTATCGTCATAAGTAAATACACCCCCCGTAGCACCTTCGTACCGCCGGGGATAAATAACATTGCCATCCTCGTCCCGTTCCAGAATACGCGGAACGTCCAGATTGCGGCGCATTTCACGTTGCTGCGTCATGATAAAAGGCCTCCTTTTCGGAAACATGCAAAAGGATATAGGGCATCACGCAGGCAAACCAACGCGCGAACCGCCAAAAAGTTCAATCAAAACCCTAACAAAACTCCGGTTCCGCGCCGCGCGCGCGCATCGCCGCCGCCACCGCGTCTATCGCACAGTCCACCGCGTCCAAATCCACCCCGCGCACCACGATGGTCACGGCAGGCCCCATGCCCGGCGCGAATTTCGGGTACGATCCGACGCTAACCCCGTGCGCGGCCTCGGCCGCGACCAGCGCCTCGGCCAGCGTGCTTTCCCCGATCGCCGCCGCGACCGAGCGCGAATGAATCACCGCCCCGCCTTCAAGCCGCGGCAGGACATGCTCCATCATCGCCTGCATGATGCGCGGCACGCCTGCCATGACATGCACGTTGCCGATGGCGAACCCCGGCGCGCCCGACACCGCGTTGTCGATCAGCCGCGCCCCCGCCGGGACCATCGCCATCTTGGCCCGCGCGGGCGTGATGTGCTCGGCTCCGCCATATTGTTTCGCCAACCGTGCCATCGCATCGGCATTTTGCTCAAGCGCGACGCCGAACGCGCGTGCCACCGCATCGGCCGTGCGGTCGTCATGCGTGGGCCCGATGCCGCCCGTCGTGAACACGTAATCGACCTGCGCGCGCAAAGTATTCAGGGACTCCACAATCACATCGACCACGTCCGGCACCGTCCGCGCCTCGACCACGGCGATCCCCTTTTGCCCCAACATCTGCGCGATCGTGCGTAAATTCGTATCCTGCGTCCGTCCGGACAGGATCTCGTCCCCGATCAACAATACGGCGGCGGTTTTGGGTGCTGTGCTCATGCCCGTAAAACTAGTGCGCCACCCGCCGCCCCGCAAGAAAACTTGCGCCCGTTCCGTACACTCGCTAAAAATATGAAAAACAAATTCAACCCCATCGCGTTTATGAACCCGACCGCACTTTCCTTTGCCGAAGCCCGCGACCGCACGCGCGACGGCACCCTGCGCCCCGCGCGGCTGGTGCGCGCCTTTCTGCGCGGTGCGGCGGCAGCGGGCGCATATGTTCCCGAAAGAACCGCGCCGCATCGCCTTGAAAAATTTACCCAAACCCTCAAGGACAGCGGCGTAAACCCCGTCGATATTCCGCCCGCCGTGCGCGATGTCATGGCCTATGCCGCAGCCCCGCATTATGATGGCGCGGCAAACCCGATGGCGCGATACGCAGCATACGATTCCTCCATCTTCTCGGCCAACCCGGTCAAGGTGGTGGGCGGGTCCGACGCGGCGGTGGCGGCGCGCATCCTCAACGGCTCGGCGATCAACAGCACGCAGGAACTTTCCACGATGTGCTATCGCGGCACGGTTAAAAAGACCGATGCGCCGGTCGTTTTATGCGTATTCATTTCCAACGCTTACCGCGTCGATTTCGACGAAATCGAAAAAAGAACCGGCATCCATATCGAACGTGACGAAAACGGAAACCCGGCACCTGCCGCAAGGGAAGGCGCGGCCAGCGTCCTGAACGCCGCGCACGGGTTTTTCAACCCCGCCGTTGTCGGCCGGTATTGCACCCGCGCGCAGGCCGACGCGTCCCTGCCGCCGTTGCGCGTCGTCATGCACGACATGCTGCTGAAAACCCGTACCCATACCGGCACGGTCGTCACCAACGCGGGTCATAACCAGTTCAACTGGGAAATCGACCCGCGCGAATTGCGCGGGGTATTTGAATTTCAGCTACGCAGCCCCGCGTTCAAGCTGCTGGATAACATCGGCATTAAACGCAACGATTGCTGGCAGGTCGATGCCTCCCCCATCTATCTTTTCGGCGGCAACCCGCCCCGCGTGCTGCAGGAACTGAAAAACGAAATCGAACGACGTCAAACCGCGTTGATCCGCGAACACACCGGCAATCGCTATCAGGGCGATCACTGGAAATCGAACATCTCCGACACATCGTCCAATCAGGCTGTATTGTCGATGGATCTGGCGCATCGCGCCAACGCGCTTTGGGAAAATGAAATCAGGCCGCATATCGCGCACCAGCTTCTTCAGGGCGTGACCACCATCGCCTTTGCCGACGGCGCATCGAATTTCTTTGTCCCGTTTGTCCGGGAACTGATCGAGGACATGAACCTTCATCACGATGTCACCGTGGTGTCGTATCCGCAGGAACTGCAAAAACACATCGAATCCCAAAACCTGAAAGAGGTTTATCTTCTTGCCACCGGCGACGGGCTTGAAATGGGCGCGCACAGCATCTTTGCCCCGCTTGCCGCCCGCACGCAGGTCCACACGCCCGCCGACGGCATGAAAACCATCCCGGCGCTGATCGACGACCCGAAGAAGCCGGGCCGGAAAATCCCCGACCCATCTGGCACGACCCAACAGGTGCCGGACAAAAACGACACGCGCGCCAAAAAAATCGCAAAAATCGAGGCGCTTTTGCGCGCGGTCAAGGATTCCGACGGCCTCCCCCTGCTCGAACACAAACCGCTGCTGGAAGCGGCGCTGGCTTGGATCCCGAACGGCGCAAGCGTGGTGCTGGGTGCGACCGAACTCGAACTCCTGCACCGCGACCCGCAATTGCAGACGGTTTTCGCGGCGCGGCAACTCGACGTCATCTCGCCGCTGATGGATCTGGTCGCCCCGGCGATCGCCTCCCGCGCCACCGCCATAACCCAACCCCCGGTCGGGCGCGGCCGCGATGCAACCATCCCCGACGCCCTACAAACCGGCGCACCGGACCACGAGGCACTGGCCCATCTGCGCTCCGGCCTTGCCGCCCGCGTCGAAAAAACCGGGATGCGCTTCACACCCGTTTTATAATCTAATCCGCCTTGGCTCGGCAGCGGCGCGGCATGGTTGCGCCGAAACGTCGTGCAGCGTAGACTGACGCCCGATGATGAAAGACACGCAAAGACGCTCTGCCGACGGCATCCCCCTGCACGGCCCCGATGCCTTCGCCGGGATGCGCGCGGCGGGCCGGCTGGCGGCCGAGGTGCTGGACTATATCACCCCCTTTGTCGTACCCGGCGCGGTGACCGGGGAACTCGACCGCCTGTGCCATGAATTCATCACCGCGCACGGCGCCATATCCGCGCCGCTCGGTTACAAGGGCTATCCCAAATCCACCTGCATCTCGATCAACGAGGTGGTCTGCCACGGCATTCCCGACGCGCGCGAGCTGAAGGCGGGCGACGCCCTGAACATCGACGTCACCGTCATCCTCGACGGCTGGTACGGCGACACCAGCCGCATGTACTGGGCGGGCGAACCCTCGATCAAGGCGCGCCGCCTGACCGACATCACCTACCGCGCGATGATGGCGGGGATCGAGGCCGTAAAACCCGGCGCGACGCTGGGCGACATCGGCCACGCCATCCAGACTTTGGCGGAAGGCGAACACTGTTCGGTCGTGCGCGATTTCTGCGGCCACGGCCTTGGCCGCGTGTTCCACGACACGCCTTCGGTGCTGCATTACGGCGAACCGGGCACCGGCGCGGTGCTGGAACCGGGCATGCTGTTCACGATCGAACCGATGATCAACCTTGGCGACTGGCGCACCAAAATCAAATCCGACGGATGGACCGCCGTGACCCGCGACCGCAGCCTTTCGGCCCAGTTTGAACACTCGCTCGGCGTCACCGAAACGGGGTACGAGATTTTCACACGCTCGCCCAAGGGGCTTGAATTCCCGCCCTATGCGACCTGATCCGGACAAAAGCGAACCGCCCCACCACGCCGGCCACCGCGCCCGCCTGCGCGCACGTTTTGTCGAGAACGGCGCCCGCGCGCTGGCCGATTACGAATTGCTGGAACTGCTGCTGTTCATGGCTATCCCGCGCCGCGACGTCAAACCGCTGGCCAAGGATCTGCTCAAACGCTTCGGCGGCATTGAAAACGTCTTCGCCGCCCCCACACCCGCGCTGTGCGAGGTGGAAGGGGTAAGCGAAAACGCCGCCATCGCAATCAAATCGGTCGAGGCCGCGGCCCAGCGCATGATGCAGGCGGGCGTGCTCGACCGCCCCGTGCTTTCAAGCTGGAAACGCCTGATCGATTACTGCCACGCCGCGATGAGCCGCGAAAGCGTCGAGCAGTTCCGGGTGCTCTACCTCAACCGTAAAAATGTCCTGATCGCGGACGAAATCCACCAGACCGGCACCGTCGACCAGTCGGCGGTCTTCCCGCGTGAAATCGCCAAACGCGCGCTGCACCACGGCGCCACCGCGCTGATTCTGGTCCACAACCACCCATCGGGCGACCCCACCCCGTCCGACGCCGACATCACCCTTACGCACGACATCGTACGTGCGCTCGGCCCTCTCGACATCACGGTTCACGACCATCTGATCGTCGCGCGCGGCGGCCACGCCAGCCTGAAAAAACTTGGCCTGCTATAGCTGAGCCTTGACATAAAAACAAAACCTGTTTTAACGTTGGATTTCTCTTTCAAATTTGCGAGGAAACGATGACGAACCCGAAAACTGCTGCCGAAAAAACGGACTGGCTTCAAAGAAAGTTCGGCGGGTGCGTCATAACATCAGAAATCGAAAAAGGTTGGTTTTCAAGCCGCATCGACGGCGTTTCCGTTGTTGGGCTCATGACTTACAACGCCGAGCAAACAAGCAGCACACGAGACGGCAGCATCGAGCATCTTTTCGATTTCATTGCCCACCACGGACGCCACGCACACATCGTCTTTGACCAGGGCCGCCAACGCGTTGTCGTAAACCCCGAAACGCTTGAACTTAAACCCTACGCAATGCCGGTCGCCGCGCCAGCCTGAAAAAACTTGGCCTGCTGTAATTCACCGCTTACGAACCCAAGTTCCGGCTTTCCTCCTTTGCGTCTTCGCGGTAAAAACCACTGACACACAAAGGAACCGCGCCGCATGATCCCCCGCTATACCCGTCCTGAAATGGCCAAAATCTGGGAACCGGAAAACCGCTTCGCGATCTGGCTGGATATCGAGATTTTCGCGGCCGAGGCGATGGAGAAACTCGGCATCATCCCCAAAGGCGTCGCCGTCGCCACCCGCAAAAAGGCGAAATTCGACGTCGCCCGCATCGACGAGATCGAGCGCGAGGTCAAACACGACGTCATCGCCTTTTTGACCAATATCGCCGAACATGTCGGGCCGCAGGCGCGCTTCATCCATCAGGGCATGACCAGTTCCGATGTGGTCGATACCTGCTTTTCCGTGCAATGCGTTCAGGCCACGGATATCCTGCTGGCCGATATCGACCGTGTACTGGCTGCGCTTAAAAAACGCGCGATCGAACATAAATACACGATTACCGTGGGCCGCAGCCACGGCATCCACGCCGAACCCACCACCTTCGGCCTCAAACTCGCAGGGCATTATGCTGCGTTTTCGCGCTGCCGTGCACGGCTTGAAACGGCAAGGCGCGAAGTCGCGGTGTGCATGATCTCCGGCCCTGTCGGCACGCATGCCAGCGCCGATCCCGCGATTCAGGCCCATGTCGCGAAAAAGATGGGCCTTGCGCCCGAAACCGTTTCGACGCAAATCATCCCGCGCGACCGCTACGCCGCATGGTTCGCGGCGCTTGGCGTGGTCGCAAGCTGCATGGAAAATCTTGCGACCGAAATCCGCCACCTGCAAAGGACCGAGGTGCGCGAGGCCGCGGAATACTTCTCCAAGGGCCAAAAGGGCTCCAGCGCCATGCCGCATAAAAAGAACCCGATCCTGACCGAAAACATCACCGGCCTTGCGCGGCTGGTGCGCGGCTATGCCGTGCCCGCCATGGAAAACGTGGCCCTTTGGCACGAACGCGACATCAGCCATTCTTCCGTCGAACGGGTCATCGGGCCGGACGCGACCATCGCGCTAGACTTCGCGCTCAATCGCCTTGCGGGCGTGGTCGAACAGCTCCTGGTTTTCCCCGACCGCATGAAAAAAAATCTGGATTCGATGGGCGGGCTGGTGTTTTCGCAACGCGTGCTGCTGGCCCTGACCCAGGCGGGTATCGCGCGCGAGGACGCCTACCGCATCGTCCAGAAAAACGCGATGAAGGTCTGGGATTCCGACGGCAAGAAATCCTTCGCCGCCCTGCTTAAGTCCGACAGGGACGTCGCCGCGAAACTTAAACCGAAACAGATCGACGCCATTTTCGACACCGGCTTTTACACCAAGCAGGTTGATAAAATTTTGAAGGCTGTGTTCCGATAATCCGGCCTGTATGGCATGCCCGCGGCGGCGATTGACCAAAATCAAGCCACACATGGATACCCCAGCGCTAGGCTGGCCATATATGCTATGACAGGCCTTTGAACGGTTAAGGAGTATCCAAATGGACGACCTGACCCATCACACCGCCTACCCGGTCCCGCCACAGGAAGACAGCAACAACCCGTTGGCACCGACCCCGTTGCGCGACCGCCGTGACGAACAGCAATTCGAGGACGAGGCGCAAAAAGCCGCGCGGGATTACCAGCGCGCGGCCCGCCAGCCAATCGAAAACCGGGCGGCGCCAGCGTCTGAAAATCTGGCTGAAAAACCCGGCAGTCAGTTAGGCGATCTTGACTATCACCTCGTCGGCTATCGTCCCCGGCCGGGAACGGAGGGACAGATGGTTGCCTTGCCGCCCTATGTCCGCAGCTATAAAGGCAGCGGCGAAAACACCTATGTCTTTATCGTGCCTGCCGGCTTGCGCCCGAAAAATTGGCCCGTCAGCAAACCGCTGGGCAGCGACCATGGTCACGGCCCGGCAGCCATCCGCGCCCATGCCTGGGCCATTTACGCCGACCTGCTGCATGCCATGCACATGGAACAACTGACCTTTGAACGCAAACTGCACCCCGGCACCATTGATGACGCGGCCGAACGCGTGCGCGAAAACTGGGACAAACGCGCAAAAGCACGCAACCGCATCCTAAGACACGCGCATGACATCCAACACCGCAATGAATTGCTGCGCGAAGTGCTGGAATGGTCCGCGCTCAACAACCATCCCCCCATGGCCGCGCTGACGCGCGAACACGCCTATGCCTTTCTGATGACGAACGGCGAAACGATGGACCGCCAGCGCGAGTTGCGCGCGATGCTTTCCGAAGTGTACAAGGCAGGAATTGCACACGGGTACGCCGACACCAATATCGCGTTGCGCCTGCAACTGCCGGCCACGTCGGGCCGTACCCTGCGTCAGGTATCCGATTTGCACCATCGTCTACACGTATTTGCAGCGGTGCCGCATATGGCGCCGGAATAAAAAGCGGATCAAACGCCGATCTGCGTTGCGGCCTCACGTAAAATCGTGGCGCTCCGCGCAAGATCCGTTTCCTCGTCTTTATCCAGACGGGGCGTAAGCACGCGCGCCACCCCGCCCGCGTTGATGATGACCGGCAGCGACAGGCTGACATTCTCTACCCCCGCCACGCATGTATGGCGCTGGGTGCAGGTCATCACCGCGTTTTCGTCCTCGATGATCGCCTTGGCGATCCGCGCCATACCCGCACCGATGCCATAATACGTCGCACCCTTGCCCTTGATGATGCGCGCGGCGGCATGGCGCACGCCGTCGTCGATGCGTTTACGCAAAGCGGCATTCAGTGCCGTGCCCGTTTCGGTGGCGAAATCGCCCAGACTCATTGTACCCACGCTTGCCCCGGACCAGTGCAGCACCTCGGAATCCCCGTGTTCGCCCAGCACATAGGCATGGACCGAATGGCTGGATACGCCGAATGCCTGCCCCAACAGCGCACGGAAACGGGCGGTGTCCAGCATCGTGCCCGACCCGATGACGCGGTTTGGTGACAGTCCGGCAACCTCGGCCATCTTCGTTGTGATATGGGTCATGATGTCGACCGGGTTTGTTGCGACCAGCAATGTGGCACCCGGAGCAGCCCCGATGATGCGTGGCACCATGTCGGCGAAGATGTCGGCATTGCGTTTAAGCAAGTCCAGACGCGTTTCTCCCGGTTTCTGGTTGACCCCGGCTGCGATCATCACGATGCCGCACCCGGCCAGATCGTCGTATCCGCCCGCGCGCACGGGCATCGACCGGGCGAAGGGCGTGGCGTGCAAAATATCCTCGGCCTGCGCGGCGGCAAGATCGGGGTTATGATCCACCAACGTCAGCCCCGTGCCCACCCCGCGCAACACACAGGCATTGGCGCACGCACTGCCCACGAAACCCGTTCCGACGACGCCGATTTTCATGTGATTCCCTCCGCTCGCGGACTGTTTACAAAAGGATGCTGGCAAATGCCTTGATTTGGGTTAACCTAGGCGCCTCAACATACGCCGGAGCATCTGACAGATGAAGACCTTTCTAACCCTTGCGCTTGGAGTTTTATTGATGACCACCGCCGCCGCGTCCGCTCAGGACACATCCACCACGGATAAATCCAACATCATCAACATGGAAACCACCCAAGGCCCCGTGGTGATCCAGCTCAAGTCGGATCTGGCGCCGAACCACGTCGCCCGCATCAAGGAACTGACGCAAAAAGGGTTTTATAACGGCATCGTCTTTCACCGCGTGATCGACGGTTTCATGGCCCAGACGGGCGACCCGACCGGCACCGGCATGGGCGGCTCCGACCTGCCCGACCTCAAGGCCGAATTTTCCAACGCCAATTTCGGGCGCGGCACCGTGGGCATGGCCCGTACATCCGACCCGGACTCCGCGAATTCGCAATTCTTCATCTGCTTCGAGGATTGCTCATTCCTCAACGGCCAATACACGATCTGGGGCCAGGTGATCGACGGTATGGACAATGTCGACAAACTCGCCCGTGGCGAGCCGCCGGCGAACCCCGACAAGATCGTGAAAATGGAACTGGCCAAGTAATTCTGGCCACATAAAACAACGGGAAAAGCGCCGCCCGGCGCTTTTTTCATTCCATCCGTATCTTGAATAAAGAGGTCTTGATGCACACGCAGCACTTCCCCCTTCATCCCCACGCCGCCGAACAGCATCCGATGCAAACGGCACAGGCAAACTGGTGGAAGGGCGCAGTAATCTATCAAGTCTATCCGCGTTCGTTTCAGGATTCGCGCGACGACGGCGTGGGCGACCTCAACGGCCTGATCCAGCGCCTGCCTTATATCGCCGCGCTCGGCGTTGACGCTATCTGGGTCAGCCCCTTCTTCAAATCGCCGATGCGCGATTTCGGCTACGACGTTCAGGACTACCGCGACGTCGACCCGCTTTTCGGCACGCTTTCCGATGCCGACCGCCTGATCGAGGAGGCACACCGCCTTAACCTCAAAATCATATTCGACATCGTACTTTCCCACACCTCCGACCTTCACCCATGGTTCGAGGAATCGCGCCGCCGTCAGAACGGCAAGGAGTCGTGGTACGTCTGGGCCGACCCGAAACCGGACGGCTCGCCGCCCACCAACTGGGTATCGCTGTTCGGCGGACCGGCATGGAATTTCGATCCGCTGCGCGGTCAGTATTACCTGCATAATTTCTTGAAAGAACAACCGGATTTGAACTTCCACAACCCCGACGTTCAGGATGCCGTTCTTGATATCGCGCGCTTCTGGCTCGATCGCGGCGTAGACGGTTTTCGCCTCGACGTCGTGAACTTTTATTTCCATGACGACGAACTGCGCGACAACCCGGCCCGCCCGCGCGACATGGGGTTCGCCCTGCAATACGAAAGCCCTGACCCCTATTCGATGCAGCGGCATTTGTACGATAAATCCCGGCCCGAAAACATCGCCTTCATCGAACGCCTGCGCGCGCTGACCGACTCTTACCCCGCGCGCGTGCTGATCGGTGAAATCGGCGACGATTATCAAACGCTGCGCATGGCCGAATACACCCACGGCGACAAGCGCCTGCACACCGCCTATTCCTTCGCGCTGCTTTCCGGCACCGACGTGCATCTGACGCCGCTTTACATCCGCAAGGCGGTGGAGGAGGAAATGGGCGCGGGCGGCGCGTCCTCGTGGCCGTGCTGGGCGTTTTCCAACCACGACACGCCGCGCGCCCCCTCGCGCTTCGGCCAGCGTTTCATCACCAACCCGGCATGGCCGCGCCTGCTGCTCGCGCTTGAGTTTTCGCTACGCGGTACGATCTGCCTGTATCAGGGCGAAGAACTCGGCCTGCCCGAAGCCAACGTCCCGCGCGAAAAACTTCAAGACCCGTGGGGCAAGCGCGTCTGGCCGGTCTGGCAGGGCCGCGACGGCGCGCGCACCCCGATGCCATGGTCCGACACGATGCCTCATGCCGGATTTTCAAGCGTGGAACCGTGGCTGCCGCTGGCCCCCGAACATCAGGGCCTGTCTGTGGCATCGCAGGAAGCAGCCGAGGATTCGACCCTGCACATGGCGCGCCGCCTGCTTGCCTTCCGTCGCGCGCGGCCCGCGCTGTTGCACGGCGCGATCAAATTCATAAGCCTGCCCGATCACCCGTCCGTGCTGGCCTTCACGCGCACGCAAGGCGCAGAATCGTTTTTGTGCGTTTTTAACCTTGCCGATGCACCGGTATCGCTGCGCCTTCCCGCGCGCCTGAGCGATGGAGAAAACCTGATCTCTCAGGCCGAACTTTCGGGCGCGGATATTGCGCTTTCCGCCTTCGGATTCGCGCTGTTGCCGGCCGCCGCCGCGTCCATGTCACCGGCAAAGGAAAACAGTTTTTGGACCAAAGCGTTAAGCGTTCTGGGGTCCCTCAAGGGGTTGTCGGTGCGCCACAGCAAAAACGCGCGTTCATGATCGACCAGAAGCATCGCCTCATCCCCGCGGGCTGAAGCGGATTCCATGAACGCACGTAAAGTACGCATCCGCGCGGGGTTAAGCCAGTTGGCCAGTTTATACGGATCGTCGGTGACCGCGACCGCCGGTTTCGGCCAATCCGGCGAAAGCGAGGTGAACACTTGCGGTAGGTCCAGCCATTTCAACGCATCCGGCAACGGCTTGCACGAAAACGCCGCATAGGTATCGGGCCGCGTGTTCAAAAAAACCTCGATATGAGAATAGATGCGTTGCGTACGTTCGCGATCGGTCTGCTCGATCTCGGCATATACGTTCAACCTGCGCCCGTGCAGCGTGCCGCTAAGCGCCACCGGCTCCAGCCATTTTTTCGGGGTGATGACGTCAAGCTTGTAGCGGCTGGCAAATTCGCGCCACGCCTTTTTCTGGGCCAGAAGGATGTTGACGGACCAGCCCTGAAAGCCAAGAACCGCCGCCGCGAACACCGCCCACAGGAAAACCCACACCCACGTCATCGCACCATTTTCGCAGATTTACCCGCGTCGGGCCAGCATTTCCCGCGCTATCGCGTGCCGATCCCGGCGGGCAGACCCAGATCCAGCGCCTCCAGCCGCCGAATTTCGTCGCGCAGCGCCGCCGCTTCCTCGAAATCGAGGTCTGACGCGGCCACACGCATCCGCGCTTCCAGCTTGCGGATATGCTTTTGCAGCGCTTCGGGCGACAGACCGCTTTCCTTCTCGCCCGCGCGGGTGACGGTCAGCCGGTCCCCGCGTTCGTAAACCGAATTGAGCACGTCCGAAATCTGCTTTTTGACGCTTTCCGGCGTAATCCCGTGCGCCGCGTTGTAAGCCGCCTGCTTTTCCCGCCGCCGCGCGGTTTCCTCCATCGCGGCCTGCATCGATTTGGTGAGTGTGTCGGCATACAGCACCGCCTTGCCATCGACGTTGCGCGCCGCCCGCCCGATGGTCTGGATCAGCGATGTGCGCGAACGCAGATACCCCTCCTTGTCCGCATCCAGAATGGCGACCAGCCCGCATTCCGGTATGTCCAGCCCCTCGCGCAAAAGATTGATGCCGATCAGGATGTCATAGGCGCCAAGCCGAAGGTCGCGGATAATCTCGATCCGTTCCAGCGTTTCGACGTCGGAATGCAGGTATCGCACCTTCATCCCTTGCTCGCTCAGGTACTCGCTCAAATCCTCGGCCATGCGCTTGGTCAGCGTGGTGACCAGCGCGCGCTGCCCGCGCGCGATGACCTGACGGCATTCCTCCATCAAATCGTCGACTTGATGTTTGGTCGGCCGCACTTCGACCGGCGGGTCGATCAACCCCGTGGGGCGCACCACCTGCTCGGTGAACGTGCCGCTGGTCTGCTCCAGCTCCCACGGGCCGGGCGTGGCCGAAACATAAACCGTCTGCGGGCGCAACGCGTTCCATTCCTCGAATTTCAGGGGCCGGTTGTCCATGCACGACGGCAGCCGAAAACCGTATTCCGCCAGCGTCGATTTGCGCGACCGGTCGCCCCCGTACATCCCGCCCAGTTGCGGAATCATGTTGTGGCTTTCGTCCAGAATCAAAAGCGCATCCTTCGGCAGGTATTCCAGCAGAGTCGGCGGAGGCTCACCCGGCGCGCGGCCCGTCAGGTAACGCGAATAGTTTTCGATGCCCTGACACATGCCGGTCGCGGCCAGCATCTCAAGGTCGTAAGTCGCACGCTGGTTGAGGCGTTGTTCTTCCAGCAATTTGTTCTGCGCGCGAAATTCCTCAAGCCGCGTCGTAAGTTCTGCCTTGATGCCTTTGATTGCCTGCTGCATCGTCGGCCCCGGCGTGATGTAGTGCGAATTCGCGTAAATCCGCACCCCGTCCATCCGCGCGCTGACCTCGCCGGTCAGCGGGTCGAATTCGGAAATCGCCTCGATCTCGTCGCCGAAAAACGAAAACCGCCATGCCTTGTCCTCGAAGTGCGCGGGAAAAAGCTCCAGCGTATCGCCGCGCACGCGAAACGCGCCGCGCGAAAAATCGATGTCGTTGCGCACGTATTGCAAGGCGATCAAGCGCCGGATCAGGCCCTCGCGCCCCTCGGCGTCGCCCTTGCCGACATCCATGACCATCGCCTGATAGTCTTCCTTGGACCCGATGCCGTATATGCACGACACCGACGCGACGATGATGACGTCGCGCCGCTCGAACAAGGCGCGCGTGGCCGAGTGGCGCATCCGGTCGATCTGTTCGTTGATCGTCGACTCTTTCTCGATATAGGTGTCGGTGCGCGGGACATACGCCTCCGGCTGGTAATAATCGTAATAGGACACGAAATATTCGACCGCGTTGTCGGGGAAGAACGATTTCATCTCGCTGTAAAGCTGCGCCGCCAGCGTCTTGTTCGGCGCCATGATCAAGGCCGGGCGCTGCGTATGCGCGATAACATGCGCCATGGTAAAGGTCTTGCCCGACCCGGTGACGCCCAAAAGCACCTGATCCTTTTCCCCGCGCGCCAACCCCGCCAGCAACTCGGCGATCGCCTGCGGCTGGTCGCCCGCCGGGGTATAATCGGACACCAGCCTGAACGGGCGGCTTTCGTCGCGGTATTCGGGGCGGCATTCGGGGCGCGCCTGCGGCGTTAAAACGGGTACATGCATAAAAGGAAACTTAACCGACAAACGGAAAAAAGAAAGCGCCAGCGCCTCAAACGGGGCGGCGTACCGCCGGACCGCAGCCATGCAACCGCACGCAGGCGACGCTGACACGCTGATGCCGCGCGATGCGGCGGCGCAATTCGGCCTCGTCCCGTCCGCAAAGCGCACCGATGCCGCGCACATTGGCGGACTGGGGCACCATCCGGCCGTTCACGACGTCCCAGACGACAGAAACCGATATGATTGGCGACTTTGCAGCCATGAAGAAACGGTAATCCTGCCTTACCGGTGCCGACAAGAAAAAAATTTGCGTGGAAACAGGGCTTAGTGTTATGTAATGTAAATGAAATCTAATGATAAGCTTGGGAATTTTCAAGCTTCCGCCCTCTCCTCTGGCGATGTGCTTCGTGTGCCTGCCCGATATTTGGGCGGCACGGGCGGCGACATGTACGCCTATCTGCTGCGCCCGGATTACGACCTGACGACCCCGGATGAACCGCTGGCGGGGCTTGTGCTGCTGCCCATTCTGCCGCGCGCGGATGCGAACGCCCTGCGCCCGAAACCGGATACGGTAACCCCGCCGCGCGACCCGCGAACCGGCCTGCCGGGCATGGCGCGAAAAGACTATGTGGTGGTGCTGCGCCCGCATGTCATGCCGGTCAAGGACGGTGATTTCATCCAGCGCGTCGGCGCCTTTTCGGCCGATGCCGATGCGGCGCTCGGCGCCCTGTTCGACGCCCGCAATCTCGAATCCCGGATCGAGGGGTTCATCCCCGGTCAGGGCAACGTCTGGGAACGCCTTGGTCCCGGTGCTTTCGTGCAGCAAAACCCGGACCGCGAAAAACCGCAACCCCGCACACGCCGTACCAAAAAACCGGGCACGAAACACACCCGCCGCCACGGCGCGCAGGGCGCGGCCGTGGGCAAGGTGATCGACCTGACGCTTGATGACGCGCACAGGCATTACGGCCTGCCGGACGACATCGCGCAGGCGCTGGGAAACCGCACGCTGCGCGCCGCCATCGAAATGCCCGGGCGCGATCTGGCCAAATTGATGCCCGCCGAACCGGAACTAACCGACGACATGCCGATCGGTGACGCCGAAAAACTGGGCCTGATCGAAAAGGGCGAAACCCCGTGGGATTACCTTCTGACCAAACCCGCGCGCGGCAGCAAGGCGAAAAAACTGACCACGCTGGGCCAGGCGTTCGCCATGGCCTCGGACAACCCAAGGGCGCTGGCCGATTACGGCGGCATGGGCGCGGGCGATACCCGCACATTCCGCCGCGACATCCTGCGCGCGAAAGACCGCTTTCAACAAGCAGCGGCGCGCAGCGGCGGCAAGGCGCAGGCCGAAACGCTAAAATCCGTCTGGAACCGTTTCGTCGGCGACTTCGCGGCGAATAAAGGCCCTGCGCGGAAAATCGTGATCTGGTCCACCCCAACGCCGAAAAAATAGTATAGTCGGGCTATGACCGCCGACCGGACCCCTGACCTGACTCCCGACCTAATTGTCGCCAGAAAAAACCCCGATTTGATCCACACGCTGCTGCATCGCCGTTCGGCTTCGGCCAAGGCGATGGGCGATCCGGGACCGACCCCCGCCGAAATCGAAACCATTCTGGCCTGCGCCGCGCGCACGCCAGACCACGGCAAACTGGCCCCGTGGTGGTTCGTGACTTTTACCGGCGAAACCCGCGCCGCGTTTGGCGAAGTGCTGGCCGCCGCATGGCTGCGCCGCAACCCCGATGCCACGCCCGAACGGCTGGACGACGAGCGCAAACGCCTGACCCGCGCGCCGCTGGTCGTCGCGATCATATCCGCGCCGCGCGAAAGCGGCGTACCGGTCTGGGAACAGGTGCTTTCCGCGGGCGCGGCGTGCCAGAACATGCTGCTGGCCGCAAACGCGCTGGGATACGGCGCGAACTGGCTGACACAATGGTACGCCTATGACGATACGGTGCGCGCGGCTCTGGAACTGCGTCCACACGAAAACATCGCGGGATTCGTCTATATCGGCACCCCGCTGGCCGACCCGATCGAACGCGACCGCCCCGACCCCGCCGGCCTGACCAACCATGATTTCCGCCATGCGCATAACCGCGGCGACGACCGCGCCAAACCGGGAATGGGGCTGGATTACAAAAACTTTGCGCACGCGCAAACTTAACATTATGTATTCCTCATGCCGCAAAACCTGGCTCTGCCACAAGACACCGCCAACACCGTGGAACAGACTTATTACATTCTGGATTGGACCCTGAGCGAGAAATTCATGGGTCTGGCCTATAGCAGCTCGGTTGGATTCCTCAGCGGCCTTGCCGTACGGGAAGTCGCGGGTTTGACGTTTAAATTCATCTCTCTGGTCATGTCCGTCCCGGAGTTCGGCGCCACGCTTCTGGGCGCAGCCGCTTTCGGTCAGGCCGCCTTTGCCGCCAGCGAACAATGGGCACGGCACGTCCCCGCGCAGCATTTACGCCTGCGGACTATGCGCGCCCCGCGCATCAACCTTTAAAGGCCGCGCGGAAATATTACGAATTACCTCTGTTTATTTATAAAGCGACAACTTGCCGGTCAGTGCTTTCAGCTTGTCGGTCGCCCCCCACAAGGCAAGCGCAACATAATTCAACTCATCCTCTTTCCTGGAGGCGGTCGCGTTCACCTGTTCTTCGGAACGCCCGATCGTCATGGTGTCGAGGAAATCGACACAGGCAATACCGGCGGCCTGCGCCTCGGCCCGAATACGCGATATCTGCGACGAATTCTTGGCCTTCAGCACGATCACCGGATAATGCGAAATGCTTGGATGTACGCCCTTGTCGGCATCGACATAGTCGATGAAGCAGAAATCTTCCGCCTTCGCCACGCCACCCACAAGCCCCGCCATCGCGTGACCCGCCGCATTGAGCACGCGGCCCATACTGTCTTCTTTCTCGTTCACGACGATCACGAAACGCTTGAGCATCTCGTTGACGTTTTTCCACTCGGACGATTGCGGTTCAAGGCTTATGGCTTTTTGCGGAACGCTGCGCGTCGCCATGTCGTATTTCGTGGGCGCATCGCCTTTCAAGGGCTTGAGCGTCGGAAAGCAAATGACGTCGCGGATATTGGGCGACCCGGTCAAAATCATGGTCAGACGATCCACACCAAGCCCCCAGCCGCCGCAAGGCGGCAGGCCGTATTCCAGCGCGGTGACAAAATCGGAATCCAGCATCTGTGCCTCCTCGTCCCCCGCCTCGCGCGCGCGCGCCTGCTCCTCGAACCGTGCGCGCTGGTCGGCGGGGTCGTTCAGCTCGGTGAACATGTTGGCGATTTCCCAGCCATTGATATACGACTCCGTCCGCTCGGTCAGGATCGGGTTGGAGCGGTGCGGCTTGGCCAGAGGTGAAACATCCAGCGGGAACTCGGTAACATGGATGGGCTGGATCAGGGTATCTTCGACCTTTTCCTCGAACACCGCGGCGACGACCTCGCCCCATTTCGCGCTCGGCTCCACATGCACACCCTGACTTTTCGCGACTGCGCGCGCCGCCGCCGCGTCAACGATGGTCAGAAAATCGACGCCCGTCGCCTCGGCCACCAGTGCGCACATCGATTTACGCGGCCATTTCGCGCCCACATCGATCACGTTGCCGTTGTAATCGAACACCGTCTTGCCAAAGACCTTTTGAGCCACATGGCGCACCAAACCCTCGGTCAGGTCCATCATGTCGCTAACGTCGGTATAGGTCTTGTACAACTCGACCGAGGTGAATTCCGGGTTGTGCTTGGGGCTGATCCCCTCGTTGCGGAAACAGCGGTTCATCTCGAACACGCAATCCGCAAGGCCACCGACGATCAGGCGTTTCAAATACAGTTCCGGCGCCACGCGCAGATAGAATTCGGTATCCAGCGTGTTGTGATGCGTGACGAACGGTTTGGCCGTGGCGCCTCCCAGAATGGGGTGCAGCATCGGGGTTTCGACTTCCAGCCCATCCCACTCTCCGGTCAGGTATTCGCGGATCGAGGCGGTGATCTGCGAACGCTCGCGCAGGGTTGTGCGACTTTCCTCATTCACGATCAGATCGACGTAACGCTGGCGATAGCGCTGTTCGATATCCGTCAGGCCGTGATATTTTTCCGGCAGCGGCAAAAGGCATTTGGTCAGCAATTCGACATGCCTCGCGCGCACCGAAAGCTCGCCGCGCGGCGTGCGCCGGATCGTGCCGGTGACGCCGATGACGTCGCCAAGGTCGAAATTGTCCAGACCCGCCAGTTCTTCGGCGCTCATGCTGTCCTTGTGACAGAACACCTGAATCTTGCCTGTGGCATCGGCCAGGTCGATGAACATGCCGTTGTTGCGCATCGCCATGATCCGGCCCGCGACCGCGACCCTGTCCTCGGTTTCCGTGCCGGATTCAAGGTCGGCGTATTTTACCTGCAATTCCCCGGCCCGCGCATCGCGCGCGAAACCATAGGCATAGCCGGTCCCGCCCTGCGCGCGCACGGCATCAAGCTTGGCCTTGCGCGCGGCATGCGGGTCGGTCAAATCTTGGGACGCTTGATTTTCTGCGGGTTTGCTCATGGTTGCCATCCGTTCAAATTGTGCCAAAATGTTCTATCCGAAAGAAAAAGGGGCGTCCATGCTGAATTCACCGCGCAACAGGGGCCGAAACAGCGGCAATGTCCTGTTCCTGATCCTGATCGCCGTCGCCCTGTTCGGCCTGCTGACCGCCGCGATCACCAAATCCGACCGCGGCTCGACCTCGATGGACCGCGAACGCGGCAGCATCTCAGCCACCGATTACATGGGCTATGCCGGCGGCATGGAAAAGACCGTGGCAAGGATGCTGGGCGACGAAATTTCCGAAAACGCGCTAAGCTTTGAAAACGACGTCTGGCAAACCAATAATGGCGACGCGGTCGAAACCGCCGCCATGTTCGCCAACTGCACCGACGCGAAATGCAAGGTCTTCGACGCATCGGGCGGCGGGCTGGATGCCCGCGCCTTTCCGGCGGCGGTGCTCGACGCCACCGCGCCCGGCGACGTGCGTTCGGGCGATGCCGGGGTTTACGCCCTGCGCGTCGCGGGCGTGGGCACCGACAAGCACGATCTGGTCCTGATGATCACGGGCGTCGATCAGAACACCTGCAAGGAAATCAACCGACAACTGGGCATCGACAACCCAAGCGGCTTCCCCCCTTCCGATTCATGGGCGGGGGCGATCCTGTACGCGGGAAGCTTCACCGGCCCCACCGACGCGACCGACGAAATCGGGGATGTCGCCACCAGCCTCAACCACCACACCGCCGGCTGCGTCAACCGTGCCGGTTCGGGCGGCAAGGACGACAACGCCTTTTATCAGGTGTTACTGCCGCGCTAGCGCCAGTTTCGCGGCCAGCGCCACGAACGCCGCGCCGCACGCCCGGTCGATCCATTTGGATATGCGCGCGAAACGCGTCCTGATGGCGGGCCGCGTCATCACCGCCGCCACCGCGACGAACCACACCGCGCCCATGCCCGAAATCATCGCGCCATAGGAAAGCTGCACCGCAATGGGCGTATGCGGATCGATGACCTGCGTGAACAGCGCAAGGAAAAACAAAGTCGCCTTGGGGTTCAGCGCATTGGTCACAAAACCCTGCATAAAGGCACGGCGCGGCGAAAGCGCGGGGTCGCGGTCGGCGCGCACCATATGGTCGTCCCACCCCTTGGATCGCAGGGCGTGCCACGCCAGATACAGCAGATACGCGGCCCCCAGCCATTTGATGACATTGAACATCAGGATCGACTGCGCGATCACGACCGCAAGCCCGACCATGCAATAAGCGATATGCACCCACAGCGCCGAGGCAATGCCAAGCGCGGTCGCGGCCCCGGCGCGAAATCCATGGCCGAGCGAATTTTTCAAGACGCACAGAAAATCCGGCCCCGGCGAAATCATCGCGATCAAACTCATCACAAATACGGTCAACGCGGGCATCAGATGCGGCAGGGTCATCGAAGGTCTCCTTGGATGGGTCTTTCTATATATCCCGAACCACGCGCGCGACGCAAAGAACATCGACCGAAAGGGCCCCGGCATCCAGCAACGCGCCCGCGCAGGCATTAAGCGTCGCCCCCGTCGTCATCACGTCGTCGACCAGCAGCACGCGTTTACCCGCGATGGCGCGTGCGTCGCGCACCCGGAACGCGCCGCGCACATTGGCCGCGCGCTCGGCCCGCTTCAGATGCCCCTGCGGGGGCGTTGCCCGCACGCGCACAAGCGCGTCCACCGCCGCCGCTTTGCCCGACTGCCGTGCCAGCCGCGCCGCCAGAAGCGCCGACTGGTTGTACCGCCGCTTCAAAAGCCGCCAGCGATGCAACGGCACCGGCACGAACACATCCGCCTGCGCGATCAGCTCTGCCCCCGCCTCGGCCAACCATGGCGTCAGCACCCGGACGGCCTGCAACTGGTCGCCGTGTTTAAAACGTAAAATCAGGGCTTTGCTGGCGTCGTCGTAAATCAGGGCCGCGCGCGCCTGCCGGAACAGGGGCGGCGATTCCAGACAGGCCGCGCACAATACCTCCGCCCCGCCGCCGCCCATGTCGTGCGCGAACGGCAATGCGCACCCGCGGCAGAACGGCGCCCGAATAAAGCGCAACCGCCCCCAGTATTCCGGGTCCACCGTACCATGTGCGTCGACCTGTCGCCCGGTCGCGGGACACACCGGCGGCAACAGCCAGTCAAGGGCGTGATGAAGGGGTTTGGCAAGCGCGCGCAGCATGTATATATAACCCCTTATCACATGACCTTAGAACCGGCCACACCTGCGCCCTCATCCGTGCCCACATTCGCGCACGACGTCATGCTGCGCGCCAAGCACATGGTGTCGTGCCTTTTGTTGCCGGATGGGTCCACCGTCCTCGACCTCGACTGCGGCACCGGCGCGCTGACGGCGGCGATGGCCGCGCTTAACCCCCGCCTGCGCTTCATCGGCGCCGACCGCGCCCGGCAGGCGGTGATGCGCGCCCGCGCCCGCTTTCGGCACATCGAAAATTTAAGCTTTGAAATCGCCGACAGTGCGCATATCCGTCGTGCCGCCGAAAGCGTGGACGCCGTGACCGCCTCCAACGTTCTCGGCACCCTGTATTCTCGCGCGGATTACGACGAGGAAAAAGTCGCCGCCGGGCTGGAATCCATGATCCGGCTGCTGAAACCCGACGGCACGTTGGTGATCTGTGATTACGCGATGCCTCCGGCGGACGAGGAAGTCCAGATCGAATTCCCGATCCCTTGGCGCGACAATCGCTCCTTCCGCCTGTTCGGAAACCCGCTGGCGCAAACGCAGGGCGAACGCGAAATCGCGCTGTTGCAATGGTTCGCCGAAAACGCCCGCGCCCGCGACGCGGTCAAGGGATTCTTCCTTGAGGAAATCTCCCCCCACGTCCCGCACACGCGCCTGTTTCGGCTGCCCGCGCGCTGGGCCTACGAATTTATCGTCCGCAAGGTCAACATCCGTAATTTCAGGGCCGATATCGGACACCAGTTCGCGGTACTGGGCGAAGCGGATTACGACCGCATCCTTGCCCGTCGCATCGGCGCGCGCGTGACCTATACCGCGCCGTGGCGCGACGCGCACACGGCCCGCGCGCATTTCGATGGCGCCTTCCGCCTGTACACCGCCGACGGCAAGCCGCGCCCGCACATGCCCGCCGCGCATATCGTCATCGCGCGCAAGACCGCGCCCGGTCGCGCCCTGCGGCTGGAGGAACTGCGGCCGTCCCCCGCCCCGGCCGCAAGCTTGACCCTGCAAGCCGTGCGTGACGAACGCACCGGCGAGGTCAGCGACGTCGTCGCCCGCGACCTGCCGCGCGCCGACATCATCCCTTATTTCCGCGGGACGGACGGACGTATCAAGGTCGTTCTGCGCGCCGACGCCGAAAAGGACCTGGCCAACACCGTGCCGCGCACCCGCCGCAACCTCGATGGAAAACGCTGGTCCGGCCACATGCCCGCCCCGGCGACGTTCGGCGCCGACGAACTGGAAGGCTTCGACCATGCCAGCGCGGCCGCCGTGGCGCGCCTGATGATCCAGAAACTGGACCTGTGCCCCGCGCACGGAAAAATGTTTGAAACCGGCCTGCACGGATACCCCAGCCCCGGCATGATCGACGAAAGACTGGAAACACTGTTCATCGAAATCCAGTCGCCCGACTTCGCCGCCCTGCGCGTCGCAGGCCCGCGGGACGCGCTGGGCCTCAAGGCTTTCGACGCCGAAGACGTGTTGCGCGCGACCGGCGCGGGGGTCATCCCTTCCGCATGGCTGGATATCCAGATACAGACCCTGATGAAGAAACATGGAATGCCCGTCACCCCGTGGCTGCACGAGGCGGTGCCGCTGGCCTACGATCCGCCGCCCGATGACCGTCTGTTAAGCGCGGCGAAAATCCTCAAACAAAAACCGAAAAAACCCGACGCGCCCGCGCAGGCGATGTACGTATTCGGACGCAACGGCGCGAAATGGCCCTGCGTGTCCGGCGCCTTCCGCCCGATCAGGGGCCGTGCGGGGCAGGTTTCGACCCACCGCTCCAGCTTTGTCGAACAAGGTCGCGTCGACGGGACGTGGCGCTCGCTTGCCGCGCACGAGGCGGATTTCGCGACCCCCGCCGCCGACATGCTGAACATCGCCGCGATCATGCCATTGACCGAGGATCTTCAGGGCAACACGCTGGCCGGGTTTGAATTCGTCGAGATGCCGGTGCCCGCGCGTTTCGGCCAGAGTGAGGCGATGCTCACCCTGCCCACTTTGCCGCTGCCCGCCAGCGTCACCGACATTGATTCCGCGCGCAGCTACATCGCCGCCCAGTTTGATGTCGAGGTTGCGCGCGTCGCGCCCATGGGCGAAAGCTTCTTCACCTTCATCGACATGACGCCGCAGCGCGTCTATCCCTTCATGCTCACGCGCTATCCGCGCCGCCGCAATCTGCGCCTGCGCTATATGGCGACCACCGACCTGATCCTGTTGACCGACACCGATTTCGCCGACTCGATCCTGTGGAAATGGGGTTTCGCCAACGCCCTGCTTTGCCACGCCTCGGCACAGGTTCAGGGCTACGATTACAATGTCGGCATGCGCATGCGCGCCCCCGCCAAGGCGCCAAAACGGGAATCGGCCGCACCCCTTGCGCCCGCCTCCGCGCATCGAAAAAATATCCATAATTAACAATGACTTGCGCGGCATAGACCAAAAGGTCTAGACCCTCTGCGCAATAGCCGGAAACCGCGTTTTCGCGGTATTCTGAATCTATGAGCCCGTCCGACCGCGACACGCCCGCCACCCCCCCTGCCACCACCCTGCTACGGGCGCTCGATGCGCTTCCCGTGTGGTCCGGGCTCAACCCTTTTTTCCTCGACTGCGGCACGACCACCGCGATGTTCGCCCCGACCGAAAGTTTTTATTTCGAGATTCCCGATGCGCCTCTGCCCTCGCTGGGCGGCAGCGTCGCCGGGCACCTGATTTTGGAGGCGTTCGCGCCCGCCAATGACCACCTTCCCCTGTGTTTGGAAGATTCCCTGCTCTGACCCCACAAAAACTTGTAAGGCCGGGTGATCTCTCACCCGGCCTTTTTTTCACCCCTATTACACGAAACAAAAAACCCGTATCAGGCGGCGCTGTCGTTCAGAATGCGCATCAGTTCGTCCTTAAGGCGCACGCGTTGCTGTTTAAGCCCGCTTTCCGTTTCCTGCGTCGTAGGCGTGACGTTGGCCTCCATCAGCGCGACCTGATGGCTGATGTCGTCGTAGGAATCGAGCAGCCGCGCGAAATGGTTGTCCGACTGCCGCAGCGCGTGGATTTCTTCCTTCATGTCTGGCAGGTCGTCGATCAGCGCGTGGTTGAGATCTGACATATCGCTCTCTCTCCTCTTTCTCTCTCGTTCAAAGTTTAGGCCGCCATACAGGCATCCCCCTTGATTTCAGTCAAGACCAGCCTTGGCGCAGCCCCGCCCGCCCGCTAGAATCGCGAAGAAATGATCCCTCTGTCGATGACATCGCTGGCCGTGCAGGCCGGGCACTGGGCCGCGCTGACGCCGGACGGCGAGGTGCTGGAGGGGACCCTGCCCGCCGCGCCGGTCTTGCCCGAAAACGTGCCGGTGCTGGTCTGCCACCTGCCTTATCTGGCGACGCGCACGGGCATTCCGCCTATGGCGCTCGACATCCTTGAACTCTTCGCCTTCGTCCGCCCCGCGCAATTTTGCGTGCCCACCATCGGCGGCATCGCCGCCGCTTTGGGCCTGAAAATTCCGCAAAGCGTCGAGGACGCGGCGATGGCCCTGCCCGCCTGCGCCGCCGAATTGCTGCGCGAAATCAAGCCCGACCCAGCCTTGCGCGCGCTGGCCGTGGCAATGGGCGCAAGCGGAAAGGGCTGGGGCTGGACCCTTGCCGTGCTGGCGGCGATGGACGAAATCTACGACCCCGCCGAAGTGACGCGCGCGCGCGACGCGCTGGGCGCGTGGGAGCGTCTGCCCGAATGGAGCGAGGACGCCCCACCCCCGCAACCCGGCAGCAAACCGGTAAGCGGCGAGGATGCGCGCGCCCATCTGCACGACCTGATCACCCGCCGCCGCGGCGCGGGACGCAACGGCGAAACCCGCACCGCGCAGGACAATTACGCCACCCGCATCGTCCCCGCCTTTTCCCCGCGCGAACAGGAAAACCAGCCCCACATCGTCACCGCCGAAGCGGGCACCGGCGTCGGCAAGACGCTCGGCTACCTCGCCCCGGCGCAGCTTTGGGCCGAGGAAAACGAAGGCACGGTCTGGATCTCCACCTATACCCGCAACCTCCAGCGTCAGATCGACACCGAACTCGAAACCCTCTACCCCGACCCGATGGAGCGCGCGCGCAAGGCGGTGATCCGCAAGGGCCGCGAGAATTATCTGTGCTTGCTGAATTACGAGGACGCGGCGGGCGCCGCGCCGCTGGCGCGCAATCCGCGCGCGCTGGTCGCGGCGGGACTGATGGCGCGCTGGATCGGCGCGACCCGCGACGGTGACATGTCGGGCGCGGATTTTCCCGGCTGGCTGCCGGGGCTTTTGGGTTACAACCACACATTGGGTCTGGCCGACCGGCGCGGCGAATGCATCTATGCCGCGTGCAGCCATTACCACCGCTGCTTCATCGAACGCGCCCAACGCCGGGCCCGCCGCGCCAGACTGGTGGTCGGCAACCACGCGCTGGCCATGACCATGCTGGCCCGCGCCGCCGACGCCGACGCCATGCCTACGCGCTTTGTCTTTGATGAAGGGCACCACCTGTTCGACGCCGCCGATTCGACCTTCGCCGCCCATCTGACCGGAATCGAGGGCGCCGATCTGCGCCGCTGGGTGCTGGGACCTGAGGATGAAAAAACCCATTCACGCCGAAGCCGCCGCGCCAAGGGGCTGCGCAAACGGCTGGAAGGCGTGGTCGCGGGCGACGAAGCCGCGACCGCCCGCCTGATCGAGGACGCGCTGGAAGCCGCCCGCGCCCTGCCCGGTCCCGACTGGCACAAACGTATGGGCACGGACGCCCCGCTGGGCGCGATCGAAACCCTGCTTCACCGCATCGCGCATCAAGTCCGGGCCCGCGCCGCCGACGCCGCATCGCCCTGGGCGATCGAATGCGACGTCCGCCCGCTTTCCCCCGATGTCGCCAGCGCCGTACCCGCCGCCCTTGCCGCGCTGCGCGCCCTGTACCGCCCGCTGGTCGCGCTGGCGCAAGCGCTGCGCGCGAAGCTGGAACGCGAATACGACGATCTGTCGGCGGACCAGCGCGGCCGCCTCGATGCGCTGTCCCGTGGGCTGGACCGCCGCGCCGCGATGACCGTCGCGGCATGGATCGACATGCTGGACGGGCTTGGACAACCCGCGCCGGAAAATTTCATCGACTGGTTCGAGATCACCCGCGCCGAAGGCCGCGACATCGATGTCGGCTTCTTCCGCCACCACCGCGACCCGGCCAAACCCTTTGCCGCCGAAATCCGTCCCCACGCGCACGGCGTGCTGATCACCTCCGCCACGCTCAAATCCGCGCGCGCGGACGACGAAACGGCGTGGTCCGAAACCGACCGCCTGACCGGCGCGGGCGCGATGGCCGATCTGGCCCCGGCACGGGTCGCCGTGCCCTCGCCCTTCAATTACCGCGACCAGACCCGCGTGCTGGTGGTGCGCGACGTGCCGAAAAACGACACCGCCCTGCTCGCCCGCGCTTACGAGGCGCTGTTCCGTGCCTCGTCCGGCGGCGCGCTCGGCCTGTTTACCGCCATCCACCGTCTGCGCGCGGTGCATGCGCGTCTGGCCCCCGCGCTCGAATCCGCCGGCATTCCGCTTTACGCCCAGCATGTCGATCGAATCGACATCGGCACGCTGGTCGATATTTTCCGGGCCGAGGAAGAATCCTGCCTTCTTGGCACCGACGCGGTGCGCGACGGCGTCGACGTGCCCGGACGCTCGCTGCGCCTGATCGCCTTCGACCGTGTGCCGTGGCCGCGCCCGGACATCCTGCACCGCGAACGGCGCAAGGCCATGGGCGGCAAGGCCTATGACGAATCGATCACCCGCATGAAGCTGCGCCAGGCCTACGGCCGGCTGATCCGCGCGCCCGCCGATCACGGCGTCTTCGTCATCCTCGATGGCGCTTTTCCGACCCGGTTGGAGGATTCTTTCCCCGATGGCGTGCCCGTCGAACGCCTCCCGCTCGACGCCGCGCTGGACGTCGTGCGAAATTTTTTTGGCAAAAATCAAAAAAACTCTTGAAACCCGGACCGCTTAACCCATACTTAGGGGACGTGCGTGCCACTGGCCTGAAATAATGGTTTATGCAACGGCGTAAAACTTGGGTTGTTTTGGGGACCAAGCCCCACAACGATTTTAATTAGGGTTTTATGCTCATGACCATGGTTCTTGCCGCGCCGGCCGCGCGTAAGTCGGCTGTCGACGTGCTTTTTACGTCGCAATCCCTCCCGGAACAATTAAATCCGCACTTTTCAAACCCGCAATCAGCGCTTGAAAACGATGTGGAAACCGAAGATTCCGGCGAAACCGGCCGCGGCTCCGCGTCCGGCTCCGGATCTTCTGGGTTCAAACTCGGCATCAGCCTGTTCGATCTTGCCCCGCGTTTCGAGGGCAACATCCCGCTTGCGCGCCTCAACCTGATCGAGCGCATCAAACTCTCGCGCGAGGCGCTTTGGCGCAACCCCGTGCGTGCGCGCATCGGCGAATGGGGCCGGCGCGAGGTGATGCACATCTTCAACGGCCGCTTCCACCAAAGCCTTCTGTCCGAATGGGATCGCTATGAAACCTTCGGCCGCTGCTATACCTGCCCGGATCCGTTCCGCAACGACGATCCGCCATGGACGCCCTGCTTCTGCGCGTAAATAACGCCGGATCCCGTCCGACGCATCGGAGGCCAGTTTGCCCGCAGCCGAAGCTTCAGCCAAACGAAACGACGCGCCGCCCGCCGCAACGGGGTGGGAAAGCCTGCGAGCCGCATTTCGCAGGCGCGTCGGCGCGTTTCTTGAAACCCTGCCCGACCGCAACCCTTGCCTTGTCGTCGACCTTGAAACCGTGCGCGGGAATTACCGCGACCTTGCCGAGGCCATGCCGGGTTCGGACATCTATTACGCGATCAAGGCCAACCCCGCGCCGGAAATAGTCCGCCTTCTGGCCGCGCAGGGCGCGGGATTCGACGTGGCCAGCCCGTGGGAAATCGATCTGGTGCTCGATCAGGGTATCGCGCCGGAACGCGTTTCATACGGCAACACCATTAAAAAGGAAGCCGACATCGGCTATGCCTACCGGCGCGGCATCCGCCTGTTTGCGGTGGACTGTCTGCCGGAGGTGGAAAAAATCGCCCGCGCCGCCCCCGGCGCGCGCGTCTTTTGCCGCCTGCTGGTGGACAACAAGGGCGCGGAATGGCCGCTTTCGCGCAAATTCGGCTGTGACCCGGAAATGGCCGCAGAGGTGCTGGAATCCGCCGCCCGCGCGGGCCTGGTCGCGCACGGCGTGTCCTTTCACGTCGGCTCGCAACAACCAGACCCAAAGGCATGGGACAGCGCCATCGCCGCGTCTGCCGCGCTGTTCAAGGCGTTGGCGGCGCGCGGCATCCATCTTGCCATGTTGAATCTGGGCGGCGGTTTCCCCGCGCGCTACCTGAAGGACGTGCCCACCGCCGCGACCTATGGCCGGGCGATCAACGCCTCGCTACGGCACCATTTCGGCGAAAAGGCAATCCGCACCGCCATCGAACCGGGCCGCTTCGTGGTCGGTACAGCCGGGATCATCCGCTCCGAAGTGGTGCTGGTGTCGAAAAAATCCGCCGCCGACACGCTTACATGGGTCTATCTCGACATCGGCAAATTCACGGGGCTGGCCGAAACGATGGACGAATCCATACGCTACCCCATCACCACGCCGCGTGACGGCGACCCAAAAATACCCTGCATCGTGGCCGGGCCGACCTGCGATTCCGTCGACGTGCTTTACGAGAAAACACCCTATCCATTGCCCCGGACGCTACAACCCGGCGACAAAATATGGATTGAAAGCGCGGGTGCCTATACCAGCGCCTACGCGGCGGATTGCTTTAACGGCTTTGAACCGCCCAAAACCTACTGCATCCCCGCCTTGCGCATCTAGGAACCGGACATGGGAATCAGCGCGGGCCGGGTTTAGACCAGCCCATAACTGGCCACGTAATCGGGCTCGCGCAGGTAAAAGGGCCGTCCTTCTTCCTGATACGGCACGCCCAGAACTTTTTCAAAAACCGCGCGTACCTGATCGACGGCCGGCATGGGTACGTCAAGCATCACCGCACGCGCCCCGCGCGCAACCGCCGCATCGATATAAGCGCCGCGATGATCGACCACGATGACGTCGTGCATGCGCTTTTTCCTGACTCCCGAAAGAACGGCATCCAGAAACGCATCCGGATGTGTATCCTTGGTCGCGACCGTGCCGTCCGGCGAAACGATGCTTTCGCTGCCCACGACTCCGTGGATCAGCGGCAGCAACGCGTGGTAATTCAGGACGCCACGCGCAAAGAAACTGGGATATGCCGTGGCGACCATGTGCAGGATTCCGCGATCCCGGCTATCGACGAAGAAATTCAGGTCGCCCGCATTGCCAAGCCCGTATTCCGAAGCCTTTGAGGGGATATCGTGGACAAGAAGCCGGGTCGTGACATCCGAAAGCAGACGCGATTCGTCCATCCCCAACGCCTGCGCCACGCCATGCGTGGGCAAACAACCTTGCGCCAGCGCGGCCCCGGCCAGATCGTGGATCTGGCGCGCAACGCCGAAGGAAAGTTTTTCGGCGCCGTAATGCGCCCGCACGGCATCCATCGTCCGCCGGATAAAAGCCTTGCGCATGGCGGGCGACCAGTCGATCAGCGTTCCCGCCATGCCCCAGACGACAAGGGTCTTCCATTCGTTCTTCTCTACTTCCGAACGCAACGCGGAACGTATGAACGCCAGCTTCGCCACGCGCTTTCTTTTCTTCTTTTTGTGATCTTTGGCCATGACGTCGCCCTGCCATCCGGTTACGGTTTTTGATGCGCCGGTTTTAGCAAAACGTTTTAAATTATGTCAATTTATTCAAGCCATCCCGACCGCGAAGAACGGGTCAATGTCCCGGCTGGCGCGGTGCGGGCCGGCAATGCCGTGCAGCGCCTCGTCGATCAAACTCTGCGCAAGTCTGAGCCGCGGCGCCAACCGCAACTGCGTGATCGCCATGCCCGGCATCCACAACACCAGCGGCAGCCACAACGGCGTCAGATCCTCCTCGAACCCCGCCGCCGCGCCCGGCGCAACGCTTTCATACACGGCCAACGCAAGCGACAAAAGCCATACACCGAACATCAGCCCGCCCCCGGTGACGCGCAATGTATCGCGCGCCACACGGCGCAGCCGTAAGGCATCCACGCCATAGGCGCGCGTTTCGTGGTTAAAAGCCAGCACACAGCGATAACGTCCGTCCGGCCCGGTCAACCGCGCGCGCATGTATAAAAGCGTAACCTCCTGCCCCACATGCGCCGTAAACGTCCCGGCATCCAGAACCACCGAATGTTTCTGGCCCAGCGCATCGCACACAAGCAGTTTCTGCTGCCCCGCATCCGCATGCAGATACGCAGCCCCGGTATCGATCCGCTCGTTCCAGAGATTCGCTGTCAGCACCTTTCCGCTGACGCTGTACGTTTCAAACAAGGTTTCGGCGCCCATGGGTTTTCCCTCTCGCGGCCTGAAATGATCTTCGTTGCCCAGTATTAATTTTATGAGAAAAATATGAACGAAACCCTGCCGTTTCAGCGGGTTTCAGGCAAATTTGAGCGACATTTAATGAAACCCCCGCATAAAACCCAAGACTGATTTATACCGTTCTATAAAAAACTGTACGGATCGACATCCACCGCGACGCGAACGCTTGATGGCGGCTTGGCCGCCGCCAGCCAGTCGTGGATATAGGCCTGCATCGGGAAATGCCGCCCGGCGGCCAGAAGCAGGCGCCAGCGATACTGGTTGCGCAGCTTGTAAATCGCGGCCTGCGCGGGACCAAGCAAGCTCAACCCCTCGGCCTGCGGCGCGATCTGCGCCAACGCCCGCGCGGCGTTTTCCACCTTTTGCGGATTGGTCCCCGACACGATGACCGCCGCAAGCCGCGCAAAGGGCGGCATCCGCGCCTGCGCACGCTCTTCCAGCTCCACCGCCACGAAGGCATCGCGGTCATGCGCCGCCAGCGCGCGCATGACGCGGTTTTCGGCCATGAAGGTCTGAAGCAGCACGCGGCCCGGCGCGGCCTCGCGCCCGGCGCGTCCCGCGACCTGATGTAGCAATTGCCACGTGCGCTCCGACGCGCGCAGATCGCCGCCCGAAAGCCCCAGATCCGCATCTACCACGCCAACCAAAGTCAGCTTGGGAAAATGGTGCCCCTTGGCAATGATCTGCGTGCCGATGATGATATCGACCGCGTGGGCGCGGATTGCCTCCAAAGCCTGATGCAGCGCCCCGCCGTCTTCCCCCGCCGTGTCGGATGCCAGCACCAGCACTCGCGCCTGTGGAAACAGATCCCGCGCTTCCTCGGCGATACGCTCGACGCCGGGGCCGATCGGCACCAGCGAATCCACACTCCCGCATTTCGGACAGGAATCGGGCCGCCGCATCGACGTCCCGCAATGATGGCACACCAGCCGGCCCGCGCCTTTATGCGCCACCATCCACGCCGAACAATGCGGACATTCGATCCGGTGCCCGCACGCGCGGCACAGCGTCAGCGGCGCATAGCCGCGCCGGTTCAAAAACAGCAACGCCTGTTCCCCCGCCGCCAGCGTCGCGCGCATCGCGTCGATCAGCGCGGGACTTAAAAACCGCCCGCGTTCGGGCGGGGTACGCTTCATGTCGACCAGCGTGACATCGGGCAACCGCGCACCGCCGAACCGGTCCGGCAAATGCACGGCGTCGTAACGACGCGCGCGCACGTTATGCAGAGTCTCCAGCGATGGCGTCGCGGACACCAGAATCACCGCATGCCCAGCCATCGCCCCGCGCAGGACCGCCATGTCGCGTGCATGGTAACGCACCCCGTCTTCCTGTTTGAAGGCGGCGTCGTGCTCCTCGTCCACCACGATCAGCGCAAGATCCGCGTAAGGCAAAAACAGCGCCGAGCGCGCGCCGATGACCACCCGGCACGCGCCACCCGCCACCGCCTTCCACGTCGCCTTGCGCTGCGCCTCGCTCAACCCCGAATGCCACAGGCCGGGCGCACAGCCGAAACGTTGCGCGAACCGGCCCAGAAACGCGTTCGACAGCGCGATTTCCGGCAGCAAGATCAACACCTGCCCGCCGCCGCGCAGGGCCGCGGCCACCGCCTCGAAATACACTTCGGTCTTGCCCGCGCCGGTGACGCCGTCAAGCAGCGTGCAGGAATACGCATCGTGCGCGGCGGCGGCGGAAAGAACCTCCGCCGCGCGGTGCTGGTCGGCGCTCAGCGCCGGCCCCGGCCGCGCGGGGTCCGGCGCTGCGCAAGGCGCTTCGATCTTCTTGACCATCCGTTTGCCGGTCAGCGCCTTGGGCGCCGAGATCGTCATTTTCAAAACCTCGCCGCGCGGCGCAAGCGTGTATTCCGCCACCCGCTCGATAAACCGGCGCATGACCGAAGCAAGCGGCGGAACCGAAGTATAGATTTGTACGATTGCCTTCAGCCTGCCTGCGGGCACGTTGTCCGGCGCATCGTCCCACACACAGCCCAGAATTTTGCGCGGCCCCAACGGTATCTGCACATACGTGCCGGGCGCGGGCGCGTCCACCCCTTCGGGCAGGGCATAGGTATAGGCCTTGTCGACGGCGGTGGCGGGCAGGACGGAAACGCGCATGGAACCTGTTTAGCGCCGATTGCGCCGCGCGTGTAGCCGTTTAACGGCAATACGGGTTTTCGGTCTGCATGAATGGCCTTGCGGGCAATCAGGCGGCCAGCTTCAGTGAAAGCGCCTTGGCCGGAATACCCATGGATTCGCCCATGTTTCGAAGCGTATCGACCATTTCGGTAAACGCACGGCGATCGTCGCCACAAACCCGACCCTCGCGGATATGACGCGCGATCGTGTGCGCGTAACGCACCACGGCCATTTTACTGGGACACGCAACACTCGCCGCAGCAAATTCGCGCGCGGCGTCGCATGGCCTTACGCCCTTGCTATCCATGGTCGCGGCCGTATGGGCAAGAATCCGGTTAACCGCGCACGGAAGATATTGATTGGTCTTCATGTAAAAAACTCCAAATGTCGAATCGGCGCAGAAGATAAATAAAATCAGGGCGTTTTGTCAATTTGATAAATCGACGCCTGAATGCGGTTCAGACCAGCGGCTTAAGATAAACAAATTCCGGGTCGCCCTCGTCCAGCCCCGTGATTTCGCCACAGGGTCGATAACCCAGCGTGGCCAGCGCCGCCTGCATCGGCGCGTTGCTTTTATTGGTCGAGGTCAGAATTTTCTCCCGCCCCTGCCCCTGCGCAAGAGTTTCGATGTGCCGGATCAGCTTGCTGGCGATACCGTGGCGGCGATGCTCGGCCGCGACGAAGACCAGTTGGATGAACGGATGGTCCAGCACGTCGTCCTGCATGATGGCATAGCCCATTGGCGTCCCGCCCTCGGCATAGACCCAGCACCGCCCCTGAATCGTCGCCTGCTTGATCGTCTCGATCCGGCGTTGCAGGCCGCGCGCGACGGTGTCGAACGCCACCAGCGCGCCCAGATCGGCGGTTTTCGCCTTGCGGATATTCATCGCGAACATGCGGGATTATTTACGCGACCGGAACCCAGTCGACAAGTATGCGCGAAATCGGACGCGCATAAGGCATAGCGCGAAACAACTGTGCCACGGCCTCGACCGCCGAACCGATCAAGGCCAGACACCCCAGCACAAGCCCCAAAACGCCGCACACCACGCCGAAAAACAACGGCAAGGCGTAACTGGTCAGCAATTGCATGAACGTACTCATGCGCGGACTCATGCCCAGCCCGAATTTAATCCCGGCCACCCCTCCATCCAGCGGCGCCCGCAAGCCCCACACCAGACAGGAGAAAAAGGCCTGCATCCGGTTCACACATACCCCGTGCAACCGTCGGAAATGTGGAATTCGGCGCTTTCCCGGCCCTGCCAACTGTTGATCTGGACCTGACCCAACAAATGCACCGGCACGGCACAATCCCGCGCATCCTTCAAAAGAAACCGCCCCAGCGGCGTATCCACCGCGCGGAACGCCACCGCCTTGATGGTCGGGCCGCCGTCGCGGTCGCGCAGCGTACAACGCACATGACTGCCGCCCACGATGTCGGCATGAACGACCATGACGTCCGAAAGCACGAAGGCCGGCTCGACATAGCCGCTGCCATACGGCGCCATCGCCCCGTGCACCAGCCGCGCAAGGTCGATCGTCAACCCGCGCACGTTCATCACCAGATCGACCGCGCTTTCCGGATGCGGCGGCAGCGATTGCGCCTGCCGCCCGATATGCGCCTTCATATAGTCGCGGAAATCCTTGATCCGGTCGGGCAGAACGGTGAAACCGCCCGCCATCGCGTGCCCGCCGCCCTTGACCAGCACCCCGTCGTTGCGCGCGGCGATCAGCGCCTCGGCGATGTTGATGCCCGCGACCGACCGGCCCGACCCGCGCCCCTCGCGCCCGCCGTCCGCGGCATCGGCGAAACCGATAACGCAGGCGGGCCGCCCGAAACGCTCCTTGATGTCCCCGGCCACCAGCCCGACCAGACCAGGATGCCATTCCGGGTCTTCCAGCACGATCACCGGGTCCCCGTCATATCCGAACGCCGACACCCGCGCGGCGGCGTGCGCGACCATATCCTTTTGCATCGCGCGGCGCTTGACGTTGCAATCGTCCAAAAGCCAGGCAAGGCGCATCGCCTCCTCCCGGTCCTCGGTGGCCAGAAGCCGCGCCCCAAGATCGGAATGATGGACGCGCGAACCCGCATTGATGCGCGGACCCAGCACGAAACCGGCATGACCGGGATCGGGCACGGCGTTGATCTTGCCGACGCTCAAAAGCGCGTCGATGCCCGCGTTTTCACGCCGCGCCATGCGCGCGAACCCGGCCTTGACGAACAGCCGGTTGGGCCCGGTCATCGGCACCATGTCGCACACCGTGCCCAGCGCGACGAGGTCGAGCCATTGGCGCAGATCCGGCTCCACCCGCCCGTTCTTGTAATGCCCCGCCGCGCGCAGCGCGCGGTTGAGCGCGACGCAGAACAAAAACGCCACCCCGCACGCCGCCAGCATGGTGAAACCGGATGTGTCGTCCGCCCGCTTGGGGTTGATGATATGCGTGGCGAGGGGCAGACGCGATTCCGCCTCGTGATGGTCCAGAACCACGGTTTTCAGATTTAAATCAACGGCATGCTGGATGGGGTCAAAAGCCGTGATGCCGGAATCAGCAATTAAGACCCAATCGCAACCTTGCTCCTTAAGCCATTCAAAAGCCTTGTTATTCGGCCCGTAACCTTCGCTCAGACGGTCGGGGATGTATAACGGCGCCTCGCCCGCGCCGGCGCTGCGCAGAAACCGGGTGAGGATCCCGGTCGAAGTCGCGCCATCGACATCGAAATCGGCCAGAATGCCGATCCGCCGCCCGGCCATGATCGCGGCCGCCACCTCCGACGCCGCCGCATCCATGCCCGCAAGCAAGGACGGATCGGGAAAATCCTTCATGCCCGGCGTTAAAAACGCCTCCACCCCCGCCTGCGGCACCCCGCGCGCGGTCAACAGCGCCGCCACCATCTCAGGCAATCCATGGGCCTGCGCCATGCGCGTGGCCGCCGCCCGGTCGTATTCCGGCCGCCGCCACAGCCGCCCCTTGAAGGACGGCGTATCCATGAAATAGCTGTGCGCCAAAACCGGCTCGGGCAATGCACTCATCCGGCCACGCTAAACGATTCGTTCAAGCGACACGTCTTCAGGGAGCCAGCCGGCCAAGCGCGTCGCCGGACACGGAATAACGCATCCCCGCCCTGTGCGAGGCTTGGAACCCAAGCGCAAGGTAGAATTGGGCGGCAAGCTCGTTGGTTTCGATATCCGTGACGTCGATGCGCCCACACCCGCAGGCCGTGGCATCGTGCACCAGCGCATGCACCAGCATCTTGCCCACGCCCTTGTGCCGGCATGCATCGTCGACATACAGAAGATCGATCTGGCGCACCCGCACGCCCAGCACATAATCCATCCAGTCATACCCGGCGACGAACCCGACAAGGCCAAGGCCCAGAATTTCGGCCACCCAGATTTTCCCAAGCGCCGCGCCCGCGATGAACTGCGCCGCATTGGCCAGCGACGTCGCCCCGCGAAACCGGGCCAGCGCCGCGTTCATGCGCACCACCGCCTCGGCGTCGCGCGGCTCAAACAAACGGATATAAACCTTGCTCATTGCCCCGGCTTCCTTGTGAAATTATGCGTGGCCTCGATGCGGCGGATGGTGCCGGTCTTGGACCGCATGATAACCGAATGTGTGACCGCCCCGCCGGCATAACGCCGCACGCCGGGCAGCATCGCCCCGTCGGTCACCCCCGTGGCCGCGAACATCACGTTGGGACCATAGGCCATGTCGTCCTTGGTATAGATGCGCGCAAAATCGGTAATGCCCATTTTTTCGGCCCGCGCTTTTTCACCGTCTTGGCGGAACACAAGCCGGCCCAGCATCTGCCCGCCCGTGCATTGCAGCGCCGCCGCCGCCAGCACGCCTTCGGGCGCGCCGCCGATTCCCATATAGGCGTCGATGGGCGAATCCTTTTCCGCCGCCGCGATCACGCCCGAAACGTCGCCGTCCTGAATAAGCGTGATGCGCGCGCCCGCCGAGCGCACCCGCGCGATCAGATCCTCGTGCCGCGAACGGTCAAGAACGCAGATCATCAATTCATCCGGCCGTGCGCCTTTCGCCCGCGCCAGTCGGCGCACGAAATCCTCCGCCGGTTCGTCGAGGTCGAGGAAATCATCGGGAAACCCAGGCCCCACGGCGATTTTCTGCATATAGGTGTCGGGCGCGTTGAGGAACCCGCCCTCCTCGGTCATCGCGATGACGGCCAGAGCGTTCATCCCGCCCTTGGCGGTGATGGTCGTCCCCTCAAGCGGGTCGAGCGCGATGTCGATCTTAGGTCCGTGGCCTGTGCCTACGCGTTCGCCGATATACAGCATCGGAGCCTCGTCGCGCTCTCCCTCGCCGATCACCACCTGCCCGTCTATGGCCAGCGTGTTCAAAACGGTGCGCATCGCATCCACCGCCGCCTGATCGGCCGCGTGCTCGTCCCCGCGCCCGACATGCAGGCTGGCGGCCAGTGCCGCGCTTTCGGTCACGCGCACGACCTCCAGCGCGAGGTTTCGGTCCATCGAGAAAAACATGTTTTGCCGCGGATCGGGATACGACGACGGCTTGTGCAGGACAGACATGGATACTCCTTCGTTTTCTAGCGCCGCAGCGACCCCAGAAGCCCGCGGATCAATTGCCGCCCGACTTCCGAGCCCATGGTGCGGATGACCGATTTGACCGCGGCCTCGGCCAATGTCTGGCGCTGGCGTCCGCCACCGCCCGAAGCCTGCGGCGCCGCGGATGTGCGCGCCCGGCTTTGCGCCTGATCGGCGGCCGTGCTGGCCTGCTGCGCGCGGGCCTTCAAAATCTCATAGGCCGATTGCCGGTCGATGGCCTGATCGTACATGCCGCGCACCGGGCTTTGCGCCATCGCCGACTGGCGCTGCGCCTCGGTAACCGGACCGAGCAGCGCGCGCGGCGGCGCCATGAACACCCGTTCGACCATGCCGGGCACCCCGCCCTCGCCCAGCGTCGAGACCAGCGCCTCGCCGATGCCAAGCTCGGTCAGCATTTTCTCGGTGTCGATGGCGGGATTGGCGCGGAAGGACTGGGCCGCGACCTTGACGCCCTTTTGCGCCTGCGGCGTATAGGCGCGCAAGGCGTGCTGGATGCGGCAACCAAGCTGCGCCAGCACGTTTTCCGGGATGTCGGTGGGACTTTGGCTGACGAAATACACGCCCACGCCCTTGGACCGGATCAGCCGCACCACCTGCTCGATCTTTTCCAAAAGCGCCTTGGGCGCGTCGTTGAACAGCAGGTGCGCCTCGTCGAAAAAGAAGGCGAGCTTGGGTTGCGGCAAATCCCCGGCTTCCGGCAGTTGCTCGAAAAGTTCGGAAAGCATCCACAACAGGAACGTCGCATACAGGCGCGGGCTTTGCACCAATTTGTCGGCGGCCAGAATGCTGATACAACCGCGCTCGCCCGATTTACGCATGATGTCCGAAAAATCCAGCGCCGGTTCGCCGAACAGTTTTGCGCCGCCCTGGTCTTCAAGCTGCAACAGCCGCCGCTGGATCGACGCGACGCTGGCGTCCGAGATGTTGCCGTATTTGGCCGAAAGCTCGCTCGATCGCGCGGCCATGTCGGCCAGCAGGCTTTGCAGGTCCTTGAGGTCGAGAAGCAACAACCCTTCCTCGTCCGCGACGCGGAAGGCGATCGAAAGCACGCCTTCCTGCGTGTCGTTAAGCTCAAGGATACGGGTCAGCAAAAGCGGCCCCATTTCCGAAACGGTCGCCCGCATCGGATGCCCTTTTTCCCCGAAAATATCCCAATAGATGACCGGCATCGCCGCCGGCGCGTAATCGTCGTACCCGATCTTGGCCGCACGCTTGGTCAAAAAATCCTGCATCGCGCCCGGCTGCGACATCCCCGACAGGTCGCCCTTCACGTCCGCCATGAATACCGGAATCCCGGCCTGCGAAAACCCTTCGGCCAGAACCTGCAGACTGACCGTCTTGCCGGTGCCGGTCGCCCCGGCGATCAATCCGTGCCGGTTGGCGAATTTAAGGTCGAAATTCTGTTTACGTCCGTCTTCGGTACTGCCCAGAAAAACCATGGTCTGTCCTTTCAGCCCTTTAGCAATTGATCCAGTTCGCCCGCACGGTCCAGCGCGTAAAGATCGTCGCATCCGCCAATCCCGCGCCCGTCGATGAAAATCTGCGGCACCGTGCGCCGCCCTTCGGATCGTTCGACCAGCGCCATGCGCGCGGCATCGTCACCCGTCACGTCGATTTCCGTAAACGTCGCGCCCTTGCGTTTCAGCAATTCCTTTGCCCGCACGCAATACGGGCAATAGGTGGTGACATAGATTTCGATCCGGGCCTGCGCGCTCATACACACACTCCTAGCCCGGTTCGGGCCGTTTGGCCATGGCTGGAATAACGCCGGACGAAAAATCCGCCGGACGCAACCCCTCGGCACAGCGGTTTTCACCGAAATTTACATGCTTTTCATACCGTTAATTAGGATATACTTCCCCCATGACACACGAAGCCGCAAAGCATTTCAAAGGATTTGAAACCCTGGCCATCCACGCGGGCACGCCGCCCGACCCGGTGACCGGATCGCGCTCGATGCCCGTGCATTTCGCGACCGCCTTCGTCTTTCGCGACGCCAGCCACGCCGCCGATCTGTTTGCCTTGCGGGAATTCGGTTATTCCTATTCGCGCCTGACCAACCCCACGATCAACGCGCTGGAGGAACGTCTGGCCGCGCTGGAAGGCGGGATCGGCGCCACCTGCGCCGCTTCCGGCCACGGCGCGCAATTGCTGGTGTTTTCGGCCCTGATGCGGCCGGGGGACCACATCGTCGCCTCGGCCCGGCTGTATGGCGGCTCGGTCAACCAGTTGAAAAACGTCTTTCCGCGCACCTTCGGCTGGCAATCCACGCTGGTCGACCCGGACGACCCCGAAAACTTCCGCCGCGCGATCACCGAAAAGACCAAGGCGATCTTTCTCGAAGGCATGGCCAACCCCTCCGGCGTCGTGGTCGATATCGAACCCGTCGCCCGCATCGCCGAGGCACACGGCATCCCACTGATCGTCGACAACACGCTGGCCACGCCCGCGCTTTGCCGCCCCATCGAATACGGCGCGCACATCGTCACCCATTCGACCACCAAGTTTCTTTCGGCCCACGGCCACGCCATGGGCGGCGCGGTGGTCGACGGCGGCAAATTCGACTGGGCCAGGCACAAGGATAAATTCCCGGCCCTTGGCCAGCCGGACCCTAGCTATAACGGCATCGTATTCGCCGATGCGTTCGGGCGCGCGGCGCTGATGGTCCATAACCACGCGATCGGCCTGCGCGATCTTGGCGTTTCGCAACAACCGATGAACGCCTTCCTGACGCTGCAGGGCATCGAAACCCTGGCCCTGCGCATGCCGCGCCACTGCGAAAACGCGCTGGCCGTCGCCCGGCACCTTGAAACCCACCCCAAGGTCAAATGGGTCAATTACGCGGGCCTGCCGTCAAGCAAATACCACGCGCTGGCGCAGAAATACCTTGGCGGCCGGGGCGGCGCGGTTTTCGCCTTCGGCATCCGCGGCGGACAGGCGAAAGGGGAAAAGATCATCTCGTCGATGAAGCTGTTTTCGCATGTCGCGAATATCGGCGACACGCGCTCGCTGATCATCCACCCGGCATCGACCACCCATTCGCAGCTTTCCGACGAACAGAAAACCGCGCTGGGCATCGGACCCGAAGTCATCCGCCTGTCGATCGGCATCGAAAACGTCGACGACCTGATCGCCGACCTCGATCAGGCGCTGGCGCTGATCTGATCAGGCCGTCGTGCTGGTGGAGGAAGACGAACTTCCGCCCGAAAGCTGATTTTTAAGGATGGCTTGGTATTTTTTGACCACATCCACGCCCTCGGCCTGCGCCTGCGTGTACTCGGCAGTAAGGCCGAGATTTTTATAAAGCGTGATGCGCTTGCTGATCTCAAACGCCTTCATGCGCAGGAAATTCACCTGATTGTCGCTCTGCGTTTTGGTCTGCGCCTGTTTTTTGATCGCCGCCAGCTTTTCCGCGCGCACGATCGGGCTGTCATTGTCCGAAAGCGTGGTGTCGATGGCGGGCGGCGTGTAATCCGACGCGGTCTTGGCCTTGGCGGCATTGCGGGATTTGAGCGCTTGCTGCACCGGGCTGTCTGTTGCGGAAACCGTGGTGTCGGAAGTGGTCGCACGCACCACGCCGTCCGATGCGACCTTGGCCGCCGACGCGCGCGCGTTCAACAGCGCCTGAACGGGACTGGCAAGTTCGGTATAGTTGGATGAAACGGTGGCCATGGCCTGTGCGGACATCCTGTCGCGGTTTTCACAATCCCATTATGGGAACACTCTTTCAGTATACATCAGGTCAGGACCGGATGTCCAATACCGGCGCACGCACCAGCCCCAGCGCCGGATGCCGATCGACGACCATCGCGCCGATAAATTTTCTTATCGGTTCAAAGGCTTGCGCAGACCGGCCGATAAAACCCATCAAGGAATCGAACGGCCCCGGCTGGTCCGGCATCACCCGGATGTCGAGCGCGCCCGCATCCCCGACGCCGATCTTTTTTGCAACGTCTTCAAGGGCTTGATGCAATCCGCCCAATTCGTCCACCAACCCGCGCTCCTTGGCCTGCCGCCCGGTCCAGACCCGGCCCTGCGCCATCGATTCCACCACTTCCGGCGCGAAATGCCGCCCCCGCGCGACCCGGTCGATGAAACTGTCATACACATCGTCCAGCATGCGCGACACCGCCTGACGCTGCGCATCCGTATAGGGCTGGTTCATCGACCACATCGACGCATTGGCGCCCAGCGTGACCGAATCCCAGTTCGTACCGATCTTGCCCCACAGCCCGGCCAAAGAAGCCTTGCCGCCGAACACCCCGATCGACCCGGTCAGCGTGCCCGGCTGGGCGAAGATGCGGTCGGCGTCGACGCTCAGCCAGTACCCGCCCGACGCGGCCTCGTCCCCCATCGATACCACGACGTATTTTCCGCGCTGCTTTGCAACCTCGACCGCGCGGCGGATGGTTTCCGAGGCCGAAGGGCTCCCCCCCGGTGAATCCACGCGCAACACGACCGCCTTGACCGTGTCGTCCTGCGACGCGGCGTCGAGCGCGTCCGCGATATCGGTGGCATAACTCATCCGGTCGCCGAACGGCCCGGAATTGTCATACCCATCATCCTGTACGATCATCCCGCCGACATAGATCAAAGCAACGCCATTATTTTCTGACTTATTTTCAGCGCGTTGCTTTTCTTTTTTAAGAATTTGATTCAATGGGTCGCGCGCCCGCGCGGCGTTATATTCGCCAATATCGACCAGATCGCGCTCCGGATGTGCATCCTGCGGCAACAGGGCATCCATCCATTCGTCCCAATACCCGACCCGGTCGACCAGCCCGCGCTCCTTCGCCTCCCCGGCGGTATAGGGCGCATCGTCGACCAACTGCCCGATCCGCACGGGGGGAATATGCCGCCCGCCCGAAACGCCCTCGAAGAAATCGGTCATCATGCTGGACAGGATGTCGTGCAGCGTGTCGCGCTGCGCGTCGCTCATATGCTCCAGAAGCGCGCTTTCCGGCGCGGTCTTATAAGTCCCCTTCTGGATGACTTCCGGGGCCACCCCGATCATGTTCAGGGTCTTGCGGATATACGGCGCCTCGGCCGAAAACCCGGTGATCGCGACCGTCCCCACCGGCTGGATCCAGATTTCGTCGAACGCGCTGGCCAGATAATACTCGGCCATGCCGGGATACAGCTCGCCATACGATTCGGCAAAGACATAGGCCTTCTTGCCAGCCGCCCTGAAGGCCGCGATGGCGGCGCGCAGCTCCTGCACGTCCGCCCAGGCATAATCCCCGCCCGCAAGCCGCACCGCCAGCGCCGAAACATGCTTGTCCCGCGCCGCGCGGTACAGCGTGCCCGCGACCTCGGCAAGGCTGGGCTCGGAAGGGAAGAATTGCGCCATAAGCGGCGAAGGCCCCGCATCGTCGGGCGGCGTGCCGTAAAACGTATAGGACAGCACGATGTCGCGCGGCAGGGTTTCCTGCTGCCGGTGCAGACCCCAGACCCCGGCAAGCGCCAGCATCACCACCACCAGCCCGATGGATACCAGTATGCCACGCAATATCGCCCAGATCGTCTTCATGCGCCGGATTATAACGCACCCCGTTCAAAAAAGAAGCGCCGCACCACCAAGGTTGCGACCGAGCCCCCCTGACGCTTCACCATACCTCGTCATTACCCGCGAAGGCGGGTAATCCATGGTAAGGAATGGCAAACATCCACCACGCTGCATGATGGATCACCCGGCCAAGCCGGGTGATGACAGCGTTGAAAAACAAAGAAAAACACCTACAGGCACACGGGGGCTACGTGGCGCACTCGATCCCTAAAAGCGCCTTTTTGCGGGCCGACCCCCATCCGTAATTATCCAGCACGCCGCTTTTACGGATGACGCGGTGACACGGGATAAGCAGCGAGACGGGATTGGCGCCGACCGCCCCGCCCACGGCCCGCGCGCTGCCCGCGCGACCGATGCCCGCGCCCAGCCCTTCATAGCTGACAAAATGCCGCGCCGGAATTTTCAGCATGGCCCGCCAGATTTGAACCTGAAAATCGGTGCCAAACAGGTGCAGCGGGATATTCCGCCCCGCCTCTCCCGCTCCCGCACAAACGGCACACACCGCGTCGGCATAGGGGCGCAAAGCCGCGCTGTCCTCCACCAGCCGCGCGCGCGGCCAGCACGCGCGGATGCGCGCAAGGCACGCCGCGCGGGAATTATCCACGCGAAACCCCAGCCAGCATAACCCGCGTGGGCTGGCGGCAAGGATCAGCTCCCCGAACGGGGAATCCGCATACCCGTATTGTATGCCCAGCCCCGCGCCCTTGCCCCGCATTTCGCCCGGCGTCGCGGCCTCGACGGTCACGAACGGATCATGCGCCCGTCCGCCGCCTGAAAGATTTTCGCCCGCCCGCCGGCGTGCCATCGCCTGCACCATGCGTTCGGGCGACAACCCGACATAGGCGCAAAACGCATCTTCGAACGCGCCCGCCTCCATCCCAACATGCGCGGCGACACGCCCCGGCGCAGGCGGCTCTGCCCAGTGCGCCACCAGCCAGTCGACGGCTTCCGTCATTGTGCGGGATATATCGCTCATCCCGCCCAGACTGGCCGCATCCACCCAACCGTGCAATCTGTTTCTTAGCGCCCGTCCCGTCATTGCGAGGAGGGCGAAGCCTGACGCGGCAATCCATACAACCTAAAAACCCGAGCCGCCCCCCATCGCCTCATGGCCGTTCCCGGGATTGCTTCGCGCTCGCCGGTCGCTCGCAATGACGACGCAAGAAACCTGCTACTGCTTGATGCCCAGCGTGAAAGAGACGCCCAGCGCCAGCCCCGACCAGGTGGTCGCATCCCATCCGTTGGTCGTGGTCAACGCCACCGGCGTGGTGCGGTTGGTGGTGGTGCCGTCGCCCAGTTCGCCATCCCGGTTGTCGCCCCAGCAATACATATGCTTGTCCGACGTCCTGATCGCGCAGGTCCGCGCAGGCGATCCGGATACGCCGACATCCGACCACGCGGTCGCGCTGAATCCGCCGCCAAGCGCCGTAGGGATGGTTTTATTCGCCGTGGTCCCGTCACCCACCTGGCCAAAGGCATTATACCCCCAGCAGAACATCTGGCTGTCCGATTTACGGATCGCGCAGGCCCCAAAATAACCGACCGCCACTTTTGACCACTGCATCGTGTCCCACCCGCCGCTGGAACTGAGCGATACAGGCACGGAGGTATTGGCCCCGCCCCCGTTGCCAAGCGCATAGTAACCTCCGCCCCCCCAGCAGAACAGATGTTCGTCCGACAGCCGGATGGCACATGTATTGGCATTGCCCACGGAAACCGATTTCCACTGCGTCGTATCCCACCCGCCACTCGATGACAGCGGGATCGGCACGCTGGAACTCGTCGTCGTACCATCGCCCAATTGTCCGGCCCAGTTATAACCCCAACAGAAAATGCGGTGGTCGGACGCCCGGATCGCGCAGAAATGGTTGGCCTGCGACGATGTCGCCAGCGATTCCCACACCGTCGTGTCCCATCCGCCGGTCGATGATAACGATGCGGGCGTGGTATGGCTGGTTGTCGTGCCGTCGCCCAATTGGCCATAGGCGTTATACCCCCAGCAGAACATATGGGAATCGCTCGACCGCAACGCGCAAACACTTGGGTTGAACGCACTGACCGCCGACCAGGTCATGGCATCGAACCCGCCGGTGGATGTCAGCGCCGTCGGCTCGTACGACCCGCCCTGATCGGCCGGATTGTTGCCCAGATTCCCATAACTACCTTCTCCCCAGCAATATATTTTGCTGTCCGACGCGCGGATGCCGCAGGCAAAATTGACCGACGCCCCGATATGCGACCACGCCGTGGTATCCCACCCCCCGGCCGTCGCCAGCGTCCCGGGGACACTACGATTAAAAAGGTTGTTGGCCAGCTGCCCGTACTGGTTGCGGCCCCAGCAGACCAGCGTATCGTCCTGCATAATCCCGCAGGCAAAATACGTCCCCGCCGCCACGCCTTTCCAGCTCGCGCCGCTCCACCCCCCCACACCGGCCAGGGATACAGGCGTATAGGCATTCGTATAATCGCCGGTACCCAGCGCGCCGAACCCGTTGGAGCCCCAGCAATACATTTGGCTATCCGATGCGCGAATGGCGCAGGTCTGGTACGTGCCGGTGCCGAAGGCCGACCAGGTGGTGGTGTCGAACCCGTCGCCCAGCGCGGTGGGAACCGAAACGGCGGACGAACTGGACCCGTTGCCGCGCCCGTACCCCCAGCAATAAATCACGTTGTCGCTGCGCAGTGCGCAACTTCCAAGGTCATAACCCTGCATCGACTTCCACGCCGTGGTCGAAAACCCGCCGCCCAACGCGGTCGGCACGGACTGGTCCGTGGTATCGCCGGTGCCCAGCGCGCCATAAATATTCCGGCCCCAGCAAAACATCTTGGAATCCGAATTGCGGACAGCGCAAAAATGGTTGGCCCCGCCACCGACCGACTTCCATGCCGTCGTGTCCCACCCGCCGGTCGATGTCAGCGGTGCCGGGGTGGCATGGGCGGTGAGGCTGCCGTCTGTGCTGCCATTCCCAAGCTCGCCATAAGTATTCCGGCCCCAGCAAAACATATGCTTGTCCGACGACCTGATCGCACAAAAACCATAAAAAACCGCGCCAGCGCTGTCCCATGCCGTTGTGTCCCACCCGCCGCTGGAATCAAGGGTTTGGGGTATAGTACGATTGGTCGTGGTCCCATCCCCGACCTCTCCATACGCGTTATAGCCCCAGCAGAACATGACATTATCGGTTTTGCGGATCGCGCAGATTGTATTGCTTCCGGAAAAAACATCCTTCCATGTCGTCGTGGCGAAACTGCCGTAAAGCGCTGTAGGCAGGTTGGTATTGACCCCGGAATTGTACCCCAGCTGGCCATAACCGTTATACCCCCAGCAACGCATCGTATCGTCCATAAGAATGCCGCAAGCATGCTGCGCGCCCAGCGCCACCTTTTTAAAAGTCAGGGCATTGGCGCCGCCCACCGTGGTTAAATGGCCGGGAACGGGGAAATAGTTCAAAACCCCGTCGCCCAACGCCCCGCTATTCACCTGTCCCCAGCTTGCCACCGCGCCCGACGTCGCAAGCGTGCAGCCGGTGGCGGTAACCCCCATCGGCGGGTTGGTGTAAAAACTGGTCCATTCGTTCGTGGTCTTGGTCGCGATGAAAACACTTTTTTGCGACGGGTGGCCGTTGTTGACGACGCGGCAATTGGAAAACTCGTTGATCTGGACGCTGCCGTCATAGGCCAGCGTATAGGACGTGGCCGCATAACCCGCCTGGAACGACGCGAAAAACGCCGCCAGCATCAGGATCAGCATGCGCATCGCCCTTGCCATACCCTTGCGCCCCCTTCCCTTTTTTATTTCTGCTGCGCGGATTTAAGCGCGTCCAGCTCGGCGCGCAGTTGCGCGTTTTGCGCGCGCAATTCCTGCACCGCCGAAATCAGCGGCGCGATCAGCCCCGGATAATCGATCGCCTTCATCCCCTTGTCGTCGGTCTTGACCAGTTCGGGATAGACTGTCTCCGCCTCCTGCGCGATCAGGCCCAGATGAGTCTCGCCCTTTTGATCGGCGGTGTATTTGAACGATACGGGGCGCAGCGCCGACAGCCTATCCAACTGCCCGGGCAGCGCCGCGACATCGGTTTTCAACCGCGCATCCGACGAATACAGATACGCCGCCGCCAGCACGCTGCCATTCACCTCCAGCGCCTGTGCCGGCGTGGAGGTTCCAATGCCGATATTGCCGCTATAGCCGTATATGGTGCCGCCGCCGCTCCCGAGCTTGATATTCCCGATCGCGGAATTTTGGACGCCATAGACGCCCATGGTGTTGGCGATATCGATATCAACCAGCTTGGAATCGTTGCCGACACGCAGAACATCGCCAGAGGCCGCCACGGCCTGCCCCTGGATAACCCCGGCAACCGAAAGCGTATACACCGGCGACGCCGTCCCGATGCCGACATTGCCGCTGCCGAGTATCGTCATGCTTTCGGTCAGGGATCCAGCGTCAGGATAAGTATAGAAATGCATCACCCCGGCATAATTGCTGCCGGTCCGGCTCACGCTGATGCGCCCCACTTCTGTACTAACCCCCGTATTATAAAAACTCAATTGCCCCACGCTTTGATTAGACGCACTGGTCGCGGAAGAAACTGCCATCACACCCGGCGAACCGACTGTCGAACTATTGGCTTGAAGCAAATAACTTGGCGTCGTCGTCCCGATGCCCACATTGCCGTTCTGGTCGATGGTCATGCGCGTTGCGCCGCTGGTCGTGCCGTTGGCGACGGTCTGGAACTGAAGGTTGGAACCAAAGGCACCGGTACCCTGATTTTCCGTGGCCGAGCTTATAACGGCAGCGCCGTTCAACGGATTGAACGTAGAACGATACGTCAGCGAACCGATGATATCGCCCGACAGAAGTTGTGTCGGCGCCGCCGACGTGCCGCGCGCGCGCATCAATCGAATGGCCGCATTCTTGGCATTGGCATATTCAGATGCGCTGATATTGAACCAATCGTCGTTTTTGACGGAATTTATTTCACCCACCACATCCAGCGCAGTTGCCGGCGACGTCGTCCCGATGCCCACGTTGCCGGCGTTAAAATAGCTTGCGCCATTCGAATGCAATTCAACCTTCACGGTTTCCGTGTTGTCACTGACATCGATGATGCCGTTCCCGTTCGTTGCCGAAGTGCGCAGTTGCACGCGGGCGTTGTCGGAATCCGTACTATCCAGAACCGATATACCCTGGTTCAAACCGGCGGAAACGGAAAGCTTCGTCCCCGGCGACGTCGTCCCGATGCCCACGTTGCCACCATTTAACAACGATAAAGCTTCAGTGCCGTTAATTTCAAGTGCAAGGCGTGGCGTGTTGCCAGCATTGGATTTCAGCTTCACACCCGAAACCCACGCAGCACCGGTGGTTTGAATGGTCAAACCACCGTTTTTATTCGCCCCCCAGTCAACCGCAGATAATGTCATTAATTCGGGGTGGCTTGAATCGCCAAACGATACGTTGCCCGCACTGTGATCAAAAGAAATAACCTTGTATGTATTACTGCCGTAATGCACATAAAGATTTGTATACGGTGCCCAGCTCGCGCTGGATTCCATCACAAGCGACGACCACCATTCATTCGCAGGGGTTGTAAGACGTATCCCGCCGCTTTGGCTGTTCGAATAAGGAATGGCAGCAATATCCAGTTTGTACGCCGGCGTCCCCGTCCCGATGCCGACATTGCCGCCATTGGGTTGGAGCAGCATGTTATAGGATGTTGCCGTAGAATCCACGCGCTGCGCCTGCATATAAACATTGCCCGAGTTAAGAGTCCCGGCAATCAACCCCCAGGCATTCGCATTCGTAATGTTCAGGAAGGCGCTGGGGGAACCAAGCGCAGGCACACTCGATTCATACGCATGGCTGACCTGCAAAGCCCCCTGCGGCGACGTCGTCCCGATGCCGACAAGGCCATCATAACTGATACGCACCTGATCGGTCCCGCTATTGCCGGCACGAAAACCGATATAGCCGGTGCCGCTTGTTTCCGAATTCCTGATAATGAATTGCCCTTTGGTATTATCGATGATCGACCAGGAGGAGCTGTTATACGGCGTTAAGGCCAGATTCACCGCATTGTCTGGCGATTTCAGGGCCATCGTGTATGGCGTTCCGGCGGCGGAAACCTCAAGAACATTGGCCGGCGATGTTGTGCCAATACCGACCTTGCCAGTCGTATCCATAACCATTCCTGCTGTTCCGGGATACGCACTTGAACTGTTTGAAAATGTCAGCTTTCCTGCATTATCCGCAATGGTATAGGCCGAACCGCCCGTGCGTATAAAACGTAAAGCCGGAATCCCGCTGCCGGTCGCGGTCCGAATAATCAGACCTGCATCCGTTGTCACATCGGCGGCATTAATATCAAGCTTGCTACTGGGCGTAATGGTGCCGATGCCCAGCCTGTGGTTGGTGGCATCCCAGAAAAACTGCCCGCCGGATGTGCTGTCGTATGAAAGGGCGGAGGCGCTGCTCCAATACGGCACATACCCGGTGGAACCAGTGCCGGTAACGGTCGAACCGCTGCCCGTGGCCAGCGACACAAACGCGCCGCCTACCTGCACCTTCACCGTGCCGGTATCGGTATCGAATATCATCATACCGTTGGTGCTGGTGGCGGTATCCAGCGTGTTGGCCTGCGCCGTTGTCATGCGCGGCAGCAGAAAACCCTTGGTGGTGGATGTCACATCCAGCAAGGCATTGGCATCAGGCGATGTCGTCCCGATGCCGACTTTACCACCGCCAGCATTGATCACCAACGACCCCGTACCGCTTGCGCCGGAGTCAAGATGTGCGTTCGAAGAACCGTCGATCCATAAAAACACCCCAAGCGTGTTTCCGGAATTTAATACCCGCAAACCGTTGGCTGCAGCTGTATCAGCACTTTGCTGTATATCAACCCTTGCTGCGGGCGCTCCCGTGCCAACACCCACGCTGCCCGTGCTTGTCACCTGTAAACCGGGGTAGTTGATGTTATAGGTCTGGCTGCCTACGGTTTGCGATGTTGAAACGGTCAACGATGTCGCGCTGTTAACCGCCGTAATCACGCCACCCCAAATTCTTTGCGCCGTATATAAAAGCTCCGATCCCACCATGGACGATGTCCATGTGGTGCCCACACCCGTAACCGTCGTGCCGGATTGCGATGCCGTGCCGGTTGAATATTGCACCGGCGAAACCGCCAGCGGATTTTGCGGCGATACCTGCCCCAAGCCCAGCTTGCCCGCGAAATAGTTTTTGCCCGTGGCATCATTGTAGATCGCATAATCATGCGTACCGGTCCCGCCACCCGTAAGGCGGATGCCCGTACCGCCCCAGCCGCCGCTGCCCGTGGCCGCGTTCACATAAATTCCCGCGTTATAGGCGCTGCCGGCACCGTTCACCGTGCCCACATACAAGCCGTAGTTATTCGTACCATTATTTCCACCCGTAAACGACGGCACGTTTACACCAACAACACTGCCTATAGCCGGTGTAATGCCGGCCATGTTGACCGAAAGCCCGGTGGTACTCCCCGTTTGTGAAACCGTCGGCGCCGTCACCGCCGCAATCGTACCTGTCGTAAACGATGTGGGCGGCGCCACCGTCAACGGCGAACCCGGCGACGTCGTCCCGATGCCGACATTGCCGGCATTGTTGTCGACGGTGAACCAAGCGTTACCCGATTTATAGCCCGTAAAATTATTTATCTGCTGCGCCGAGCGGGTAAACGAAAAATAGTTTCCGCCGCCGCCACCGGCATCCGTCAGCGCCTGAACGTTCAAGTCCGTGTTGCTTGGCGCAATTTGCCAGCGCCCGGAATCGACCGGCGCATTTGTCTTGTTCAAAAAGAAGGCCGGAGCCGACGACGCCGACTGTATGATTCCGCCGACATCCAGCCTTTGCGAAGGCGACGAGATGCCAATGCCCACGTTGCCCGCCACTGGATTAAGGGCAAGAACGCCTGGACTCGTTCCGCCATCCGTATAACCCTGAATTTTTATGTATGTGTTTCCAGTCGTGGCTCCGGGACCAACATTCAGAAAACTTCCCGTTGTTGAAGCAACCCAATCGCTGGTTGAAACTCTTAAATCTCCACCCCTGACTTCTAGGCGTGTGCTGGGGCTAGTCGTCCCAATCCCGACATTGCCATCCACTCGAACACTCATCAGGGTACTCGTGTTATAAAATCCAAACCCCAGATAATTGGATGTCGAATTGTTGCCTACATACGCAAATCTGATATCGGCCTGATTGTAATCACTCAACGACTGCCCCAACTTGATATACGTAACACCCGATGTCGGCAGATTGGGCTGCAGGAAATTCGCTATCGATTGATTGCTCGTCGACGCTGACTTCACATCCAACGGCACACCCGGCGTCGCGGTGCCGATGCCCAGCCTGTGGTTGGTGGCATCCCAGAAAAACTGCCCGCCGGATGTGCTGTCGTATGAAAGGGCGGAGGCGCTGCTCCAATACGGCACATACCCGGCCGAGCCGGTGCCGGTGACGGTAGAACCGCTGCCCGCCGCAAGCGCGATCCAGTTGGTGCCGTCGCACACTTTCAGGGCGGCTGCCACCGTGTCGTACGCGATCGCCCCCTGCACCGTGGCGGTAGCGGTTGAGGTGCTTTCGGTAAACACGGTGGAATTGCCCGACGCATTGAACCGCGCCAAAGGCACGATGCCGTTGGTCAGGGTGGAACACGCGGCCCATGCCCCCGGCGCATACGCAAAACAGCCCAGCACGGCGAAGGCCGCGAGCGTGAAACGAAACTGTGTGCGTGTGTGTTTCAGCATGATTTTAAACCCGATTGTTTACCGTGTTCCCGCCTCGTCCAGGCCCTTCCATGGACGCCCCCCCCCGGACGCCCCATGGCGCACCCCATGGCGCACCCCATGGCGCATCATGGATTGCTTCGCTCACGCTCGCAATGACGACGAAAGGAAACACCATCACTTCGCCCCCTCCAACGCCTTGAGCCGCGCATCCATCGCATCCAGCCGGTCTTTCAGCGCCGCGTTCTCGGACCGCAGGCTCTTGACCTCGTCCTTCAGCCCCGCGACATCGGCCACCACGTCCGCCAGCTTCGCCGCCAGATCCGCGACCTTGGCCGAAAGCGTGTCAAACAGGCCCTTAAGCTCCTGCACCGCGCGCGTCACGACCGGCACGATCTTGGTGTAATCAAGCTGGAAGTACTGGACGTCCTTGTCGCCCACGGTTTCGGATTCGATCGCCTCCGGCACCAGTTTCTGGACCTCCTGCGCGATGAAGCCGACGCTGTGCGGCGCCTTGGCAAAACGCGCCACCAGCGGATAATGTTTCAACACCTCGGCGTCGTCGTATTTCCAGTCGAACGAAACCGGGCGCAATTTCATCAGCGTGTCGAGGCCGTAACCCAGCCCCTCGACGTTTTTCTTCAACCGTGCGTCGGACTCGCTGGCGATACAGCTGGTCGCGGAATCGTCGGAATTGGTGTCCACGCACACCGTCCCGCCCTTGACCTCGACCTTGCCCTCATTGGGGGTCGTGGTCCCGATTCCGACGTTGCCGTTGTTAAGAATTTGAAGTGCCGTAAGCGGTGTAAATAAACCACCAGCCGTACCGCTTGGCCCAGTTCTGAATGTAATATTGCCGCTGTTGAAATACATCTGTGCAGCATAGCCATTTGCTCTGTATGTCCACGGGGCACCAGAGCCACTATAATACATGTTGTCGGCTATCCAATCATTGTTGACAGCATAACTTTGAATCTCGATCCCGCCCGTCTTAATCGTGCTATTGCTGATGGAAGGCGCCACTTCCAAAGCCGTAGCTGGCGCATTCGTCCCGATGCCGACATTACCGTTCTGATCGATGGTCATACGTGGCACCGTCGAAGAAACAGTGCCGTTCGGCGTTGTCTGGAAGCGGATTTGCGAACCTTGCGCGGTGGCCGATTGGTCTTCCGTCGCCACGATGGTCATACCGGTCCAGGAGGAACTACCGGCACCCGGCCGCCCTTGGAACGTCGCCAGAGGATCACCGTTCAAAGGATAGGTGGGCGATGCCTCGGTCCCCCGTGCCATATACCCGATGAAATGCGGCACATAAGAATTCGTTCCGGTATAAGCGTGGTTGGCAATCATATTATTGCCTGTCCCCGCGACATCCAGTTTCGCCGCCGGCGTCGCGGTCCCAATCCCGACATTGCCGTTGGCCTTGATGCGGATTTTTTCGCTCAACGCCGTATCGGTGTTCAGCGTGCGGGTGCTGATCGCAAGGTCGCCCGCGGAATAATTGGTGCCGCTGACCGCAATCGCCTTGATCGCCGCCCACAGACCGTCGGTCGACCCGCCCACCGTGCGCGTGCCGAACACGATGCCGCCGCCGTCGCCCGCCGCGATGTTCGAGCTTTGCAGCACCAGCATGTTCGACAGGTCGCCCGTCGTGGTGTCGAGATCCGCCGTCGTCTGACCGGTACCGTACAGGTTCAGTCGTCCGCGCGGGGTATTGACGCCGACCCCCACGCTGCCGCTGCCCGGCGAGAGCACCAGTGGCGTGGCGTTCGACGTGGAAATCATGCCGTATGTATCGTTATGCGCGATATTGACGTAATTGTAACTGCCACCCTTGTTGCGCACCCAAAGATTATAATTAAGACCGCTTGAGGCGCTGTTGATCACAAAAGGCTGCGTCGCACCGGTCCCCGGCGTAATCGCCCAGTACCGGTTGGTGCCATCGTCCACATCGCCAATAAACAAGGTATGGTTCGCGACGCCCGACACCAGTTGAATACCCTCAGCATTCCCCAACCCGCCGACCGTCAGCTTGTTTGTTGGCGTCGTCCCGATGCCGACATTGCCGCCGAAATAGTTCTTTGCTGTGTTGGCCTGATAAATGCCGTAACGGTTCGTGACCGTACCCCCTGTGCCGTCAGGGCTCAGGTAGATATCGTACATATCGGTGATGGTGCCGGAATTATAAAGAGGAGCAATCACCAATCCAACAGCACGGGTCGTCGTGGGGGATGCCGTAGCATCGGTATTGTAATGCCCGTAACCAATACTCATCCCGTAAAGCAACTGCAGCGTACCCTTGTCCCCCGAAACGACATAGTTTCGGTACACGTCATTTCGTGTCCCGATCATATAGCCAGAGTTTGTAATCCCGCTGGCAATAACAGGCTCCAGCACGTTCTGGGCCCCCATATGATAATATGTGCCGTTCGCAGTAACGCTCGGCGTTAAAACAGCCGCCACGGCGCTTTTTGTGACATTAACGGGGGAGTTTCGAACTTCCAGACTCGACGACGGCGCCGTCACCCCGATGCCCACGCTGCCGCTGTTATAATAAATCGCCCCGCCGGTGCCGTTGACCCATTGCGAGGAGCCGCCGGAGGACGAGGCGATATCCGTGAACGTCCCCGCGTCGGTACACACCTGAAGCTTGTTGGAGTTCCACGCCAGCATCCCGGCCTTGGCCGCCGTACACGTCGCGTCCGCCCCCACCCGCGCGCCACCCGCAACGTCAAGCTTCGATACCGGCCCCGTCGTTCCGATGCCCACGTTGCCGGTGGTATCAACAAATATTCTTTGCGTGTTGTTTGTCCGGATACTGAAAGGATGGTTGCTTTCGGTCCCGACAAGCCCCTCTGTGCCGCCAGTCGATTGCAACTTGGCGATCACTGTCCCATCGACGATGCGCATCAGCGGATTGGTGCCCCCGGAAACCTGGAGGGCAGGAGTCGTCCCCGTCTGGACAACATCCAGCTTGGTACCCGGCGTCGTCGTCCCGATGCCCACGTTGCCGTTCACAAAGTTGAATTTGGATGCGGCAAGTTCCATCGGGATATATGTCGTGCCGTCATCTTTAAGCGCATGCAGGCGCGCGGCCGTCGTATCGGCGATCCCCGTACGGATCAACATGTTGACGTCGGTTGCCGTATGCACATGCAGGGTGTTGTAAGGGTTGGTCGTCCCGATGCCCACGTTGCCGCTGCCAAGAATGGTCATCGCGGCTGACTCGGCCCCGGCATTCGACGTGTGGAATTGCAGCGAGGTGGTATCTGTCCCGGTCGACGGGGCGGAAAGAACCGTGATCGTGCCGGTCTGCCCGAGCGCGCCAAAAGCGGTTGTCGAGCTCCCATAAACCCGCAGGATGTCGTACATGCTGTTGGCGCCGTTATTAATCGTCAACTTCGCCGCCGGCGACGTCGTCCCGATGCCCACGTTGTTATCTGTTGTGATGACAAATGCATTATATGGTGTAGTTAGGTTTTTGATTACAAAGGCATTGGAAATATCGCTACGGGTCTGCAAACCCCATTGCTGGCTAGCATTGGTAAGCGCAATGGCAGGACTACCTGTGGCATAAACATCCAACAATTGACTGGGGCTGCTCGTCCCAATCCCCACATTGCCTGCGAAATAATTGTTGCCGGTATCGGCGACATAGACGGATAGCGCCCGGTGGTCGGCGCGGTGCCGCTGATCGCCGGGATGTACAGGCCGTACCACGTGCCGATGCTGCCGCCGCCGGAATTGAGCATATCCAGTTGCAGGCTTTTACCCGTGGTGATCGTGCCTGTGCCTGCGTTGTTGATGCGCCCCAGCAGACCATAGCCGTTCGTGATCGTGCCGCCCAGGGCGTTAACCACTGTACCGAACGCACCATAAGCAGACGTGATCGCACCCGCATCGTTGTTGCTGAGCGCGTTATAGGAACCATAAGCAGCGGTAATGCCACCGGTGCCGTTATTAACCGTCGTGTTATAGGCGCCGAATGCGTTGGTCACCAGCGTTGCCGCCGTGGTCCCGGTGGCTGCCACCGCGCGGTTATAGGCACCATAGGCGTTGGTGATGGTCGGACCGTCGACATTGGCAAAGATGCCGTTATCCGCACCAAAGGCGCTGGTCGTGGTCGCGCCTGCCGCATTGTTGAAATACAGGTTGCGACCGCCGTAACCATAGGTCACCGTGGCCGTGCCAGAGTTGTAGACTTGGTTTTGCCCGCCCACGAAATTGGTGATCGCCCCTGCTCCCGTGTGGCTGGCACCGTTCAATTGCCCGAACACAGCATTGACCACGTTGTCGCTGGTAACGGTGGTGACATTGTAATCGGCGTAGTAATTCGCCGTGCCGTCTGCCGTCGGCGCCACGGTCAAAGACTTGTACGCCATATAATTCGCCCCGGACGTATCTGTCATCGTCTTGGCGACGTGGAAAGGCGATGTGGCCGAGGCCGGACCGATACCGACATAGCCGCTGTTGTTGATGGTCATATAGACCGTGCCCGGCGTGCTCATATCCGGTTCGCGGAAAATGCGCAGCGTGTCGGAGTTGTTGTCGATGTTCCAAATCGGGCTGGTGGTGGTGCCGTCATTGGCGAAGGTAACGCGGTTGCGCGCGACGATGTAACCATTGACGTCCATCGCCTTGCGCGGCGTCGTCATGCCGATGCCAAGACGGTGGTTGGCCTTGTCCCAGTACAGATTGGTCGGATCGGAATCGAGCACGCCCGAGGTCGCGAACTGGATCGACCCGTCGGCCCCCGACGCGGTGGCCCCGCCCGTCGCGCTGGAAATGGTCGCGAATGATCCGGTGTTCAAGCACACCTGCAACGCGTTGGAATTCCACGCCAGCATCCCGGCCTTGCCCGCCGTACAGGTGGCGTCCGCCCCCACCCGTGCGCCGCCCACGATATCCAGCTTGGCGACCGGCGTTGGCGCGCCGATGCCGACATTGCCCGACGCGTCGATGACGAAAGGCGTGGCATCCGACGCGCCGTTATCGTTGACCACAAGGCTGTTGCCCGTGCCGTCATTGGTGATCGAAAGCGTATAGGCGCCGGTGGCGATGTCGGTGCTGGCGTCCAGCGCCATCGCGTCCTTGAATTCGGTGAAGTCGAGCGAGTCCGGCGTGATCGATGACGCCCCGACGCCCGACACGCTTAAGGTGCCGGAGGACAGCGAAAGGCCGGAGCCGACGCTCAGCTCCTCCGCCGCGCCGGCACCCGCCGACGACCGGCCCAAAAGCTTGCCGGTGTTGATGCCCCCGGTCTTGGCCAGCGTCACCGACCCGTCGGCAAGGTCGATCGTGGCGATGGTGCCGTCCGCGATCTTGCCGCTGGTAACGGCGTTCGCGGCGATGGTGGTGGCCAGCGACCCCGCGCTGGTGGTGACGTCGCCGGTCAACGCCGGAAAGCGCCCGGCGGCCAGCGTGCCCGTCGCCTCGGCCCCCGAAAGGTCGACCGCGCCGGATGAAAGAACGCCCGTGCCCGTGGTCACCTTGACGATGCCGGTGGCCAGGGTGGACAGCGCCTGTTCGTTGCTCAAGGTCAAATTCGGCGTCTGGGTGATATAGGTCGCGTCCTGCGGCGCGCCGCCCGCGCCCACCGCGCCTTGCCCGTCCATGAAATAGAAGCTGCGCCCCTCGTCTGTCAGGGTGGCGAAGCTTTTGCCGTCGCATCCGTCGGCATTGGCCCAGCCCGCCGTGTTGGTGGTGCTGACATGGCTGCCGTCCGCGGCGCTGTAGACCACCTGCATCCCGATGCCCGCGGCGCCCGCGACCAGTTGATACAGATATTGCGTGGCGTTGGTCGATTGCAGGTACAGCACCCGGCGATACCCGCCTGTGCCGCAATCGATGGCGTCTGGCACGTCGCCCGCCATGCCGTTGCCGCCGGAATTGATCGAACCCCATGTTCCGGACAGACACAGTTGCAGCTTGGTGCCGTTAAAACGCAACGTCCCGTCATTCGCGCCGCCCGCGTCGCAAGTCGCCTGCGTGCCCAGCTTGACCGCGCCGGAAATGTCCAGCGCCGAAGCCGGAGCCAGCGTGCCGATGCCGACCATGTTGTTGGTCGCGTCCACGAACAACGTATTGGTGTCGACCGTAAGGTTGCCGGAAACGGACGCCGCGCCCACGACGTCCAGCGTGACGCCGGGCGTGTTGGTGCCAAGCCCCAGCCGGTTGTTGGTGTTGTCGTAATGGAAATTGGCATCGTCCGCCGCCAGATCGCTGCCTTCCTTGAACTGGACCGACCCGTCGACGCCCGCGACGCTGACCTGCGCCGGACCGACCATGGCGATGTTTTTGGCCACCCAGCGGCTGTTCGACGCGTCCCAGACCAGCACGTCGTTGTCGCTGGGCGTGCCGACCTCGGAAATGGCGACGTCGCCGATATCGTCCAGCTTGTCGATCGAGGAAATGCTGTTCCACGTTCCGTCGACGCAGATTTGGAATTTCTTGGTGCTGGATTCGTAACGCACGGTCCCGTTATTCGCGCCGCCCGCGTCGCACGCATTCTGCGACCCGACCTTGATCGCGCCCGCGACGTCCAGCGCCGCGGCGGGTGATGTCGTACCGATCCCCACCGCGTTGGCCGTTGCGTCCACATATAATGTATTGGTGTCGATGGCCGTGTTGCCGGTAACCGAAAGCGTGCCGCTCACGGTTTCGTTGCCGGTCACCGCAAGATTGGCGGAAAGAGCCGTATCGCCGGTAACGTTCAGCGTACCCGCGACGGCCGTGTTGCCGGTCGCCGCGCCGATGGTGAACTTGCCGCCGCCCACGTCGACGTCGCCGCCCACGCCCAGCGTACCCGCGATGGCGGTATTGCCGCTGGTGGCCGCGACGGTGAATTTATCGGTGTTGATGGTGAAGTCGCCCGCGACGGCAACGGTGGAATCGAACGTCCCCGCGCCCGTCACGCCCAGTGTGCCGGTCACCGTGCCGTTGCCGGTGACACCCAGATTGCCGGCGACCAGCGTATCGCCGTTGGTGGCGTTGATCGTGAACTTGTCGGTGTTGACCGCGAAATTGCCGACGACATCCGCCGTGCCGCCGACCGCCAGATTGCCGCTGGCCTTGATGTTGCCGGACACGTCGAGTTTTTCGGACGGGTTGTCGAGGCCGATGCCGACATTGTTGGCATTGTCCTTCAGATGCACGTTCGTGCCGTCTAGCTTCCAGATATCCGAGCCCGCCGGAATCCAGTCCGTGCCGTTGCATACCTCAAGCGTCTTGACGCCCGCCCCGGAGTTATAGCGGATCGCGCCTTCCTGCGCGTTGGTGCAGGTCGCGGACGCCGCCTGATAATTTGAATCGAGCTTCAGCCCGCCCTGCACGTCGATCGTGTCGGTTTTGGCGACGATGGAATCCGTGGTGATGCCAAGGAATTCGCCGATACCCGTGTCGCGGTCGATGCTGACATTCGCGACCTGCGGCGCGCCGCCCGCGCCGGAGCTTTTAAGCTCGGCCTTGGTCTGATCGGAAGGGTTGAGCGACCACAGCCCGTTGGAATTGGCCGATGCCTGCGCATAGGTGAAGTCCTGCACGATGTCGTCGCCCGCGCGCTGCACGTCCATGATGTTGCCCGCGCTGTAAGTCGGGCACGGGGTCTGGAACACGCGGTCCGGACCGGCGGAGATAAGCGCAATCACCGGCTGTTGATCGGCGGTGTTGGTGGCGTTGTTGTCGCCCGTGATGCGGTTGGCCGAACTGTTGGTCGAACCGTGGTCCCACACGCAATACCCGTATTTGTTGCCCCACGGGTCGGTCAGCGAAAGGCCGAGCGTGGTCGGCAGGAACCCGCCATTGGTGGGTGGCGTTTCGCCCGATGCGGCGGCAACGTAGGCCACCGGCTCGATAAATCCGTCCGTATCCGCATCGCCCCCGGCGGTGCCGGCCACCGCTGCGTTGATGATGATCCGCGCATCCATCAGCAGCTGGGTTTCGGCGATGTTTTTCTGGGTAACCCGGGTGATGGTGGTCACCGGCCCGGTCAGGGTCTGCATGCCTACCGCGGCCAGAACGCCGGTCAGCGCGACCGCGCCGAACAGCAGGGCGAACACGTTGCCGCGCGCGGGTTTATGGACAAGGCGGGACTTGACCCAAGCATCCGCAGGCATAAATGGTTTTGCGACAAAGGCCAAAGAGCGAATCAAAACGCCCGCCGCAAGGCGTTGCGCCGCCCCGTACGGACGGGGCGCGGCATTGGGATTATGGCTTGAAACGGCCTGTTTTTGGCCATTTTTTAACGATCGAAGCAAGCGGTACTCCCCACGCGGCAGGGATGGTTGTTAACCATCCTTAACCTATCATACCAAGGCAATGGTTAACAGGAGTTTAGGACTCAAGCCCCGCATTTTTTCATTTATTTTCAGTAATTTGGAAACAGCGCAGATCCGGCAAAAACCTGTGCGTAAAATAAACAGACGTTAAGGAAATTTAACCGACACAAAACGGCCTACCCATGACCCGGACGTACCGGGCCACGCGTAAGGCCATAGATCCCTTATGATTTGTACGGATTATTCCGAATCCGTCGACCCACGGCGCAGGGAAAGCGGGCGCTTTTTGCCACCCTCTTCCTCGCCACCGGACGCAGGAGAAGGCGCATCGTTGCCAATCGAAGCCGCAGCATCGCCTTCCGGCGCGCGCCGGATCTGTACCGGACGCCCGCTGCCCTGGGCGCCACCTTGCGCAGCACCTTGACCGCCGCGTCCGCCCGGATTGCCGCTAGATTGACGATTGCCGCGGTTGCCGTCATCGCCCTCGGCCTCTTGCGCGCCCTGACGGCGCGCCGCGCGGTGCGCGGGAATCGGGATCGGCTCGCTGCCTTGTGCCTTGCGGTCGGAAACGGCCAGATCGATCTCAAGCCTTGCCGCTACCTTGCGCAGCTCGTGCACGGCCTCCTGTAGCGCTTCACGCGCACTGTGATCGTTGGCCTTGGCGCGCCAGGCCTCGTAAGTGGCAATGCAGGCGTCCGAGGCGTCTTTCAGGCGTTGCTTGATCTCATCCATGCTTATCTTCCATCAATTTCGGGGGAATGTCGCCAGACACTAGCACCCCCACCGCCAAACGCAAGCGCCAACAAGGCCCCGCACGCGTTTTCAGGATTCCCCGAACACGGTGTTGATTTGCTGCGTTACGCGCACGAAGGTGGTGCGCTTGGAAAGCTCCTTCAGCCGCCGCGCCCCGACATAGGTGCAGGCCGAACGGATACCGCCCAGAATATCTTGCAAACTGGCCTTCACGTCGCCGCGATATTTGATGCTGACGGTCTTGCCTTCCGACGCGCGGTATTCCGCCACCCCGCCGCTGTGCTTGGTCATCGCGGTCTTGCTGCTCATGCCATAGAACTGCACGAATTTCTCGCCTTGTCTTTCCACGATTTCGCATTCCGACTGGTCGTGCCCGGCCAGCATCCCGCCCAGCATCACGAAATCCGCCCCGGCACCGAACGCCTTGGCCAGATCGCCCGGCACGGTGCATCCGCCATCGGCGCACACCAGCCCGCCCAGACCGTGCGCGGCATCGGCGCATTCGATAATCGCCGAAAGCTGCGGATATCCGACACCGGTCATTTTGCGCGTGGTGCACACGCTGCCCGGCCCGATGCCCACCTTCACGACGTCCGCGCCGGAAAGAACCAGTTCCTCGGTCATTTCATGCGTCACCACGTTGCCCGCCATGATGGTCATTTTGGGATAGGCCTCGCGCATGGATTTGAGATACGTGACAAACGCCTCCGAATAGCCGTTGGCGACATCGATGCAGATCTTCGTCAGGCGCTGTTTGTCGGCCTTCTTGAGCACGGCTTTAAGCTTTTCCTGATCGTCCTTGGTGGTGCCGAGCGAATACCACGCGGCATCGGATTCCGGCGCCTTGAAAAACGCAGCAAGATCGGCGACCGAATAATGCTTGGTAAGCGCCACGCCAAGCCCCTCGCCATGCTTGGCGAATGCGCGAGCCATCGCCATGGTGCCCACGCCGTCCATGTTGGCCGCCACGATGGGTGTGCCCTTGAAGCTCCGCCCGCTCCACTTGAACGTGAATTCGCGCCGGATGTCCACGTCGCGCCGCGTGCCCAGCGTGCTGCGCTTGGGCCGGATCAGAACATCCTTGAAATCCAGTTTGACGTCTTCCTCGATACGCATGCCCAATTCCTGCCTGTTTCGGTTGCCCGCATGGTTTAGCAGACCCGTGGGCCAAAGACCATAAATTGCTATTGCGCCGTCCAGCCGCCGTCCTGCACCCAGAGGGTTCCGCGCATCTGCGCTGCGTTTTCCGAACACAGGAAAACGACCATCGCGGCAATATCCTCGGGCCTAGTGAACTCGCCGGAAGGTTGCTTTTCCGACAAAAGCTTTTCCTTGGCGGCTTCGCCGGAAATATTGTCGCGCGCGGCAATGGCGTCGATCTGCTTTTGCACCAACGGCGTATGCACCCACCCCGGACAGATGGCGTTGCAGGTGATGGCCTGACGCGCGGTTTCAAGCGCCACGACCTTGGTCAGGCCGGTCAAACCGTGCTTGGCGGAAACATAGGCCGCCTTGTTGACCGAAGCCACAAGCCCGTGCACGGATGCGATATTCACAATCCGCCCCCACCCCTGTTTGCGCATGGCGGGCAGAGCCTCTTGTATCGCGAAAAACGGCGCCGAAAGCATGAGCGATAAAATCAGGTTCCATTTTTCAGACGGAAATTCATCGACCGGCGCCGTGTGCTGGATGCCGGCGTTATTGACCAGTATGTCCAGCCGCCCGCCCTTGGCGATCGCGTCGCCAACCATGGCTTTGACCCCATCTTCCTTGGACAAATCCGCGCCGTTATACCACGCGCTAACATCAAAATCGGCCTCTAGCCCCTTGCGCTCTTTTTCGATCGCTGCGGCATCGCCGAAACCGTTGATCATGACGTTCGCGCCCTCCGCCGCCAGCGCCCGTGCAACGGCAAGCCCGATGCCGCTGGTCGACCCGGTGACCAGCGCGACCTTACCCTTCAATGACTTTTTCGATGCCGCGTTCATGCGTATCTCCTTTCCGACTCTTTCAATACTTTTTTGCTGCATTACCAGAACGCCCTTCGCGCAGAAACTGTCTCTCGGTGTTCAGGCTTGCGCGCGGCAATCCACGCCTACGCAACCCCGCCCTACAACGCAAGGTTAAGGCGCGGCGCAAACCTAGTCCGACTTTTTGAAGAAGCCCGCCGCGGCCTGAGCCGAGGCTTTTTTGCGTTTGATCTCGCCTTCAACGCGGACAATCTCCTCTTGGAGTTCTGTGATATAATCTTCAAGCTCGTCCACGGATAGGGAATCGAGCTTTTTTGGTTGTGGCTTGGCTTTTTGCGGCACAAAATCGTCGTCGAACATGCCCGAAACATAACACGATCACGGGAAGGGACAAGAATGCGGGCCATAGAAATTACCGGCAAGGGCGGCGGACCCGAGGCCCTGCGCCTGACCGAACGCGAACTTGTCGCCGTCATCGCCCCGGACGAGGTGATTTTGCGCGTGGTCGCGGCTGGCGTGACCCGCGATGACATCCTGCAGCGTCGCGGCCTGTACGACGCGCCCGAAGGTGTGACCGACATTCCGGGCCTTGAAGTATCAGGCGTGGTGGAAGCCGTGGGCGCCGCCGCCACCCGTTTCAAGGTCGGGGACCGCGTCTGCGCCCTGCTGCCCGGCGGGGGTTATGCCGAATATGCGATCGCGCACGAATCCCTGTGCCACGAAATCCCCGGATCCATGGACATGCAGCTGGCCGCCTGCTTGCCCAAATCCATGTTCACGGCCTGGAGCAGCATATTCATGCGCGGCAAACTGCGCGCCGGCGAAACCCTGCTGGTCCACGGTGGCACGTCCGGCGTGGGCGTCATGGCGATCCAGATGGCGCATCAATGCGGCGCCTCGGTCTACGTCACTACGGGGGATTCTGAAAAAAAGCGCCTGTGCATCCGTCTGGGCGCGCGCATGGCCATCGACCGATCGATGGAGGATTACGCCATGGTTCTGCGCCGCGTGGTGCCCGATGGCATCAACGTCGTGCTGGACATGTCGGGCGGCGGCGTGCTGGCCAGGGACATGGAAATCATGGCCCCCGACGGACGCCATGTTTCGATCGCGCATATGAGCGGCAAGACCGCCCAGATCGACATTCCCACGCTTATGCGCAAGCGCCTGATCCTTACCGGAGCCACACTGCGCGGGCGTCCCATGGCGGAACAGGCGGCGATCGCCGCCGACCTTGACCTCAAGATCTGGCCGATGATCGCCAACGGACGCGTCACCCCGGTTCTCGACAAGGTTTTTCCGTTGGAATACGCCGCCGAGGCGCATCGCCATATCGAATCCGGCAAGCACCGCGGCAAGGTGGTCCTAAGCGTTTCCAATCCTTAATATTTTCTGGCATTCCAGGCGAAAATGGGTATAGTGCCGCCCATTCAAGCCAAAACCAAGGACGGAAAACCAGTTATGACCGCGCCCCTGATGCCCAAGGCCACCGCCGTGTGGCTGATCGAGAACACCACGCTGACCTTCGACCAGATCGCCGCTTTCTGCGCGCTGCACCCGCTTGAGGTCCAGACCATCGCCGACGAGGAAGGGCAGAAAATCACCGGCCAAAGCCCGATTCAGGCCCGCCTTGTGACTCAGGATGAAATCAACAAGGCTCAGGCTGACACCAGCTACCGGATGCAGGCGATCAAGACCGACCTGCCGGAACCGCGCCAGCGCTCCAAGGGCCCGCGCTATACACCGATCTCCAAGCGCCAGGACAAACCGGACGCGATCGCCTGGCTGCTCAAGCACCATCCCGAACTCAACGACAACATGATCGGCCGTCTGGTCGGCACGACCCGCGGCACCATCCAGTCGGTGCGCGACAAAACCCACCCCAACAGCGGCAATTTCCAGCCCCGCTCGCCGGTTGAACTGGGCCTGTGCACCTATCAGGAATTCGATAAACTGGTGCAAAAGGCCCGTAAACAGGCCGAAAAGGAAGGGCGTTGGAAACCCCCGGTCGAGGAAACGGAAACCGCCGAGGAACCGAAATCCAAGGATTCCGGCTTCGATTTCACCAATTTCCTGCGCGGCACCGGGTCCTGAGTTCCTGAACTCAAATTAAAACATTCCAAAAACATCCCGTGCGGCGCGCGCCTGCTTACGCCTTCGCACTTGCCCACGCATACCTCCCCCCTGTGCGTCCCTGTGCGTCCCCTGTGCGTCCGTGTGCAAAAGCGCAAGGCGGCAGAACGCGTTGACGGTACCACACGGCGCAACTAGCTTTGTGCCATGCCGCCGGTATCGAACACGAACACACCAGATGGTCATCAACACGAGCATCATCGGCACGAGCGCCGCTATTATCTGGAACTCGCGCTGGCCATGACGGTGAAACTGGCCCTTCTGGCCGGCTTGTTTTTTCTGATCCGCGGCACGATCGTCCATGTGGACGTGGCCGGCATGGCCGCGCATATTGACGGTAATGGCTAGCGTTTAGGAGTTTCCAGATGACCGACCAACTTGTCGACCTCTCCCGCCTGCAATTCGCGGCCACGGCCATGTACCACTTCTTGTTCGTGCCCCTGACACTGGGCATGACATGGATGCTGGTGATCATGGAAAGCGTCTATGTGATGACCGGCAAGCCTGTCTACCGCGACATGACCAAATTCTGGGGCAAGCTGTTCGGCATCAATTTCGCGTTGGGCGTCACCACCGGCATCACCATGGAATTCCAGTTCGGAACCAACTGGGCCTACTATTCGCACTATGTCGGCGACGTATTCGGCGCGCCGCTGGCGATCGAGGGGCTGATGGCTTTTTTCCTCGAATCCACCTTCATCGGCCTGTTTTTCTTCGGCTGGGACCGCCTGCCAAAAACGCAGCATCTTATGGTCACCATCCTGATGGCGGTGGGCACCAATTTGTCCGCCCTGTGGATTTTGATCGCCAACGGCTGGATGCAAAACCCCCTCGGCGCAGATTTCAGCTATGTCACCATGCGCATGGAAATGACCGATTTCTGGGACATCATCTTCAACCCCATCGCACAGGCCAAATTCGTGCACACCGTTTCGGCGGGCTATGTCACCGGCGCGATGTTCGTGCTCTCCATTTCGGCCTGGTATCTGCTTAAGGGCCGACATCTGGAAATCGCGCGCCGCAGCTTCCGCATTGCCGCCGCGTTCGGCTTTGCCGCTGCCTGCTCTGTGATCGTGCTGGGCGACGATTCCGGCTACACGATCGGCGAGGCGCAGCAAACCAAACTCGCCGCGATGGAGGCGATGTGGCACACCGAACCCGCCCCGGCGCCATTGACCCTGCTGGCCGGGATCAACCAGAAGGAAATGAAGAACGACTGGGAAATCAAAATTCCATGGGTTCTGGGCATTATCGCCACCCGATCCCTGACCCACACACTGCCCGGCATTGATGAAATCAAGACGGAAAATCGCGAGCGTATCGCCCGCGGCATGCGCGCGGTGCGCACGCTGGAGGCGTTACGCAAAAACCCTGACAATCCTGCGCTCAAGGAACGGTTCGCGCGCGAGAAGGCCGATCTGGGCTACGGACTTTTGCTGCGTAAATACGTGACCGACATGAACATGGTCACCCCCGCGATCATCGACAAGGCCGCCGATGACACCATCCCCCGTGTTGCCCCGATGTTCTGGGGCTTCCGCGCGATGGTGGGGCTGGGCTTCTCCTTCCTTGCCCTGTTCGCGCTGTCCTTTTACACCACCCTGCGCGGCACGTTTGAACGCCACCGCTGGCTGCTGCGCTGGGCGCTGTGGTTCCTGCCGATGCCGTGGATCGCGTGCGAGCTTGGCTGGTTCGTCGCCGAATACGGCCGCCAGCCATGGACGATTTACGGCGTCCTGCCGACCCATCTTTCGGTTTCAAGCCTGAGTGTCGAATCGCTTTACGGGTCGCTGGCCGGTTTCGTGGGCTTCTACACCGTGCTGCTGATCGTGGAGATGTACCTGATGTTCAAATTCGCGCGCCTAGGCCCCGACACGATACCCGACACGATGCCCGACACAACGCCCGACACGGCTCACTGACCCGGAAAGGATGATGCCATGCTCAGCTTCGTGATACTCAAGCTCATCTGGTGGGTTCTGGTCGGCGTCCTGTTGATCGGCTTCGCGATCATGGACGGCCACGACATGGGCGTCGGCACATTGCTGCCCTTTGTCGGCAAGGGCGACACCGAACGCCGGGTCGTCATCAACACCGTCGCCCCGCACTGGGACGGCAATCAGGTCTGGTTCATCACCGGCGGCGGCGCGATTTTCGCGGCATGGCCCTTCGTCTACGCCACCGCGTTTTCGGGTTTTTACTGGGCGATGCTGGCGGTGCTCTGGTCGCTGTTCTTCCGTCCCGTCGGCTTCGATTACCGCAGCAAGATCGAAAGCCCCCTTTGGCGCAAGACATGGGATATCGGCCTGTTCATCGGCGGGTTCGTGCCGCCGGTGATCTTCGGCGTCGCCTTCGGCAACCTGCTTCAAGGCGTGCCCTTTTATTTCGACGATACCTTGATGCCGCATTACACCGGCACGTTCTGGGCGCTGCTCAATCCCTTTGCCTTGGTTTGCGGCCTTGTATCCAGCGCGATGATCACCTTTCACGGCGCGGTTTACCTGATGCACCGCACAATCGGCGACGTCCACGCCCGCGCCCGCAAGGCGGCCAGCGTGTTCGGCCCGCTGGCGCTGGCGCTGTTCGCGCTGGCGGGAATCTGGATCGCGCGCGGCGGCATCGACGGCTATGCCATTACCTCGGTCCTCGACCCGGCATCGCTGCCCAACCCGCTGGCCAAGGACGTGGCGCGCGTCGCGGGCGGCTGGCTGGAAAACTATCACCGCTGGCCCATCGCCATGACTGCACCGCTGCTAGCTTTCGTGGCAGGCTTGGCGGCGACGGCGCTGGCCCGCGCCGGGCGCACGGGGCTGGCCTTTATTGGCTCCAGCCTGATGATGACCGGCATCATCACGACGGCAGGCGTGTCGATGTTCCCGTTCATCATGCCGTCCTCCAGCGATCCGCGCTCCAGCCTGACAGTCTGGGACAGCACATCCAGCCACCTGACGCTGTCGATCATGTTCTGGGCGGTGGTCATCTTCATGCCGTTGATCATCTTCTATACCCAATGGGCCTACCGCGTGATGGCGGGCAAGGTGACCCCGGAATACATCGAAAAGAACAAGAAAACCGTTTACTGACCGGCTTGAAAACCGGGCACGGAGGATTCGATCATGTGGTATCTGACCTGGGTTCTGGGCGTGGGGTTCGCGGTTTTGCTGGCGATCCTCAACGCCATTTGGGGTGAGAATGAAGACGCCCGCAACAAGCCCGAAACCTGACCGACCCGCTTCGCCGCCCGGTATCGCTCCACCCGGCATCTCTTGGGGCGCGCTCTCTCTGGCCTGTGCGCTTGCCTTGGGCTTGAGCATCTATCCCCGCCCGCTGATCGGCCCAGACGGCCGCGCGGACCACGGCACCTTGATGCTGCTGATATGGGCGATGATCGCAGGACTGGTGCGCGGCGTAGGCTTCATCCCCCGCAACCGGGTTCTGCACGTCCTGCTTTCCGCCCCTGCCGCCTATGCCGCCTTTCTTGCCGCCTGCCTGATGCTTTATTTCACGCACGCACCCGTATGAATGGCGATCAGGCATGAAAAACGCCGCCCAAAAAGGGCGGCGGGGTTTTATTCGCATGCGGATAAATATCCTTCAGGCACGACCATAAGTTTGCTGTCGTTCGCGCGCTTCGTCCATAAGATCGTCGCGAATTCCCGAAAGGATATCCTTGATCATCAACTTCTGGCGCTTGAGCTGGCGTACATAACTTTCATTGGCAGCAGGCAGGCTTTCTTCCCGTTCAATCAGCGCGGAAAGCATGGAATGCTTCCGCTGCAAGGCTTCTAGGCGTTCTTGCGGCATTTCGGTTTCTCCTTCGAAACTAAGAGTTCGTGTTGGACCCGATACATTCAGCTGAATAGATACAAGATAGCACGCGGATGGCGTTTTCGCCACCTCGTCACGGCATTTTCATCGCCGCAGGCTAACCCACTATAATCATGCTGATTATCCATTGTTGCAGGGCAACAGCTAAAGACTCCTTAATGAATTTTGGAAAAGGGGCGCCGCCCGCCCGCACAGAATCAAAAAGAACCGCCGCCGGAAGACGGCGGCGGCTCAATGCACACTGACAAACATGGAGAGATGAAAAGCCGTATACACGGCCTGTTCTGATCCCAGATTAATCGCGATTCCTTAACGGATGCTGAATCGCCCGAAGACTTCAAAAAATATTCACAGGAACGGGGGTGAAATCCCTTCGGTCATAACCCATGGATAAACGACCCGCGCCAACCGTTCTTCGTGCGGCATCAGATATTTGGCGCCAAGCCGCGTATAATCCGTGATTTCCAGCACACCCACACCGCTTTGCGCCGCATGGCGAAACAGCTGCGTGAACAGCCGCCGGCCATACCCGTTTCTCTTGGCGTCATGCGCCGTTTCGATATACCGCAGACTAAGCAAACCCGGCGCGGCCAGCAATTTTGCCGCCGCGACGATGCGCCCGTCTTCCGACCGCGCCATCAGGACAAACTGGTATTCGTCCATCGTCTTGCTCAGACACATGATGCCTTTGCAAAAACGGCCCTGCATCAACGGCACGAAATTGGCGTTGAACTCGAACTCGTTGGCAACATGGAACACGGGACGCGGCATGTCGCGAAATATGACATAAAACAAAAACGCGTGTCGAATTTACACCTCGAACACCACGCCTTGTGCCAAAGGCAGGCGCGAGGAGTAATTCACCGTCTGGGTCTGGCGGCGCATATAGTTTTTCCATGAATCCGAGCCGCTTTCGCGCCCGCCGCCGGTTTCCTTTTCGCCGCCGAACGCGCCGCCGATTTCCGCCCCCGACGGACCGATATTGACGTTGGCGATACCGCAATCGGATCCCGTTGCCGATACGAACGCCTCGGCCTCGCGCATGTCGGTGGTGAAAATACACGATGACAGCCCCTGCGGCACCGCGTTGTGCATGGCCAGCGCCGCGTCGAACAACCGGTATTTCATGATGTATAAAATCGGGGCGAAGGTTTCGTGCGTCACGATCGCGCTTTGCTGCGGCATTTCCACCAATGCGGGGGTGACGTAATGCCCTTGCCCCGCCACCGGCACCGGCGCACCGCCCGTGATGATCGTTCCGCCCTCGACCTCCGCCTGCTTGAGCGCATCGCGCATCGCCGCATAGGCATCGCCGTCGATCAGCGGCCCGACCAGCGTCGCCGCATCGAATGGATTGCCAACGCGCACCGCGGTATACGCCTTTTTCAGCGCCGGGATCAGCCGTTCATAGACATCCTCGTGCACGATCAGCCGCCGCAGGCTGGTGCAACGCTGCCCCGCCGTGCCGACTGCGCCGAACAAGATCGCCCGCACCGCCATGTCCAGATCCGCCGAAGGCGTGACGATCATCGCGTTATTGCCGCCCAGTTCAAGCAGCGAACGGCCCAGCCGCCCGGCCACGGTTTGCGCCACCGCGCGCCCCATCGCGCTGCTGCCCGTGGCCGAAACCAGCGCCACTTGCCTGTGCGCCGCCAGCACCTGTCCAGCATCGCGCCCGCCGATGACGGTTTGCAGCAATTTGATCGGGGCGGCATGCCCCTGGTCACGAAAACGGGCGACCGCGCGCTCAAAAATCGTTTCGCATGCCAACGCGCATAAAGGTGTTTTTTCCGAAGGCTTCCAGATCACGCTGTCGCCGCACACAAGCGCCAGTGCCGTGTTCCACGCCCACACCGCGACCGGAAAATTAAACGCGGTGATGACCGCGACGGGACCAAGCGGATGCCACATTTCGCGCATGTGGTGGCCTGGCCGTTCGGATGGCATGGTCAGCCCGTAAAGCTGGCGCGAAAGGCCGACCGCGAAATCGCAGATATCGATCATCTCCTGCACTTCGCCAAGCCCTTCGGAAAGTATTTTTCCGCATTCCTGCGTCACCAGACGTCCCAAAGCCTCCTTGGATGCGCGCAATTCTTCACCCAGCAGGCGCACAAGCTCGCCGCGCAGCGGTGCGGGCACATTGCGCCATTGCGCAAAGGCGATGACTGCGGCGTCGACCGCTGCCGCGACATCCTCGACGCTTTGCTGCGGCACGCTCCCCAAAGGCGCGCCATCGACCGGCGAATAAACGCTCAGGTCGCCCTTGATACGGTCAAGCCCGAAGGCCGCGAGTATTTCCTTGCGTTCAGGCATGGCGTCAATCGGCTCCCGTTCCGATGGTTTGTCCGGTGATCGTGGCTGAATCGGCGCTGGCCAGATACAAGACCGCCTGCGCGACGTCCTCCGGCGCCAGCACGCGGCCCTGCGCCTGCCGCGCAAGCCCGGCGTTCAGCGCGGTTTTCCCATTGCCCGCCGCGCGTGCCAACATCGGCGTATCGGTCGGCCCCGCGCCCAGCGCGTTGATGCGGATGCCCGCCTGCGCCAATGGACGGGCCAGCGAACGCGCCATCCGCTCCACCCCTGCGGCGGCAATGGCGTGCGGCACCATGTGCGGCAGCGCCGAAAACGACGTGTCGTTGGCCAGCATCACGATGCTGCCCAGCGTGTCGCGCCCGCGCGCGATGCATTCGCCCATCGCGTGGGCCGCCGCCTGAACGCACAAAAATGTACCTTTAAGATTGCTGCGTAAAATCGCATCGAAATCGGCCTCGGAAATTTCGGAAAAAGGGGCCCGGCGCACGATCCCGGCACTGGTGACCAGCACATCCAACCCGCCAAGCCTGTTCATCGCATGCCCGACCATGGCCGCGACCTGCCGCGCATTTCCGGAATCGCAGACCACGGGCGTCAGGCGTTTGGCGTATTCGCGCGGTGCGGCCTCGACCGCCGCTTCCAGCCGCGCCTCGTCGATATCGGCGGCCAGAACGCTGGCCCCCTCCTCAAGGAATGCGGCAACGGCGGCAAGCCCGATACCGGAAGCCCCGCCCGTTACCACCACCACCCGGTTGGCGAACCGCATGGACACGATGGATTGATCCTTCTTTCCTGTTGGCAAAACGCAAACGCAACGACAGAATACCCTCATGCGCGCGACTTACAAAGCCGGATTGTCCGTTTTCATTGCCCTGTGCACCTTTGCGTGCACCTATGCGGCTTCCCTCCCCGCGCGCGCCGAATCGGCCGATGACAACCGTACCCGCCTGATGCAGTTCGCCGCCAACAACACCCAGTTCGACACACAGGTAACCCAGGCCGCGCGCTTTCTGTATCGCCGCCAGATCGACGAATGCCAGAATCTCGAACAGGTCGTCCGCCAGTTGCCCACCGCCTACGGCTTCCAGACCTACCCACCAGTGGCGACGGAACAAAGTTTTCCCGCGCCGGAAGGCGGCGTTTGGGCCGAACATGTCCGCATTCGCGGCTGTGGCAAGGTCTGGCAGGTCAACATGCTCGGCGTCGGCCGCGGCGGCGGGTTTAAGCCCCTGCTGCTGGCCCTGCTGCCCGGCGAAACCCTTTCCGACCCCGCCTCACAGCGCAATGCCGAACATATCGGTGCGCTCGCGATCGCCCGCACCGACGCCAGTTGTGCCGATACGGCCCATGCGGGCTATACAAGGTTGCTGGGCTACCGCAACGCCGACGGCACGCTGGGCAAGACCAACAGCAGCCACGGCTGGTTCGAGGAATGGACATATGATTTTTGCAATCGCGATGTCCCGGTGCAGGTCGCCTTCCTGCCCAACGATACGGATGGCTACGACATCAAGACCCGCGTCGTGGGGGAAGCCCCGCCCGCCGTGCCCCAGCCCAAGCCGATAGCGCCCAAAGCGCCCGCGCCGGCCACCGCGCCGGAGGCAGGCGGCGCATCGGAGCTCGACTCCAACATCACCCAATAAAAAACCCGCCGGACAGGCGGGTTTTTTCGTTCCGTACCCTGAAAACTCAGGCCGCCATATCCATGGGCGTGCCCTGCAGATCTTGCGGCGCCGAAGCTGGCGCTACCGGACGTACCGGCGCCGCCACGGTGCGCGCCTTGCCGCGCCCGAACACCCGTCCCCACAAAGCGCCGGCAGCCGCGCCGATGGCCTTGAGGCCGTTGCCCATTCTCGGCAGTTTCTTGCCCGATTTGGCGATCGCGGCATCAAGGATCAGCCCCGCTGCATTGATGTTGCAACTGGATTCAAGACCCGAGAAACCGGGGCTTGAATTGGCCTCACACACGGTGAACCCGTTTTCATCGAACAAAAGGTCCACGCCCGTGACCTCCAGCCGCAACTGGTGCGCGACGTCAAGCGCGAGCTTGGCTATCTCCGGCGTGATCGGATGCGGCTTGCCTGCCCCGCCGCGGCTGATGTTCGATTTGAAGGAGCCGGAAGTCGATTGCCGTTCCATCACCGCATGGACCTTGCCGCCGACGATAAAAACGCGCAGATCGCGCCCGTGGCTGGCATTGACGTATTTTTGGAAAATGACGTGGTTCTGTGCGCCGCTTTCCGCGATCAGATCGATCAAATCCTTGAACTTGTCCCGCGTTTCCGCCAGAAACACCCCGCCCCCGCGCGTACCTTTCAGCGTCTTGACCACCAGTGGAAAACCGAATTCGCGCTCGATCATGTCGCAATCTGGCGGATATTTGCCCAGCATCGTGCGCGGCACCGGAATGCCGTGCGCGGCCAGCACCTGCAAGGTATGCAGCTTGTCGGCCACGGTTTCGACGATCCGCGGCGTATTCAGAAACGGCACGCCCAGCCGTTCGTAAAACCGCATGACCGAATAGCCGGTATAGGTCGTTTCGGTCCCCGTGCGCGGAATGATGACATCGGGCAGCCCCAGACGCTTGCCTTCGTAAATCGCGCTCCATTCCCCCTTGGAATCGACCAGCAGGTCGATCAGATCGGGGTTGAGGACGGCATAATCGATGCCGCGCTTTTCCGCTTCATCGCAGATGCGCAGAATTTCATGCGCTTCAGGATAGCCTTCCTGCAAGGGACCGTGAAAAAACAGCCAGATTTTCATGGGCTTCCTTTTGTCAGATTGTCGGGGAGAATGAGGTTGGACACAATTTTGTCACAATCCGAATAGCAGAAGCCGCACCCTTCGCGCAAGTCTTGCCGCCATTCTACCCACAAACGCCAGCCTATGGGGAAAAGTTCCCATATTTTTCAATGAATTAACCTATATCAAAACCCCGCGTCCGGCCCCGCCAGATAGGCGACCTCATCCGGCGTCGACCCACGCCCCAGCGCCGCATTGCGATGCGGAAACCGCCCGAACCGGGCGATGACGTCACGGTGGCGCAACGCATACGCATACCCCGTTGGATCCTCCTTTTGCATGGCTTCAAACAGGGCCACGGAGCGGTCCTGGTGTGCGAGGTCCTCGGCATGCTCGAAAGGCAGGTATAAAAATCGTCGCTTTTGCACGGACAACAGCGCATCGAACCGCGCTGCCAACGCGCGTTCGGCCACGTCGAGCGCCCTTTCGTCGGTGGCAAAGGCGCGGGCTGTTTCACGAAACATGTTGCGCGGGAACTGGTCGAACAGGATGCACAGCGCCAGACATCCGTCCGCCTCCCCGGCCCAGCTATCGTATATGCCCGCGATGCCCAGATCGTAATCCGCACCGAAACGCTCGCGGATCAGCGCATCGAAATCAGGGTTTTTCTGAAACCACTGCGCGGGCCGCGTTTCCACGAACCAAAAATCCAGAATGGCGGCTCTGCTATCCTTCATAACCTAAGTTTATAAACTTTTTACATTGTTTTTCAATGGATTAAAAGTAAATCGCTCGAAAACGCTACAATCATGGACGAAAATGCATCCCGAACCTGAAATGCAACTGACCATTATAGCCATGAGTATAAAATCAAAACCAGTACACAGGTCATAGACCATGATCTGTGAATCATCTTGTTTATAATATCAGACAAAACCAAGAACGTTTAAATCGGCGATCATGCACGACAACAGTGCCCGGACAACACGACAAACCAAAACCCGCGACAAAATATCTGCCGCGCGCGACGCTTAAGGGATTGAATTTCGTGACAAAAGAACGCATATAACAGCACTGACACGGCCTGCGCGCCCCCTATTGCCGGCGACCGGGCGCAAGCAAAGGGACATCAGGCACGATGCAAAAGATAAAACCGTTTTTTCTCGTGTTGTTCCTGCTGGCGGGCTGCCTGCCGCTGCTCGCCGCCTGCGATCAGGGCAAGGACCAGAATGCGGGCGGCAAGGCCGGCGCCATGGGCGGTGGCATGCCTGCGATGCCGGTGACCGTGGCCCAACCCGTGAAAGGCCCGGTCAGCGAATACCGCGATTTCGCCGGCTGGTTCGAAGCGGTTGAAAGCGTCGACATCCGCGCACGCGTGTCGGGCTATCTGACCAAAACCGAATTTACCGACGGCACAATCGTCCACAAGGGCGACCCGCTTTTCGTCATCGACCCCCGCCCGTTCGAAGCGGCACTGCACCAGCGCGAGGCCGACCGCACCATGGCCGCAAGCCAGGTCGCCGCCGCCAAAAGCGACTATGACCGCGCGGCCGACCTGTACAAGACCGGCGACGTTTCCGCCGCCCTGCTCGACCAGCGCCGCGCTGCGCGCGACAGTGCGGTGGCGGCGGTGGCGGCGGCGCAGGCCGCGGTCGATTCCGCCAAACTCGATCTTGCCTACACCCGCATCACAGCCCCCATCGATGGGCGCATCGGCCGCGCGCTGGTGACCCCCGGCAATCTGGTGGCCGCGGGCCAGAACGTGCTGACCAGCATCGTTTCGATCGACCCGATCTACTTCTATTTCAACATCGACGAACCCACCTATCTGGCCTACGCCCGCCGCGTTGCCGACCCGGCGCAGACCGGCGGAACGCCTAAAATTCCGGTCGATCTGGGCCTTGGCGACGAAAAGGATTACCCATATGCCGGCGCGGTTGATTTCATCGACAACACGTTGGCGCAGGGCACGGGCACGATGCGCGCCCGCGCGGTGGTGCCCAACGCGAACGGCCTGATGACGCCCGGCATGTTCGGCCGTGCGCGTTTTCGCATTGGCGGCCAAAGCGACGGCATCCTGATCCCCGACGACGCGGTGGTGATCGACCAGTCGCGCAAGCTGGTTTACGTGGTCGGCCCGGATAATATCGTCGCTGCACGGACAATCGAAACCGGCCCGCTTTATCACGGCCTGCGCATCGTCACCAAGGGGTTGGACGGCAGCGAATGGATCGTCGTCAACGGCATCCAGCGCGCGCACGAAGGCGCGCCCGTGGCGCCCACCCGCACCGAAATAAAGCAAGATGATCAACCGGGCGACATGTCCAACCTACCGCCCCCGTCAGCCGCCCCAGCCGACAATGAAACTGCGGACAAACCTGCAGATTCCGGGCTGCCGAATTCCGGACAAACGGACTCCGGACAAAAGGATAAGGCGCAATGAAATTCGGGCATTTCTTCGTCGAACGCCCGATTTTCGCGGCCGTCATCGCGATCATCATGGTGATGGTCGGGGCGATCGCCTATGTCAACCTGCCGGTCGCGCAATACCCCGAAGTCGTCCCGCCCACCATCGTCGTTTCCGCCGCCTATCCCGGCGCCGATGCCAAGACCATCGCCGACACGGTCGCGAACCCGCTTGAGGCCGCGGTCAACGGCGTCGAGAACATGTTGTACATGTCCTCCAACTCCACCGCCGACGGGTCGATGAGCCTGACCATCACCTTCAAGATCGGCACCGACCTCGATCTCGCGCAGGTGCAGGTGCAAAACCGCGTCAGCACCGCCCTGCCCCGCCTGCCAGACGACGTCCGCCGTCTGGGCGTTTCGGCCAATAAATCCTCGCCCGACTTTTTGATGGTCGTGCACCTGCTTTCGCCCGATTCCACGCTCGACCAGCTTTACATCTCCAACTACGCCTCGCTGCACGTGAAGGACGAACTGACCCGCATCGACGGCGTAGGCCAGGCACGCATTTTCGGCGAACGCGAATACGCGATCCGCATCTGGCTCGACCCGGACAAGCTCGCCGCCCGAGATCTGACCGGGGACGACGTGGTCAATGCCCTGCGCGCCCAGAATATTCAGGTGTCGGGCGGTTCTCTGGGCCAGCCGCCCGCCCCCGCCGACAACGCCTTCCAGTATACGGTGACGACGCAGGGGCGCTTTTCGACACCTGAACAATTCCGCTCGGTCATCGTCAAAAATCAGGATGGACGCGTCACCTATCTTTCCGATGTCGCGCGCGTTGAACTCGGCGCAAAAAGCTACGGCTTGAACTCGTACCTCGACGGCAAGCAGGCGGTCGCGATCGGGATTTTCCAGCGCCCCGGATCGAACGCGCTGGCCACCGCCGACAAGGTCAAGGCCCGGATGGAGGAACTGCAAAAGGATTTTCCCAAGGGGCTTGAATACACGATCGTCTACAACCCGACCGAATACATTTCGGATTCCATTGACGCGGTCTATCACACGATCTTCGAGGCGATCCTGCTCGTCGTCCTCGTCATCCTGATTTTCCTGCAATCATGGCGCGCGGCGATCATCCCGATCCTCGCCATTCCCGTTTCGTTGATCTGCACTTTCGCGATCATGGACGGGTTCGGGTTCTCGCTTAACCTGCTTACCCTGTTCGGCCTCGTGTTGGCCATCGGCATCGTGGTCGACGACGCCATCGTCGTGGTCGAAAACATCGAACGCCACATCGCCGAAGGCAAGACGCCAAAACAGGCCGCGCGCCTGACGCTGGACGAGGTCGGCGGCGCGGTAATCGCAATCGCCCTTGTCCTGTGCGCGGTGTTCGTGCCCACCGCCTTCATCCCCGGCATGTCGGGCCAGTTTTACAAACAGTTCGCGATGACCATCGCCGTGGCGACGGTGCTTTCGGCGTTCAATTCGCTTACCCTTTCGCCCGCGATTGCCGCGTTGCTGTTCAAACCGCATGACGCGCACGCGAAACGCGGCCTGTTCGGGCGCGCCGCCGACGGGTTCAACAACGGCTTCAACCGGCTAAGCCACGGCTACAGCCGCATGGTAGGCCTGGTCGTGCGGCGCAGCTTTCTGATGCTGCTGATCTATGGCGGGCTGGTTTTCGCCACCGTCTTCATGGCGGGCAAGGTGCCCACGGGCTTTATCCCGATGCAGGATCAGGGATACGCCATCGTCGTCGTCCAGTTGCCGGACGGGGCGTCGCTTGCGCGCACCGACGCGGTGGTCAAACGCGCGACCAAAATCATGCTTGATACGCCCGGCGTGCAAAACGCGGTCGGTTTCTCGGGCCTTTCCGGCGCGACCTTCACCTTCGCGTCCAATTCCGGCGCGATTTTCGCGCGCTTTAAGGATTTCGACCAACGACTAAAGGCCGGCCCGTCGCAAACCATGGGCGCGATCATCGGCAACCTGCAACAGCGCCTTGGCGCGATCGAGGATGCCTTCATCATCGTCATTCCGCCCCCGCCCGTGCGCGGCATCGGCTCCGCCGGCGGCTACAAGATGATGATCGAGGACAAGGGCGGCGTCGGTCTGCCCGCCTTGATGGCGGCGGCAAACGGCCTGATCGGACAGGCCAACCAGACGCCGGGGCTGAAATCCGTTTACACCACCTTCACCGCCAGCGCGCCTCAGGTGCATCTGGACATCGACCGGGTCAAGGCGCAGATGCTGGGCATCCCGCTTGCCAACGTATTCGGCGCGTTGCAGGTCTATCTCGGCTCGGCCTACGTCAACGACTTCAACGCCTTTGGCCATGTGTATCAGGTGATCGCGCAGGCGCAGCAGGATAACCGCGTCCGGCCCGAAGACATATCCGGCCTGAAAACCCGTAACAACGCGGGCCAGACCGTGCCGCTGGGCACGTTGGTCAGCATGGCCGAAACCACCGGCGCGGGCCTGATCCAACGTTACAACCAGTCGGTCGCCATCGCGGTGTCGGGCGACACCGCGCCGGGCTACAGCTCGGGCGACTCCCTCCATAAGATGGAGAAACTGGCCAAAAACCTGCCCCCCGGTATCGGCTGGGAATGGACGGAACTGGCCCTCCAGCAGATCGAGGCCGGGAATGCCGCCCTGTATATCTTCGCGCTGTCCGTTGTCTTCGTGTTTCTGGTGCTTTCGGCGAAATACGAAAGCTGGACCTTGCCCGTGGCGATCATCCTGATCGTGCCGATGTCGGTGCTGGCCGCGCTGATCGGCGTCCACCTGCGCGGGATGGATGACAACATCCTTACCCAGATCGGCTTCGTGGTGCTGATCGGCCTTGCCGCCAAGAACGCGATCCTGATCGTCGAATTCGCGCGCCATCGGCAAGAACACGGCGAAACCATGATTCAGGCGGTGGTCGAGGCATGCCGCCTGCGTCTGCGTCCGATCCTGATGACGTCCTTCGCCTTTATTCTGGGTGTCGTGCCGCTGGTGTTGGCCACGGGTCCGGGTGCGGAAATGCGCCAGTCCATGGGCACCGCGGTGTTCGCGGGCATGCTGGGCGTCACCTTCTTCGGCCTGATCCTGACGCCGGTATTCTATGGCTTGATCCAGAAAATCACCGGCCGCACCGGCCCGCAAAAACCGCTCCATACCGTCCCGGCGGATGGGGATGACCCCTGGGCGGACGAAGTCGCCCAAACGCATATGGATGCGGACGAAGTCGCCCAAACGCATATGGATGCGGACGAAGTCGCCCAAACGCATATGGATGCGGACGAAGTCGCCCAAACGCATATGGATGCGGACGAAAAAGAAGACCCGTTCGCATGACGGAATCCCTGATCCAGATTCCTTTCCGGCTTGAGCGCCCGACGCCGCCGTTTGAAGGCGACGAGATCCGTTATCCCGAAGCGCTGGTCCGCCATTTCCTCAAAAAATATACCAAGCCCGGCGACAGGGTATTCGACCCGTTCACCGGCCTTGGCACGACATTGTTCGTGGCCGAGGAGATGAAGCGCATCCCTTTCGGCGTCGAGGCCGACGTCAAACGCTTTGAATGGGTCGCGGGGCAACTGGAACACTGGCAAAATCTGGTCCCTGGCGACGCGGCAAAACTTGCGCGCTACGGCTTGCCGAAGATGGATTTCTGCATGACCTCGCCGCCTTACATGCCGCGGCACCATCGCTGGAACCCGCTTTTCGCGGGCAACCCGCGCCATGCGGGCTATGACGTCTATTTAAGGCGCATGGCGCTGATCTTCGGCAACATCGCGCCGTTGATGAAAAAGAACGCGGCACTGGTCGTACAGGCCGACAATCTGCACCACGGTAAACGCTTCACGCCGCTGGTGCGCGATATCGCCGCCTGCGTCGCCCGCGGCTTCGATCAGGAAGATGAAATCATCGTCCGTTGGTCGCCCGCGAAACAGGGCTATCCCCATACCCACTGCCTGATCTTCCGCAAAAAATAAACCCGCCTGATGGCGGGTTTGCATTCAGCCGTAAAACGGTACGGCACCGATGGACATATCCGGCATCACCATGCCGGCGGGCGGGCCGCCGTCGCTGCCGCCGCGCGGGTCGCGATTTTTATTACGCGGAACCAAGGCCACGACATTGTTGCCATCGCCGCCCGCAACAGGGCTTTGGGCGTTGAACGCCGCCATCATACGCTCACGCAAATCGGGCGTGGCGGGCATGGCGGCAGCATCGGCAAAGGCAAGCGCGGTTTTCATGGCCGCTTAGATACATTTCCACATCACTATAAGCAAGGGAAAAAATAAGGATTTTCTGTGATTTTCATTAAAAACGCCGTGGCTTGGCTTAACTTTTTCCAAGCCTATTCACAAAAAACCTACCCGCAGCTTCGCCTCCGGCTTTGTGTCCTGCGTCCGCCCCAGCGCGCGGAGGGCCATATCTAGGCCAAGCGCATCATTTACACCAATTTTAAAGCCACCGAAATTCCGGTACAGCTGACCATACATTGCTCCAAATGCTTCCCGACCATACACATCGAAAGCTTCACCCATCGCCGCCCGAACACACGCATAAACGGGGATGTACATTCGCGGCTGGGGATTGGCGCTTAAAAGGCCATTAAACAGTCGCATATAACCAGTTTCACGGCAGCGCGGAACGTGTTCGGTATAATATTCCCTAGCCTCGTCCATCCCTTGGCGCGCCAAAACAACAAAAGCGTTGTTCGCGACAAGCCGTTTATAATCTGTCAACAATCGCCATGCCGTTTCAACCGGCTTCTCATGGCTTAAAACCAGACGATCCGCCGTTTCAGCCAGGGCTTCAGCCTGAACGATGCAATTGTCCGCCATTGTGATGATGCCGCAACTGCGCGGCAACTCGCCCGAAAGCACACGTTGGCGCATAAGCGTTTCCATGACGGCGTGGCCCAAAAGCTCGTGACGCCCGACATACATAAGGTAGGAAGGGCTTAAAGCCGGAATATGCGTCTTGTTGAAACGCAGCAAAAACTTGCCGTCCGCATCCCCGCTCATCCAGCCAGTCCACGGCGCCGCATCCTCTATAACTTTCACATCGTAATCGAGAGCGACATCAAGCCCTGTCACCGCCTTGAAATCCTCCAGTTCCTTCCCAATGCGCGTGCGGATATGCGTGCCAGATTCTTCGGCGTCCATTCCCGGTTCTACGCCATAAAGCGCATCCTCCACGCCCTCAAAGGGAATTCTTATGGTTTCAAGATGCGCAGTCAGCTTCTCTTTCGCTTGGGCAAGACGCGCTTCGGCAAATGAGTTCAGTCGAAGACCCGTCATCGCCGGGAAATACTCGTAAAAAGGGTGCTTCTCGGGATGTTCCGCGCAATCGATGTAAAGCAGAAATTGGTCGATACGCGAAACCATATCGGTATTGCCAAGGGAAAGCGCCTCCTTCCGTAAACCGGAAAAAGCGTCAATGACCTCGGCGCGATAGGAAAAGGTAAAATCCGCTCTATGGCCAACGAGGTTGGAATCGACGGGCGGATAACCGTCGATGGATTTTTCGAGTTCATCCCAAGCGATAATGATATCGCAAAGACGCCAATCCGGATCCGGCGCGGCAAGGCCTGTGAAAGATCTGTGCATGTGCCGAGTTAAGCACACATGCATTTTTCAGAACAACAAATTAGTGCAAATCCTTCCAGACCCGGCGCTTGGTCGCATACATCAAACCGGCCAGCACGATCAGGAACAGGATCGCCTTGATGCCCGTCTGCTTGCGCAGCTCCATCCGGGGCTCCGACGCCCAGGCCAGGAAGGTGACGACGTCGCGCGCCTCCTGATCCATCGATGCGATCGTGCCATCGTCATACGTGACCGCCCCGTCGCTCAAGGGCTGCGGCATCGCGATCTGGTGGCCGGGGAAATATTCGTTGTAGTTCATGCCCGGATTAAGGGCGAACCCCGCCGGCGCCTCGGTATAACCGGTCAGGATGCCGTGCACGTAATCCGGCCCGTTGGCGCGGGCGCGAATGATCAGCGACAGATCGGGCGGCAACGCGCCGCCATTCGCGGCGCGCGCGGCCTGATCGTTCGCGAACGGCGCCTTGAAATGGTCGGACGGACGGCCCGGGCGCTCATACATCTCGCCCTCGTCGTTCGGACCGTCGGGAACGCTGGCATCGGCGGCGATCGCCTTGATTTCGTCCTCGTTATACCCCAGCGCCGAAAGGTTGCGGTAATAGACAAGGTTCATCGAGTGACAGGCGGAACAGACCTGCCTGTAAACCTGAAACCCGCGTTGCAGCGATGCGCGATCGAACGTGCCGAACGCGCCCATCCACGACCAGTTCATCTGCGGCGGCACCGGCACGTCGTGCGAGTGCATCTCGGGTTGCGGCGCGGGCGCGGCGGCGTCCGCCTCGGCGATTTTCTGTTGTGCCTCGGCACTGCTGCCATCCTCGGTCGCGCCCTGAACCGTAGCCGCCGTGGCGGCATCGTTCGCGGCATCCTCGGTGGCATCTTGGGTGGCATCTTGGGTGGGGGCGGCCTCGGGTGCCGGCGCCGGATCGGCCACAGGAACGGAAGCCGAAACATCCGGTGCGGGCAAACTTGCGGCGGCGTCTGAAGGCGCGGGCGAAGCCGCATCGGAAGTCGCGAGCGCCTGCGGCGCGAAAGCCAGCAGCGCCGAAACGGACAGGGAAAGAAGGAGCTTGGTCTTCATCTTATTTCTTCTCCGCCAGAACGGCTTCATGGATGCTGTTGGGCAAAACGGCCACCGGTTCGTTGTTGGAAAGCCATGGCACGATCACCAGGAAAAACGCGAAATAATACAGCGTCGCGATCTGGCCAATGGCAACCCAAGGCTGGTTCGCGGGCTGGGCGCCGACATAACCAAGGATCAGGGCACACAGTACGAACCCGGCCAGCGCGATGCGGTACCACGGACGATATTTGCCCGAACGCACCGGATGCCGGTCGATCCACGGCAAAAGCGCAAGCATCAGGATCGCGCCGAACATCGCCAGCACGCCACCCAGTTTCGCCTCCATCACATGGATGCCTTGCAGGGGAATGTGGTCAACCACCGACCGCAAAGCGGCGACATCCTTAAGGAAACCGAGGATGAAACCAGGAACGCCCAAAACGATGGCCGCGACCAGAAGCTTGCCCGCATGTGCGGCCACGCGCGGCCCCGGCGTTTTGCGCCAGCAATAGTGATAGACCAGCACGCCCAGAATGACCCCCGCGCCCAGCAAATAGACATTAAGGTCGAACGTGATCGCGCGCAGAATGGCGTAGAACGGCAGGAAATACCATTCCGGCACGATATGCGCGGGCGTCACCATCGGGTTGAAGGGGATGAAATGGTCCTGATGCGTCAGCATCACCGGCGCATAGAACACCAGCAGGGCATAGACGATCAAAAACACCGACAGGCCGAACATGTCCTTGGCGGTGTAATACGGGTTGAAGGGCAATGTATCCTGCGGCCCCTTGGGATCGATGCCGGTCGGGTTGTTCGATCCCACGACATGCAGCGCCCAGATATGCAGGAACACCACCGCCGTGATGATGAACGGCAACAGGTAATGCAGCGCGAAAAACCGGTTAAGCGTGGGGTTGGCGACCGAAAAACCGCCCCACAGCCACATCACCAGCGACTTGCCGACCACCGGAATGGCCGAGAACAGCGAGGTAATGACGGTGGCGCCCCAGCCCGACATCTGCGACCAAGGCAGCGTATAACCCATGAACGCCGTCGCCATCATCAAAAGGAAGATGACGATGCCCAGAATCCACAACAGCTCGCGCGGCTGCTTGTACGAACCGTAATACAGCCCGCGATAGATATGGATGTACACGGCGACGAAGAACATCGACGCGCCGTTCATGTGCAGATAACGCAGCAACCAGCCCCAGTTGACGTCGCGGGTGATGCGTTCGACCGACGTGAACGCCAGCGCCGCGTTGGGCGTGTAGTACATCGCCAGCATCACGCCGGTCAAAATCATGACGATCAGCATGACCATCGCGATCGCGCCGAAATTCCAGAAATAGTTGAAGTTCTTCGGAGTCGGGAAAACGCCGTATTCCTTTTGCATCATGGTGAACACCGGCAGGCGGGAATCCACCCACTCGACGAATTTGTTCTCAAACGGTTCGCGGGGAGCGTGGGCCATGGGACTTATCCGATCTTGATGACGCTATCGCTGCTGAAAGCGTAGGGAGGAAGGTTGAGGTTCTTGGGCGCCGGTCCCTTGCGGATGCGGCCCGCCGTATCGTAATGCGACCCGTGGCACGGGCAGAACCAACCGCCGTAATCGCCGCGCGGCTCACCCTGCTTGGTGCCCAGCGGCACGCAGCCCAGATGGGTGCAGATGCCGACGACGACCAGAAGATTTTCATGCCCCGGCAAAACGCGCTCGGCATCGCTTTGGGGGTCGCGCAGGGTCGAAACGTCGACGTCCTTCGCCTCCTCGATTTCCTTGGGCGTGCGGCGACGGATGAATACCGGCTTGCCCTGCCACGTCACGACCACGCCTTGCCCCGGCTCGATCGCGGCGACATTCGCCTCGGTCGTCGAAAGGGCCAGCGTGTCGGCGGCGGGGTTCATCGAATCGACGAACGTCCAGCCGGTAAGCCCGGCGCCCACGGCGGCGACCGCGCCGGTGGTCAGGTACAAAAAGTCGCGCCGCCCGGCATTGGCGGGTTTCTCGCCATGCGACGTGCTGCTGATGGGCGCGCCGTAAACCGGGTCGCCGGAGGATGGGAACGGAGGATTGCTCATGTTTTTAATACGCCTTAGGTCTGATGCGCCTTAGGAATTTTGGCCAGCGCCTATGCTAGCTTGCGCGACGCGCCATGAAAACACCCAAAGCGCATGTTTTTTCTTGCACGAAGGCGGGTATAACAATATGAAAACACAAAAACAACCACAGAAAAGCGCACGACAATGACTTCGCCTTGGTATCTGAACGCAACTGGCGCCGGAAAAAGCGGACAGGTCATCCCGTCCGAACAATTGGTGCGCGAACTTAAAAGGCTGGAATGCCGGTTCCGGCAAAGAGGTTCGCACATCACCTTCACGCATGACGAAACGGGCATTCGCGGCACCATCGTCTATGGCACGCGCAAATTGTGGTCGCAAAAAACCGTGGCCGACGCGATCCTTAAAATCTGTGCCGCACAGACGCCAGCCGAAAACGACACACCACCCACGCCAGAAACCGGGCTTGCAGGAACCTTCAGATCCATCGTCGCCGCGCCTGCCTTGCCGATCCCCAACCATATCGCAACGGAAAACCCCGAAGGGGACGCGGCGCAAATCATCCTGCGCCACCGGCAATACCCACAGATCGGCGCATTGATTTCCGCGTATGACTGTCAGGACGTCGTCCGCGACACGCTGCGCCGAATCGATCGGGAAGCACGCGATTTCGGCGAAACGCTGGAATGCCTTGAAACCGAGGGGGATTTCACCGCCGGACGCCAACCGGACGGCACGCTGATCGTGACGCACCCCATTCACGAAATTCAGGCCGTGCTTGAACCTTTCGACCCGCAGGAAACGCAGGGCCCAACCGAACTTCTCAGCCTATGCTTTGATTGTCTGGCGGATTACGCCGACAACCAGCACATCCTGAAAACCGTCGTCGAATCCCGGAAACTGGAACTCGATCGGGAAAAACCGATGTCCGACGGCACGATCGAAAAGATCTACGTGGCCCGTAAATTCGGCCGCGAATTTGGCATCCGGGTAAACGCAAAGGTTTCCAAACACGGCCATATATCGGACGCCGACCTGCTTGGCCTGATCGACGACGCGGACCAGAACTTTTTCAGCGAGATCGAGCACTTCATAAAAAATTCCTACGGCTTCACGGTCAAAAAAGACCGGGATGGCGATCGGATCAATGCCACGCACCCGATCATGACGGGCCTGACATTCGGCTTTCCCGATTTCGACAAAATTCCGAAATTGCGCGCCGTTTATGCCCAGCGTGAAACACTGGGCGAAGCCGCCTATATCAACGCGGTCAACAATACCCTTCAGGCCCGCGACGACATTCTGGAACTGGTCAGCATTGCGCTTATTTTCGCGGTCGACCAGATGACGGCGGCATCCAATGCGCTGTTCGACATGATGGACGAAATCATGGATCTGACGAAAAAAATGGGCGACGTCGTTGAAAGCGCCTCCATCCACGCCGCCGAACATCCCCAAAGCGATGCCACATCAGAAATCGACGACGACGATCGCGATGCCATTATCCGGCGCGCCCGCAAAAAAATCAAAAAGGCGGGAAACAAGGTCAGGTCACCCAAACAAGAATACGACAAAGCCGCCCAGAAAGGCGCTTCACCGTCTTCCCAGATCAGAAACCAGCAACTGCCCGAACATTTCCCCTATGGGAAGGTCGTAACCTCCACGATACCGGGACAGACGGAAATGGACCTGCCAGGATCGTTTACGTACATGGTCCTCAAAGGCCCCGACGGCGACAATATTTTCATCGCCTCGCAGGAAAGCACGCAGCGCTTCAGGAATCAGATTCGCCTCTTACGCGAAAATCTGGGGCTGGCGGCAAACATGACGGACGCAGACGACGCCATCGCATCCGGTCGCGAATCCATTGCCGAAACGCTGGGCCGGATGGCGCCTGCCGAACCGCAGGCACAACGTCCGTCCATGGCATAACCCTCTTATTCTGATGTCAGGGTGTTTCCCTTTTGCGTTAATATGGCTTCTCGCTCGTCATGCCCCGACTTGTTCGGGGCATCCATTGTTCCGAATGTCCAACATCTATTATTCCCTGCCACGGACTCCCCGCATACGCGGGGTAATGACCAACCTAATCAAGGTATGCTCTAATGGCTAAGGTTAAACCCGCCCCCTCTCCGGCCCTTGCCTTCTATCAGCCGGATATTCCGCAGAATCTGGGCGCGGCCATGCGCCTGTGCGCCTGCCTCGACGTACCCATGCACGTCATCGAACCCACCGCCTTTCCATGGAAGGAGGCGGAATTCCGGCGCGCGGGCATGGATTACGTCACACATGTCGATCTGCGCCGCCACAGTTCATGGACTACGTTTCTGGCAGCGCGCGGCGATGCGCGCGTCATTCTGGTCGAAACCGACGGCGCGGTCGATTTGTGGGATTTCGCCTTCCGCCCCGGCGACATCCTGCTGCTGGGCCGCGAAAGCGCGGGCGTCCCGCGCGAGGTCTATGAACGCGTCGACGCCAGCATCCGGATTCCGATGAAACCGGGCCTGCGTTCGATGAACGTGGTCACCGCCGCCGCCCTCGGTATCGGCGAAGCCCTTCGCCAGACCAGAAATATTTTGTAAAATACCGCGCCTTTGTTTTACAAAATCAGGGATGACTTCGACGGAACCTTTCCCTGCCGACACCCGGCCCAATGCCAAAAGCGTGGCCGATTTTATCGACGGCATCGAACATCTTGCCACCGCGCGGCAACTGCCAGGCATCTGGCATAATATCAGCACATGGCCGGAAGGCGCCCTTACGGCAAAAGATCTGGCGCGGATTTTCACTGTTTCGGCCCGCAAGGTTCGCGACGCAGTCGACGCGCCTCCTGGCATGGGGCATGCGGCATGGATCAAAGACAAGGATTCGTATTTCCGGCAGCTTTCAAAATCCGTCCAGTCGGCGGAAAAACATGTTACGGCACTGGCGCCGGAAATGACAATCCGGGAATGGACGGAAATCTTGAATGCATATGGCCGTATGTATGTCCTGCTCGGCGCTCCGGTACAAAATGGGTTCGCAGCCCTGTGCGCAAGCCAGGCCGTTTCTTCAAGGGGCAAATCGTACACCACTAATGCATTTCGGATCATGGCGCTGATGACATTGCCGCCGCCGCCGGGCCTGACAGCGCGCGCCAAAAGCATAATCGAAACGCAAAACCCAAAGAAAATGAAGGAATATTATCCCCGGCTGATGTGGTCCGCCGCTTGCATGGATGCCATACGCCCACAACCCGAAATGGCATATCTGGCGAAAACATGCCTTTCGCGGATGGAAGGCAAGGTATCGTACCGGGACGACCAACACGTTTCAAAAATACACGATGCTGCGCTCTGGTTCGGGCTTGAACACGATGACCGTGTTATTTTCGAAAGCACTCAGATCACCACGCACCTCGACCATCGCCTTGCCCGGATTTTCAACGATGCGGCCTTTGCCAAAATCGAACCCGGGCTTTCCTATCTACCCCGTCTGCGCAAATCGACCGATCTGGCCCTGCGCATGCCGGACGGCCGCATCGTTCACATCGAAGCCGACGGCCCCCTGCACTTCAATTACTGGTACCAGAGCGACCGAAGCAAAGGGTCCGAAAAACAGCGCCTACGCGAACAGTATAACGGTGGAACCATGTTTCAAACCGCACTGATGGGCAGGCTTTATCCAGACCAGATTTTCCTGCGCTTTCCGCATTTTCATCTCAATCGCCTTGTCCACCATTATCCGGCGCCGCAGATCCATGCCCAGATTCTGGGCAATCTGGTTGATCAGGCCATCGCCATGGCCGATTCCGGCGCCGGCAACACGGCGATCATCGGATTTCACAAAAACGCGTTTTCCCTGCGCCCTCTCGGCCCCAGGCCCTGCCCACAAACTGCATGACCAGTTGAAATGACCGGAACATCCAAGAACGTGCGAAGGACTTGCATCCCATGGATAAATACCGCATATCCACAGCGTGACTCACACATGTTCCACATTCGATCAGGAATGCGCTGACTGGTTCCGCGGCTTGCGCGACCGCATCTGCGCGGCGTTTGAGGCGCTGGAGGACCGGCTTGAAACCGGCCCGCACGCTGGCCTTGCGCCGGGGCGTTTCAAACGCACCCCGTGGCGGCGCGAAGAAGGCGGCGGCGGTGAAATGGCCCTGATGCACGGACGTGTGTTTGAAAAGGTCGGCGTCAACATCTCCACCGTTCACGGCCGGTTTTCCAAGGATTTTCAGGCCAAAATTCCCGGCGCGACGGAATCGGACGGCGCGTTTTGGGCCGCGGGAATCTCGCTGGTCGCGCATATGCGCTCCCCCCTTGTACCCGCCGTGCACATGAATACGCGCCGCATCGTCACATCGAAGGGCTGGTTCGGCGGCGGCGCGGACCTGACCCCGACCTATCCCGACCCGGAGGACACGGCTGCGTTTCATAACGCATTCAAAACCTGTTGCGACCGCCATGGCCCTGACTATTACGTACGCTTCAAACAATGGTGCGACGAATATTTCTATCTGCCGCATCGCAAGGAAGCACGAGGGATTGGCGGGATTTTCTACGACTATTTGGCATCAAATGACCAGTACGCAGATCAGGCTTTCACCAAAGATGTCGGCGAAACATTCCTCAACATCTATCCACAGCTTGTGGAAAAATCCCTGAACAAACACTGGACGCCGGAACAGCGGGAACACCAGTTGGTCCGCCGCGGACGTTATGTCGAATTCAACCTGCTTTACGATCGTGGAACAGTTTTTGGCCTGAACACCGGCGGCAATGTCGAGGCGATTTTAATGTCCCTGCCCCCGGAAGTGAAATGGCCGTAACCATTTGCGATCATCCATAATACGAACTCTGTAACATTACGCCTGCAGCATCGATCTTGCCTGCGCCAGACAGGCATCGCGATCTGGCAGCGCGTTTTGCGCAAGCCACCATGCCTCAACCTGCTTCATAAGAACGCCGATTTGCGGTCCTTCGGACAAACCCAACCCGGAAATCAGGTCGCGCGCGGCGAAAGGCAGTACCGGAACCGGCATCGATCGCACCGCCTCAAGCGATACTTGAAACGCCACAAAATCACTATCCAATTCATTGATTGCATGAGATAAAATCATACCGCCAAACACCACATCCCGGCCATACAGATACAGATTTTGTATATATTTATCAGAAAGATGCATTGAATATTCAATGCAATCAAACAGGAATTTTGATTTTCTATTTGATAAAACAAAAAATTCTGCGGCTAGACTTTTTAAAATCTCAGGATTTTTCCGATACACGTCATAAGCGAAAATCAGTGTTTCTGGCATCGAAATTTGGGCGCTGACGGCCAGTTCCCGCACCCGGTCATGCCCCTTGGACGTGTAATTTTCCTGCCACACTTCACCCAGAATCTGACCGGCGATCATCGCCTTTATCGCCTCTGCCGACCGGGGGGCGATTACCAGTTTTTCGACCTCCTGCGTCACACGTTCGCGCGATAGATTTTTAATAAGATCACGGCTGTGAACACAGGCCTGATACCCCTCCACCGCCGGTTCGCCCCGTCCATACCGGGCATGGAACCGAAAAAACCGAAGAATACGTAAAGCATCCTCGCGAATCCGCGTGCCCGCATCCCCGACGAAACGCACCACACCGTTTTTCAGATCGTCCACCCCTTGCCCGGTCGGGTCAAAGACGCGGCCATCCATATCCATAAGCAGCGTGTTCATAGTGAAATCGCGCCGCTGCGCATCCTCGGCCCAGTCCGTCGTAAAGGCGACCACCGCCCGCCGCCCGTCGGTTTCAACGTCCCGCCGCAATGTGGTGATTTCATAACCCCGATGGGCGACGACGGCCGTCACCGTCCCGTGCGCGATCCCCGTCGGCACGACCTTGATGCCCGCATCGTTCAGGCGTTGCGTGGCAATGTCCGGCGTATGCACGCATGCGACGTCGATATCGCCCGGCGCTTCGCCCAGTACGGCGCTGCGTACCGCCCCACCGACCAGCAGCGCACAGGCACTGCCGCCCAGTGCGTCAATGAGCGCCCGCAAGCCGGGATCGCCCAGCCAGCCCGGAACGGCGGAAAGGGTCAGGCGCGGCGTCATGCCGCCCGGAAGTGGCGTAAAACCATGTTCATGACGTTATGCTATCACGCCCGTGACTCGCAGGGAATCGGGGCAGAAACCGGGGGCAGAAATCGGGATGTTTCCCGTTAATCCCGGACCAGCACGTCGTGCAACTGCGCAACCAGATCGCCCGCCGCGACCGGCTTTTTCAGGATCGCGCGCACCATCGGCACGGCGCCCAGCTGCGCCCGCGTCTCGTCCTCGGCAAAGCCGGTGATGATGACGAACGGCAGGCTCGGCGCGATTTCCCCGGATGCGCGGGCGAAATCGGCCCCGCTCATGCCTGGCATCGCGAAATCGCTGACCACCGCATCGAACCCGTGCGGATTGTCGCGGATAAGGTCCAACGCCTCCGCCGGCCCCGCGCTGTCGAACACCTCGTACCCGGCGCGCGTCAGCATCATGCAGGTGACCTGCCGGACCTCGTCCTCGTCGTCCACGACCAAAATCCGTCCATGCTGCGTTTCCGTGGCGGCGTGGACTGCGTCTTTTGCAACGACGCCCCCGGATTTAAGCGGGAAGAACAGCTCGAACGCCGTACCTTGCCCCACTTGCGTATCCACCCGCAAAAATCCGTGATGCGCGATCAATATGCCATGCACGGACGCAAGCCCCAGCCCCGTGCCCTTATGCACGTCCTTGGTGGTATAGAACGGCTCGAACATATGCTCGGCCACCGCGCGCGGAATGCCGCTGCCGCTGTCGCGCACTGAAATCCGCGCATATTGCTGGCCCGCGACGACATAACCCACGACCATGACGGTGTGTCCGTCTTCCGGCGTTTCGATATGCACGGGCGCGGCAAGACTATCTTCCGGGAATTCGTCGATCTGGTCCTGATCGGCGATACCCGCCGCGCTGGCATCCATCGCGTCGACCGCGACCTGCAGCGTTCCCTGCCCGTTCATCGCGTCCTGCGCGTTGACGCACAGATTCATCACCGCCTGCGCCACCTGCGCCGGGTTGGCGGAAACGGTGACCGGCACCTCCGACCCCGGCGCGGTTTCGATGGTCACGCCGGACGACAGGCTTGCGCGCAAAAGCGACACCACCTCGCCGACCGAACGGCCAAGATCGATATCCGCGCGCTTCTGGTCGTTGGTGCGCGAAAAATTGAGGATCTGTTCGATCAGCCCCTTGGCGCGCCGTGTCGCGATCAGGATTTTTTCGGCGAATCCGTGGGTCGGGCTGCCCGCTTCCAGATCTTCGTTCAGGAATTGCGCATACCCTTCGATCGCGGCCAGGATGTTGTTGAAATCGTGCGCGATGCCGCCCGCCAGCCGGCCCAGCGATTCCATCTTTTGCGCCTGATAATACTGAAGGCGCAGCGTTTCGTTCTCTTGTTCCCGCGCCTGTTTTTCGCTGGTGTCGACCGCCGTGCCGATATACCCGCCGCCATGCGGCCCTTCGGGATCGAGCGCGGTCAAGGACAGCTCAGCCGCAAAGGATTGGCCGCGCCGGTTGGAAAGGCCGCTGGCTCCGCGCCAAAACCCTTTTTCCCGCGAGATGGGCAGGATGACCTCCTCCACCACGCGCGCGCTGGATTCGTCGTACAATTCTGCCCATGGCTTGCCGATCGCCTCTTTCCGGCCGGGGCCGGACAGGAAATGCAAAAGCGCGAAGGCGCGGTTCATATAGGTGATCCGCCCTTCGGCGTCGAGGATCACCACCCCGTCCGGGCTGGCCTCGATCGCGGCGATCTGCGCCGCGCTTTTGCGGTCGATGGTGTCGCGCTCCAGCCGCAACAGATGCATGACGTTCGATTGTGCGATCAAAAGCCGCGCGATCAAAAGCATCAAGACCACCGCCGACAGCCCCATCAAGATCTGCGCGATCCGGCTAACCATGACGCCGTTTTCCAGCGCGGCATTGCGGCGCGCAAGCGTGCCGTCGATCTCCATCAGGCTGCTTTGAATCCCCGCCATGGCCAGAAGCGCAGGCTGCCAATCGCCCGATCTTGCGAAGATTTCCGGGCCGATATTCTGAAGCGCCGCGCGCACCGGAGCGAGCGTCGCCGCCTCCTCCGGCCCCGCGCCCACGTCCGCCTCGTGCAGTCGCGCGGTCAGCGTGGCGAACTGCGCCGCCGTATCCGAAACCGGCGGGCGCGCGGGATCGGCAATATGGAACAGCACGGTCGTCTGATAGTCGTTGTAAGCGGTCTTGAGCGCGAGGAACCGGTCCGCCTGCAGCATATGGCTGCGCCGCACATGTTCCTGCTGCTGCAACAACCCGTAGGAAAAGACGAGAAAACTCAAAAGCCCGGCAAAGCCGAAAAAGGCGACCAGCCGCCCCGTCCGCGTTTCATTCAGCATCCTGAGAGAATCTTTCATGCCATCCCCGCGTTCTGGGCGATCAAAGCCGCCTGCGTTCTGTTTTTGACGTTGAGCTTGCGGCAGACACCCGCCACATGCAGTTTGATGGTCGCTGGCTGCAAATTCAGCGCCAGCGCGATGTCCTTGTTGCTGGCCCCGCGTCCAAGATGCGCCAACACCTCGCGCTCACGCGGGGTCAAAAGGGCAAGCTGTGCATCGTCGACCTGCTTTGCGGGTTTCACCCCCCGCGCGGCATCGGGATCGGCATAATGCGATGGCATGACCTCGACCCCATGCCCGGCCAGCGGCACGAATCGCTCGCCCGCGATTACCAGACGGATCGCGCCCAAAAGCGCGGCGCCCGACATGGTCTTTGGGAAATAGGCGGCCGCCCCCGTCCGCAGTGCGTGGCTGACATCCGCTTCCTCGGCGGTGCCGGATAATATCGCGACTTTCTGGTCGGGATGCGCCGCACGCATCTGGGCGACACCACTGGCCGCTCCTTGCGGCCCGGCCATACCCGGCATCCGCAAGTCAAGCAGCACAAGGTCGACCGGCCCGGTTTGCGCCAGCCTGTCCATCGCGTCGGGCAGCGAACACGCGACGTCAATGCGTGAATCACCCTCCGCGCGGCGGAAGAACTCCACCAGCGCGTCGCGGAACAATGTGTGGTCATCGGCGATGAGAAGATGCATCGGCCCCTCTTGCACCAGTCTACGCGCAAAAAGTTAACACATTGAGAAAAAATGTTATTTTACGGATTATAGGCCGTGTTCATACGTTGGATGCGCAACGGCGGCTGGCCGTTGAAATGCCCCAGCTTCGCGCGATAAACGGCATAGCCTTCCATCACCCGCTGTACGTAATTGCGCGTTTCATAGATCGGGATCGACTCGATCCAGTCGATCATATCGATACGCCCCCGACCGGAATCGCCACGTGGATCGCCGAATTCATCGAGCCATTGGTTGACCCGCCCCGGACCCGCGTTATAGGCCGCGATGGCCAGCGGCGCCGAGCCGTTGTAACGGTCGAGCAGTTCCTGAATATACAGCGTGCCGATTTTGACGTTGTGCTCCGGCTTTTGCGTCAGCCACGCGGTATCGTGCTTCAATCCCGCCAGCTTGGCCGTATGCTTGCCGGTCGCGGGCATGATCTGCATCAACCCCAGCGCACCCGAAGACGAAACCGCGTTCGGATCGAACTGGCTTTCCTGCCGGATCAGCGCATGGACCAACGCCTTGTCGGTGCCGGTATGCGCCATCGCATGCATGATGGTCGGAAAAGCGTAATCGGTCAGGTACAGGCCGGTTTTCTCGGCCTCCTTCGCGACTTTGACCGCGATGTCGACCTGCCCCATCGACGCCGCGAAATCGGACAGCATCGAAAAATCCTGTGGCGTTTCGGCCTGCTTGATCATCGTGCGCAAGAACAGCGCCCGGTCGCCGGAATCCCCGGCGCGGTGTAAAAGCTGGACCGCGCGCACCATGTCGCGCGCGTTGAACGCCGCTTGCTGCGCGCGGCTGACCGAAGGCTTGTCGCCCTTGATCAGGTTGAGCGGCAGGTTGATATGTGCCGCCGCCTGCTGCCCGTAAAACGTGGTCTGATAGCGCGCGGCGACCTGATACCATTGCAGCGCGACGTCGTCGCTGCGCATTGCCTCCGACGCGCGGCCCGCCCAGTACGCGGCGCGGGCCCGGCTGATGGGCGTACTCGTGTTGTTGAACAGCCGCTCGAAATGCTCGAATGCCGGATAAGGCTGGTTCAGGTAACGCAGGGCGATCCACCCGGCGAAGAATTCCGCCGCTGCGAAATCACCGCCCGAAGACGGCAATCCATGCCCCGCGGCCAGCCGGTACGCATCGCGGTAGCGCCCGGCCTCGAACATGCGCCGCGCCATGATGTTGCGTTCCTTCCACCATGCGGCAGCGTCCGTGGTTTGTCCCGCCGGCGGCGCGCGATCCAGCAGCGCGACCGCCTCGCTATCCTGATTGTTGACGCGGGCGTTCTGGACCCGCGCCAGCAACAGGCCGGTATCGTTGAGCATCGCGCGCGACAGCCCGCCCAGTTGCCCCGCCGCACCGCTTGACCCTTCCTGCAGGGCGATACGCGCCTCGGCCATGCGCGCGTAATCATTCCCCATCATGCCCGCCAGCGCGCGGGACGCGGAATATTGCCGGTCGCCCAGCATCCGCTCCAGCCGCCTGATATGATCGTCCATGCCCAGCATCTGGCCATAGTTGCGGATGATGTCGCCCTGTTCGTCCGGCGACAGGTTGGCGTCCACCCACCAGGAACGCAGCGCGGATGCGGCACCCTGCGATTGCCCCTGCGCCATGAGCGCGCCCATGTACCGTTCCATGCCCGCGCCTGAAACCGGCTTGTTGCGCGAAAACCAGTTGATGACCTGCGTCGTGCTCAAATCATCCGGCAGACGCCCCTCGGCCACGCGGTACAGCTTGTCGACCGAAGGCCAATCCGGGTGCTGGGTAACGAAGGCCGCGATTTCAGGGAATGACGCGCGCGTCTTGTCGTCGGTCAAATAGATCCAGTCGACGACCGCCCGCGCCACATGGTCCGACCCGGCCTGCACCCGCGCCTGTGTCCAGTTCCCGTTCTCCGCCGCGCGCACGGCCGACACGCCGTCCGCCCGCGCGGGCAAGGCGGCGAAAAGACAAAAAGCCAGCAACAGGGCACCGAAACGGGGGGTCATGCGACTCGGAAGCTTAAAGGCTTCGTATCCTGAATCCAAATACTAGATGGCATCGTCAGGTGTTACGGCGGCAAATGCGATCGAAGCCTGAGCGGCGTCTGAGCGACCACAAAACCCAATACTTGATTCGCCGGACGGCACAGGGCACTCTCACCCCGCCATGGCCGACGAGAATGACCACAAGCGCAAGACCTTCCTGACGGCCGGGCAACCGATCGCTGTCAACCGTCGCGCGCGCCATGACTACTTTCTGGAAACGCCCGTCGAAGCGGGGTTGCAGCTCATGGGGTCCGAGGTCAAATCCCTGCGCGCGGGCCATGCCAGCATCGCCGAGGCTTATGTCGGCGAAAAGGACGGCGAACTTTATCTGCTCAACGCGACGATCGAGGATTATGGCCAGGCGAACGCGCTGGCGCGCCACGCGTCCAAACGCCCGCGCAAACTTTTGCTGCATAAAAAGGAAGTCGATAAATTTCTGGGCGCGATAAGGCGCGAGGGCTATACCCTGATCCCCACGCGGCTGTATTTCAACGCCCGCAACATGGCCAAGCTGGAAATCGCGCTGGGCAAGGGCAAGAAACTGCACGACAAGCGCGACACCGAGAAATCAAGGGATTGGGGCCGCCAGAAACAACGGCTCATGAAATCCTGAAACGCCGGGCGGCGCCCAAAGCGGCGCGCACGGATTCGGACCAGTCTTTCCCCGCACACAGCGCGGCATAATCGGGATCGGCGGCAAACATGCCCTGCATCGCATGGCCCCATACCTTAACCGGGTGCGCATGACGTAAAGCTGGATCAAGAAGCCCCGCGCAAAACGAACGGGCACGCGAATGCTTCAACTGGCCGGTAACATAGGCGTCAAATTCGGCCAGCCCGCGATCAATTGCCGCGCGCGCATCCATGGGCGCCTCGCTGCGGATCATCGCGGATTCGAGCGTCATTTCCAGCAAATCGATGTCCCGCACCTTTTCGCGCACGCCTTCGGGCAGGGGTATAAACCCTTCATACGCCGCGAAGCTTTGATAAATCGTCTGCGCCATGGGATGCCCGCGCGACCTGTCGGCAGTGATCAGACGCACGGCCAGTGCCTCCAATCTGATTTTTTCATCCTTGCTGATGGGACAATGGGGGGTGAAATCGCCGATCAGGCTTTCGCCCGCGTCATGATAGCGAAAAGTGCTGGAAATCAACTCAAGTTCAGGGTCATCGCCGAAAAGAATATGCGCAAGAATTTCCCCGCTGCGGTGATGGTCGTCCACGCTTTGCACGAATCCTTCAGGCACGCCGATGCGCTGCCAGCCGGTGCGCGGCTGCATGGACAGTAACTCGACCGCCTTGAAAGGTCGCGCCGCGCTTCTGATCATGCCGAAATACGCAAACCCCGTTTTGACCCGGCTAAACCGCACGCACATATTTCGCAAAAACGCCTGCTCGTCATCCGTATAAAGACCGGCGACCCGGTCGATCGGATCGGCCTGATAATAGGCGCGAAGCAACGGTGCCATCTGTCTGGCAAACATACCGGCGCGTTCCGCAACCTCGCCTTCCGTCGTTCCCCCCATCCGCGCCAGCCGCGCACGTAGCTGCGGCGGCAACAGCAAATCAATCTGCGCGTCTTCGCCATCCGGAAAAACGTCGCGCATGGCCTCCACTTGAGCCGCCATATATGCCTCGGCATTCCCATGGACGCGATACGCCCCGTCCCGGGGCATAGCATCATGTGCTGCTTTGAATATTTTGCGCATGGCTCAGCTTTAAGCCAGTCCGCGCATTGTCGACAAGTTTTTACGTCATTACCTGCGGATACGAAAAAACCGCCCTGCGAGAGGCGGTTTTTAATGGGCCGGGAAATGGGGTATCCCGGCCCAATTCGTTTATGCAGGGTCGCTCACAAGATGGGGCTACCCGGCCTTTTTCATCGCGGCAACCTTGCCTTTGGCCTTGCCGGTCCCGGCATCGTCATCCGACGGCGCGGCGTCACCTTCGGCATGAACATCCTCGTTTTCGCCGGTCAGCATGTTTTCGGCCAATTGACCCGATGCAGAACGGATTTTGTGTTCAATCGCACCCGCGATTTCCGGATTGTCGCGCAGGAACTGGCGCGCGTTTTCACGCCCCTGCCCGATGCGTTGCCCGTCATAGGCAAACCAGGCCCCGGATTTTTCCACCAGATTGGCGGCCACACCCATGTCCAGAATCTCGCCCATCTTGGAAATGCCCTGACCGTAAAGAATGTCGAAATCGACCTGACGGAACGGCGGTGCGAGCTTGTTTTTGACCACCTTGGCCCGTGTCTGGTTGCCGATCACGTCGTCGCGCTCCTTGATCTGGCCGATGCGGCGGATGTCGATCCGTACGCTGGCATAGAATTTAAGCGCGTTGCCGCCTGTCGTCGTTTCCGGATTGCCGAACATAACGCCGATTTTGGAACGGATCTGGTTGATGAACACGACGCAGCAGCGCGAACGCGAAATCGACCCCGTCAGCTTGCGCAGCGCCTGAGACATCAGACGCGCCTGCAACCCCATATGGCTGTCGCCCATCTCGCCCTCAAGCTCCGCCCGCGGCACCAGCGCCGCGACCGAGTCCACGACCAGCACGTCGATCGCGCCCGAACGCACCAGCGTGTCCGCGATTTCCAGCGCCTGTTCCCCCGCGTCCGGCTGGGAGATCAGCAATTCATCAAGGTTGCACCCAAGCTTGCGTGCGTAAATCGGGTCAAGCGCGTGCTCCGCGTCAATGAACGCGCAGGTACCGCCGGTCTTCTGCGCCTCGGCGATGACCTGAAGCGCAAGCGTGGTCTTGCCCGAGCTTTCCGGGCCGTAGATTTCGACGATCCGCCCGCGCGGCACGCCGCCAATGCCAAGCGCGATATCAAGGCCGAGCGAACCGGTGGAAATCGCCTCCACCTCCATCGCCTGCGCCTTGTCGCCGCCCAGGGTCATGATCGACCCCTTGCCGAACGCGCGTTCGATCTGGCCGAGCGCGGCTTCCAGCGCGCGGTTTTTTTCGGGGTTGGCCTGCGTCTTGCTCATTTCTTTTCCTCTGGCTTTGAAGTCCTCGACCGTCATAGTGCGCTCCTTTTCATGAAATCCAACCATTGATGTTCGATAAACCACAGCCTGAACAAAAAAAGAACACCGGTCAAGAACAAAAAAAGAACAATTTTTCTTGAACTGGATATGGAACCAGATTAGCTTGTGGATTGTTAGGAACGTAACAAGAACAAACAAAGGAGCCTGCAATGCCCGCCAAGTTTGAACTGCGAATCGATCGAATCCGGCTGCGCGGCGATGGCCGCAACACCCCTGCGTTGCAGGAAAAATACATCGCCCGCGCGGGCGGTGGGGCCTATATGGCCGTGGCCACGACCGAGGATGGCGCACTTAAGGAAGTACTGCGCACGATGCGCATGCATTATCGCCGCATCGGTGTAGCCATGGGCGACGTCATGACCGCCCGCATCCTGCGCGCCATCGAAACCCCGTGCGAACGCGTACCCGGCGCCGCCAACGACATCCGCGCCTTTCCGCTGGATCTTCTGAAAATTTAACCAAAGCGAAGGAGTCGTCGTGTTAGGGTGCGGACATGAGGGAACCATCCGCCCCCGGCGCCCAAATCGGTGAAAGCGCCGATAAAGACTGCGTGTTGTCGATCCACGTCAACACGTCCAGCGGCTTTGGACATGTCGGCTTTTCAACAAAAGACGCCGATGGAAAAGAAACCTTTTACGATTTCGGCGCCGCCAGCAGCAGCGTCGGCAAGAAATCCGGGTGCAGCCTTACCTTCAGGGCGGCGGCCCGCGCATTGCCGCTGGCCGCAGTAACGGCATACGCGGCAACCGCCGCGCTGGCATCGGCCGCCACCGGAGCGGACATGGCCACGTCGGCCATCGCGATCTATCTTGCCAACAGCTACGCCGTGGCCGCCTGGCCCACCATCGGCCGCGTGACCAAGGGGGATGCACCGGTGGTCAAACCGGACAAATCTTTCGACATACCGATCACGCAAGGTCAGTTGAAAAAAATAACGGATTACGCAGCAACGGGAAAAACTCAGGCCTATAGCCTGACGATGTGGAATTGCGCCACCTATACCCGGATGATGATGAAAGCGTGCGGCGTTGATGTGCCACTCAGATTCCTGTTCAACACCCCGGGTTATATGGCGAGAATCCTCAAAAATGCGCCTGATGCGGTGCAAAGGCAGACTGCCGTCCCACGCCCCCTATACGCCTAGGACAGCCGGGCACGCCGCGTATTTTTGTAAAGCATGCACATAGTCACGGTGTTCAATGCAGGCCGATGCCTCCAGCCCCGTCGTAGGGTAGGCGCCGGTGCCGCCGCACGGTTTAAGGTCGGCATCCAGATACACCATCCCGGCTTCCGCGAACGGATTGAACGGAGCCTTCTTAAAATGGCTGGCAAACGGTGTTTCCTCGATCATGTCAACGAACAGAAGATTGGACGTCAGCGCGCATAATTGCCCGATGGCCGCCGCCTGCCGGCTTTGCCGCGCGTGTTCATAGCGCGGCTTGTAGGCCATCAAATTATTGTGAATGTGCTTAAGCAGATTGGACGCGACCACCACGTCATAAGCCGTCCCGGGCTGAAACCGGGCCAGACTGCAATGCGGCAGAATGCGTACGCGATCGCGGATATCCGCGTTGACCCGTGCAACCCCGCTCGCCGCAACCGTAAAATGTTGGGTAAGCTGCGGCTCCAGCCCGCGCAGCGCCTCGACCGGGTATTCCGCCCTGCGCGCGTAACGGGTGAAGGCGTCGGAAATATCGACCGACTCGATTTTCAGACGCTCCCCGGCAAACAACCCCGCATTTTCCGCCAACATCGCATAGGTATAGGCTTCGCACCCGATCGAACCGGCCACCACAAGCAGGCGGATTTTGGCCTGCGGCGGTGCCTGCGCGATCCGCGCCGCGATCCAGTCAATAACCTGATCTTGTGCATCCGGCGCGCGACGGAACGCCGTCTGTCCGTTATACCGCCGCGCCCGTGTTTTGCGTGATGCCCAGAATCGCTGCGGCCCGACCCGGTGCGTGGGGTACAAAAGCCTGCCCCGCGCATCTGCGCCAAGCGTAAAGACCGGCTGAAATCCGCTTTGGTCGGGAATCGACATTCACCGGTCTTACCGGAATACCGGCCTGCCCGTCAAAATTTCCCTAAAAATACCGCAGCCAGGCACAGCCATAAGCGATGACCACGGTCGCCAGCATCAACGGCAACGCCAGACGCATGAAGCGGAAAAACCCGATCGGCTGTCCTGCGCGCGCGGCGAATCCGGCGACGATGACATTGGCGCTCGACCCCACCAGCGTGCCGTTCCCGGCCAGACACGCCCCCATCGCCAGCATCCACCACAACGGACGGATCGCGGCCTCACCGCCCATATCGGCCGCCATGCCCTTGACCACCGGGATCAGTGTCGCGACATAGGGAATGTTGTTGATGAACGCGGAAAACGCGGTCGATGTCCAGAAGATCAAACCGCCCGCGACCGGCAAACTGCCATGGGTCAGCGCGATGATGCGTTCGGCCAGCCAGTCGAGCACCCCGGCCTCGCGCACGCCGGCGACGATGATGAACAATCCCACGAAAAACAGGATCGATTCCCACTCCACCTCATGCAGCGCCTTGTGCACGCGCTTGGTCTGTTCTTCCGCCGGCTTGCGCACGCAATGCAGGAACAAAAGCAGCGCCGCGCCCGCCAGCGCGACCGAACCCGTTTCGATTTCAAGCTGGCGGCCGAAAATAAATCCCGCCACCACCAGCGCGATGACGAACAGCGATTGCCGCACCATCACCGGGTCCGTGATCGCCGCCGCTGGATTGTAACGCAGCACGTGATAACGCGCGCGCATCGACGTTTTCATCTTTCGTCCCCAGATCAGGTCGAAGACCAGCACCAGAAACGCGCTGACCAGCACGACCGGTGGCCCGAGATTGACCAGGAAATCCATGAAGCTCAACCCCACCGACGACCCGATCAGGATGTTGGGCGGATCGCCGATCAGCGTCGCGGTCCCGCCGACATTGGAAAAGAATATCTGGCTGAACAAGAAGGGATAGGCGTCCTGCTTCAGCTGTTCCGCCAGCAAAAGACTGATCGGCACGATCAGCATCACCACCGTGACATTGTCCAGAAACGCCGAAAACACGGCGGTCAAAAGGCCAAGGACCATCAAAAGCGCGCGCGGGCTGCCGCGCACCATCTGCGCCGCGCGGATCGCGACGAACTGGAACAGCCCAGAATGCTTGGTCAGGCCGACCACGATCATCATCCCGATCAGAAGGAAAATGGTGTTGAGGTCGATGCCCGCGAAGGCGCGCTCCTGATGCACGACGCCCGACAGGATCATCAGCGCCGCCCCGCAAAGCGCGGCGATCGCCTGATTGAGCTTGTCGAGGATCAGCGCGGCATAGACCAGACCCAGAATGGACAGCGACACAACCACCATCCAGCCGCTTTCAAAAATCGGCGTTGCTTGTTCCATTTATTGACACATCCTCTTGAACCGGCTTTCAGCCGTTATTTTTGTTTTTGTGAAAATACACATCGGGTGTTTTTTCCATTTCCTCGATGACGTGCTCCAGATTGGCGATCACCGACTGCTCGCTCAGCAATCCCTGGAACAGGCCCGTCTGCGGGTCGACGGCGGCCAGCGGGCTGCCATGCACCACCATCATGCGGATGCCTTCCCAGATCGCGGTTTCGGCATGGATGGTCGGCAAGTCGGCAACGGAGATCATCAGCTCGGACACACGCTTTTTCTCCAGCTTCAAAAGCCGCTTTGCAACACCGGGCGACGCACCCTCCAGAAAATCCAGCCGCTCCAGCCCATCCTGCATCCGCACCGACACGGGCAACAGGTTATCAAGCAGGACATTCAGCCCAAACATGCCTACGAACCGGCCATGGCCGTCCATCACCGGCAGGGTGCGCAACCCATGGCCGGACATCAACGCCATCGCGTCCTTGACGGTGACATCCTCTTTTACACATACGGGCGCCTTGATAAGCGCGGCACTGCACGGCATCCGGTCTCTCCCTCAATCGGTTTCCATCGGCGGCCATCCTGCCCTCAGGCAGCCTCGCGCGCAATGGATTTAATAAAATGCACATGCATCGGCGACGGAAAATCCAGCGTAAGTTCCGGGTGGAACGCGGTAGCCATATGCGCCCCGTATTCGACCCATACCGGCTGCCCGCGATGGATCGCCCGCACCCGCGCCGTTTCTGACACGTCCTCAAACACCGGCGCGCGGATGAACGAAACCGGGTATCCGTCGATTTCCGCGACATGGCTGTCCAGCTGGCGGCCATACCCGTTGCGCACCACCGAAAAAGGCAACAGGCCGAAGGATTTTTGCCGCTGCGTTTTCGTCCCGTCCACCCATACGGTTTCGGCGATCAGGATCGCGCCGGCGCAAATGCCCCACACGGGCTTGGCCGCAAAATTTTCGGCCAGCGCGTCCCACAGCCCAAACCGGTCGATCAGCTTGAGCATCGTCGTGCTCTCGCCCCCCGGCAGGATATAGGCATCCGCCGCCGCAATCTCGTCGGCCGTTTTGACTGCGCGGTACAACCCGCCTGCCGCCTCGATATGCGACGCATGCAGTTCAACCGCGCCTTGCAGGGCCAGCACGCCGATGGTGGGTGACGCACCCATCACAGGCCCCCTGTCCGCATCGCGCGGTTATCAGCATCGGCCGCCGGAAATAGGATCAAGGCAACTCTCCCATTAACCATTCCGGGCGTCCCTCATCCCCGCCCCAGCGGAACATATAGAGCGCGCAGTTATTAACATTCAGCCTGTCATCGGCCCTGTGCGCGCGCAGCGCATCGAAAATCCCGCCATGCGACACGATCAGCGGCGTCCCGGCAGCGGCCTGCAGCGCGTCCATCACAGCCAGCTCCGCGCGGCGGTAAAAATCGGCCCGCGTTTCACCGGAGGGCGGCTCCATACCGTCCGCCATTTTTTGCCGCATGGCGCTATAGTCCGTGCCCCGCCAGTCTCCGAAATCCTGCTCTCCAAGGCCCGGGACCTCGAAAGCGGGAAGGCCAAGCCGCCTGTTCACGATCGCCGCCGTCTCCCGCGATCGGCTCAGCGCGCTGTGCACGATGTAATCGATTGCGTCGCGCATGGCATAGACCGTGGCCTCGGCCTGGGCGGCCTGCTGACGCCCCAGATCCGTGAGTGGCGTATCAAAACTGCCCGCGACGTAGCCCTGCGCGTTCGCCACGCTTTCACCATGGCGCATCATCAGAAAATTCTTGCGCGGGGGCATTACCACCCCCGATTGGCCATGCGCATCGGTTCGTCGATTTTTGAAATCTCGATGCCGGTCATGGCAACGCCCAGCCCCTTGGAAGCCTCAAGCACCATTTTCGGGTCGTTGAAATGCGCGGTCGCGGTAACGATGGCTTTTGCAAATTTGGCCGGCTTTTCGCTTTTGAAAATGCCCGATCCCACGAACACCGTTTCCGCGCCAAGCTGCATGCACAAGGCCGCATCCGCAGGGGTGGCGATTCCGCCCGCCGCGAAATTCGGCACCGGCAGCTTGCCGGTTTCCTTGACCATCTTCACCAACTCGTAAGGCGCGCCGAGGTTTTTGGCTTCGCTCATCAATTCCGCATCGTCCAGCGTGGTGATTTTGCGCATCGCCTGATTCATCGCGCGCAAATGCCGTACCGCCTCGACGATGTTGCCGGTGCCCGGCTCACCTTTTGTGCGCATCAAGGCCGCACCCTCGCCGATGCGGCGCAGCGCCTCGCCCAGATTTTTGGCACCGCACACAAACGGCACCTTAAAAGCATGCTTGTCGATGTGATATTCGTCGTCCGCCGGAGTCAGCACCTCGGATTCATCGATATAATCGACACCGATGGCCTCCAGCACCTGCGCCTCGGCGAAATGCCCGATGCGGCATTTCGCCATGACGGGGATGGAAACCGAGTCCATGATCTGCGCCACCAGCTCGGGCGGCGACATGCGGGCGACGCCGCCTGCGGCGCGAATATCGGACGGCACGCGCTCCAACGCCATGACCGCGACCGCCCCGGCCTCCTCCGCCACCTTGGCCTGATCGGGCGTGACCACATCCATGATCACCCCGCCCTTGAGCATTTCCGCAAGACCGGTTTTCAGATTGATGACATTCGCCATGGGCCGACACCCTTTTTCCTTTGATTTCCGCGCTATCCATTGCACCCAATGATGGCGGAAATCAAGTAAAAGGCGACACCCCGAAGATGGCGCGCCTTATATCCGGTCCCTCGTTTTACGAGGATGTCAGCGCCCGGATATGGCGGGCAATGTAATAGCTGATCGGCGCGGCAACCACGGCCCCCGCGATCGCGGCAGGCAGGATCATCATGTTTTCCTTGGCCGCCAGCGAAGGCACCACCAGCACAGTAAGCACGAAAATCCCCATCAGGGTCGGCGCGGCAACGCACCAGACGATCACTGCAAGCTTCGACATATTTCTCCTCCCGAACAGTCTTTGCCGGTGACAACTCTACACCGTTATTCCGGCTCATGAATTTAACAAAGGTCAAATCGCGGCGGGCAAATGGGCCAGATTAAAAACATTACGAAAATACAATCAGGCCAGCACGTCCTTCACCTTGGCCGCAAGCTGCTGCAACGTGAACGGCTTGGGCAGGAAGTGGGTGTTTTCGCCGAACTGGCCCTTGAACTTGTCTTCCGTATAGCCGGATACGAAAATCACCGGCACGTCCGGATATTGCGCCCGCAATTTGCCCACCAGCGTCGGGCCGTCCATTTCCGGCATGATGACGTCGGTAATCACCAGATCCGGCGCGCGGCCATGGCCCTTGACCACCTCAAGCGCGCTTTCGCCCCCCGGCGCATCAAGCACGCTGTACCCTTTATTGGCCAGCGCGCGCGACGAAAACGCACGCACCGCGTCCTCGTCCTCGACCAAAAGGATGGTCGCCGTGCCGGTCAGGTCGGCAGTTTTATCCTCCACCTTCGCGCTGGCGGCACTGGCTGCCGCGGCCTGCGCCATCCGCGGCAGATAGATCGAGAACGTCGTCCCCTGCCCCACCACGGAATCGACATGCACATACCCGCCGGTCTGGCGCACGATGCCGTAAACAGTCGAAAGCCCAAGCCCGGTGCCGGACCCGACAGGCTTGGTGGTAAAGAACGGCTCGAAAATCCGCGCGACGTTTTCGCGTGGGATGCCGCACCCGGTATCGATCACGGAAATGCACACCCATTCGCCCGCCGGCATGGTGTCCGCCCCGCGCTGCTGCGGCGCATCCGTGACTACATGCTGCGTTTTAATGGTCAAGCGGCCCTGCCCGTTCATCGCATCGCGCGCATTGACCACCAGATTGATCAGCACCTGTTCAAGCTGCCCCTCGTCAACTTTGACAAGGCCGGTATCCGGGCCATGTATGATTTCAAGCTCGATCATCACGCCGATCAACCGCCGCATCAGGTGCGACAGCTCGGTCAGTGTGTCGGTAACGTCCAGCACTTTTGGCTGCATCGTCTGTTGGCGCGAGAACGCAAGCAATTGCCGCACGAGATTCGCGGCGCGGTTGGCGTTTTGCTTGATCTGCATGATGTCGTTGAACGACGGGTCGCCCGGCTTGTGGCGCAGCAAAAGCAGGTCGCAAAAACCGATCATTGCGGTCAGCAGGTTGTTGAAATCGTGCGCGACACCGCCCGCAAGCTGGCCAACCGCCTGCATCTTCTGCGACTGGGTGAACTGCGCCTCAAGCTGCTTCTGCTCGGTCAGGTTGATGAAGTGGACGACGATGTTGCGCCCGCGAAAGCGCCGCGCGTGCATCTGGACGACAACATCTTTGTCCTGGCCTTTAAGCGTGACTTCCAGCGGCGCGCCCATGCTGCGCCCTTCCTCGATCGCGGCCATCGCGGTGGTCAGCTTTTCGCGGTCTTTTTCGGCAATCACGGATTCGAAGTTCCGCCCCTCGATCGACTCGACCCCCATGCCCAGCATGGCCGAAAGCGCTTTATTGCAGTCCGAAAGCACGCCGTGGCTGTCGACCAGCGCGATGCCCAGCGGCGCCTCGTCGAAAAAGCGCTGGAAGCGGTCCTCGGAATCCTTGAGCGCCTGCCGCATCTCGCGCTCTGCCGTCAGGTCGTGGACAACCGCGCGGGTACGCACCTTGCCGTCCGCCTCGGTCACCACCACCTGGTTGACGGCGGCCAGGAACGCCTTGCCCCCCGGCCCCTTCATACGCAGCTCGGCGACCTGCCGCGCCCCACCGTTGGCTGTCACGTCATAGGATCTGGCCCCGGCGGGGGGATCGACCAGATAATGCTGCAACCGCCCGGTATTAAGCAGCGTATCGATATCCGTGCCCAGCCACCGCGCCAGCGTCGCGTTGACGAACAGGAACCGCCCGTCCTCTCCGGCCGAGAAAAACCCGACCGGCGCGTTGTCGGTGAAATCGATGAGCTTTTCCCGCTCGGTCCTGATTTGCGCGTCCAGCTCGTGCTGCGCGGTGATGTCCTCGATCCGCCAGTTGACGGTCCCCACCCATCCGGGCACCGGCTGGGCCTCGATCCGCAGCCAGCGGGGATAGTCGTGCACCAAGGTCACGACCTCGATCTTTTCGCCGTTGCCGCGATAGGCCAGATCGACCATCAGATCGAACCGTTCGACACTTTCCGGCACCGGCGCGAGTATCTGCCTGATGCAACGCAACCCCGGGCAGTGATCCGGTTCGACGCCCAGGAATTCGCCCACCAACTGCCGATAGGTGTCGTTGTGCAGGATGGTGTTGCGCCCGATATCCGTGATGATCCGCCCGGTGCGCAGATTGCCGTGAAATATTTCGCGCAGGATGCTGCGTTCCCGGTACGACTGGCGCGAACTCACGATGCCGGCGGCGGCGGCGGCTATCCCCGCTGCCATCAACGCCAGCGTCGTTGCGATGACATGGTGTTTTTTCCCATCGATCAGTCCCAGATGCCACAGCGTCAGAACGACGGCCAGCAACACGAAGGCCACGGCGAAAGCGATCCAGTAATCCGACCCTTGTTGCCGGGTGCCCACGACCCGCGGCGGCGCAACCGCGCGCGCGCGGTCCGGCCGCATCACCCCTTCCGAGGAATGCGTCAGCGGGTCTATCGGGTTCAAAATCGGATCAGATTCGCTCATCTTGAGGAGTGAGTTTACAGCTTTTTCTTTAAACGGAACACGTAGGATATGACTTCGGCCACGGCTTTATAATGCTCGGGCGGGATCGCCTCGTCGATTTCGATCGCCTTGAACAGCGTCCGCGCCAGCGGCGGGTTTTCGACGATGACGACGTCGTTTTCCTCGGCGATCTGGCGGATGCGCAGCGCGACCAGATCTTGCCCCTTGGCCACGCAGATCGGCGCGTCCATGGCTTCCGGATCGTATTTCAAGGCGACGGCGAAGTGGGTCGGGTTGGTAACGACCACCGTGGAATCGGGCACGTTTTGCATCATCCGCTTGCGCGATTTTTCCATGCGCAACTGCCGCAGCTTGGATTTAATGTGCGGATCGCCCTCGGTCTGCTTGTATTCGTCCTTGATTTCCTGCCGGCTCATGCGCATCTGCTGCATATGGGTATAGCGCTGGAACACCAGGTCGCCGCCCGCCAACAGTAAAAGCACGGTCAAAATCGCTGTCATCAGCCGGCTGAAAATGGCCAGCATTTCTTTCAACAGCTCCGGCACCGGCATCACGACGATCTGATCCAGATGCACGAAATACGGCTGCAATACCTTGTAGGACACAAAGCCGATGATCGCGACCTTGATCAATCCTTTGATGAATTCGAACAGCGAACGTTTGGAAAACAGGCGATCGAACCCGGCCACGGGCGACAGCTTGTCCAGCTTGGGCTTGATGCTTTCGATGGAATAAAGCGGGCCGACCTGCGCGAAAGGCGCGGCGGCGGCGGCGATGACCAGAATCGCCATCGGCGGGAACAGGATGCCCAGAACCTCGCTGAACAGGCGCCACAATATCTTGCCAAGCCCGGTCAGGCCGGGCAACTCGCCGAAATGGTCAAGGAAATCGCGCATGATGACGGTCAGATCCCGCATCATGCCCGGCCCCATCGCAACGATGACAATGGTGCCGATCAGCATCAGAAACCAGGTATTGACCTCCTTGCTCATCGGGACTTGCCCGCGTTTCCTCGCCTCTTCCAGCTTTTTGGGCGTTGGGTCCTCGGTGCGTTGCGAGTCGTCCTGTTCGTCGCCTTCAGACATTTATGCCCCCCGATGCGGGACGACGCGCAAAAGGCGCACAAGCGTGCGCCCGCGCTTTCGCGCGCGGCCTGAAAGGCATAAAAGACATGTCGTCCTGTTCGTCGCCTTCAGACATTAAATTCCTCCGGCATCGGAAGGCAGCAGGAAAGTCCGCACCGCGTCGGAATAGGCGCCCATCCAGTACAGGAACCCGGCGCTGGCCACCAATACGAAGACCAGAAACCCGACCATGATCTGCAACGGCATTGCCACCGCGAAAATCTGCAACTGCGGCATCATGCGGGTCAGGATGCCCATCGCCACATAGACCATGGTGGTCACGATCATGAACGGCATCGCGAAATGGAAACCGACGGCAAAGGCGTTGCCCACGGCGGTGGTGATCGCGTCGGCCATGTCGCCCGCGAACGCAATGCCCATCAGCCCCGGCGGGAAAGTGCGATAGGAATCAATCAGCGCCCCGAACAAAAGATGGTGCAGATTGGTCGCAAACAAAAGCAGCGCGCCGGTGATCGACAAAAACGCCCCCATCACCGACCCTTGCGTTGCGAAGGCCGGATTGAAGATCTGGGCGTTGGCCAGCCCGATATGCATCGACGCCAGCATCCCCGCCGTATCCAAAGCCGCCATGAAGATTCGCGCGATACCGCCGATGAACAGACCCATCATCACCTCGCCCGCAAGCAGAGTCAGGAAGGCGGGTCCGGCACTGGTGAACTCCGGCAACTGCCCGGCCACGATCGGCGTGCATACGGCAGCGAAGGCCAGCGCGAAAAACAGGCGTATGCGTTCGGGCACGAACCCATCGCCGACGCCCGGCATGATCATCATCGCCGTGCCGATGCGGCAGAACACCAGCATGAAGGTATAAACCTGCGCGACGGCAAAATTCTGCAAAACGGATTCCATGCCCGCATGGTACAGGGTTTTGCCGCTTCGCGGGCAGGGAAAACACCATGAAACTTGTTTTTCGTAATGCGAGCCCTTAATCTGCCCGCATGTTTTCCGACGATCTTATGCCTGAAGCCACCCCCGAGGACGAAACCGCCTCGCCGCCCGCCTCTCGCGCAACGCTTTTGGCCGCGCTTGAGGAATTCCGTACCGCGCGCCCCGGCCCCGCCCTTTCCGGCATTACGGCGGCTTTCACCCGCGCCGCACAGGAAGACATGCCCGAAGGCGCGCTTTATCATCCGCTGGATGGGTATTACATTCAGGTTTACATGGCCACGCGGCTTAAGATGTTTGAAATCTGCCTCGATGCGTATGAAGGACTGCTGCAAAAAAAGGTTTTCATGGATCACGCGTTCCATCTGAAAATCGATGAGGCTACGCACGCGGATCTGCAACAAGAAATATCCGCCATGCATAAATGCAGCCAGGCCTTCGCCGTCGGTGCACGGGATGTTCTGCAGCATGCCATCGGGCTGTTTGAAGACCCGATGCCTATTCAAAGATCACTGACCATGCTTTCCGGCCGGTTTCAAAAACTTGCCGAAAAAGGCCCGGAACAACAAGAGCCGCCGCCGGAGACATATGAGTTGCAATATACCCGGCTATCCGGCATGTCCCGTGCGTTGGCCGAAACTTACGCCAGACTGATGGCCGAATCGCAACGCGAAAGCGAACAGGATCTGGGATATTACGGTTCCGTCCTGAACGGACGCGGCAGAAAACGAAGCCGGATCGCCGGCCTTCTTGACATTCCGCCCCGCGCGACATGCGCCGACCAGTTTGCAACCCAACTGAGTTTTCTGGATATCATCGACAATTACCGCACGACCGTGATGCGCCACTTGCCCGGCACGACGCTGTACATGAATTAGGTTCAAAACTTGTTTTTTACATAACAAAAACCTATACTGCAGGCATGGCTGCGCCCAAAGACATATCGCCGAATGCCGACCGCCTGACGATTCTCGCGGCGGCCCATGATTTTATCGCCGGCCATGAAACTCCCGCGCTGCAAACCCTGACCGCCGCCTTTACCACCGCCGCCATTGGCGCGGCGAAACATGGCGACATGCACGACCCGTTCGATGCCCATTATGTGACAGGGTATACGCAGGACATGACCTTGGTTTTGCAGGCCAACATCGACCTGATGGAAGCGCTGGCGCGCAAAAAAACCTTCATGGAAAACGACCTGCAACTCGCCCTGCCCGCCGATGCAGGCGAAGACATGGAAAGGGAATTTGCCAGCGCGCAGAAACGCGCGAGGCTCCAGCAGGACGCCACCATTGTAACGTTTCAAAACACGATACGCGCGCTGGAGGATCCGGAAGCGGCGGCAACGGAAATCGAAAGTCTGGTCCTACGGTTCAACGATCTGGCGCAAATGCCCCCCGCCGACACACCGCCCCCGGGGCGCAGCGCGAAGATCCAGTCGGCGCAGTTGCAAAAACTTTCGCAAGCCGTCATTCAGGCCTATGACATCGCCATTGCGATACACCTGCGCGGACTGGAACAGGACGTCGGTTATTTCGGAACCATCTATTCCAGCCCTGAAATGGTAAAATCACACGCCGCCACGGGCTTCATCGACACCCCGCCGCGCGCGGACATTATCAGGGTAATGCAACAGAATCTGCACAATCTGAGCGAACGGGAAACCTATCGCGACACCGCCATGCGCCACCTGCCGCCCGGCATCAAACCCTGAAAAACATCAGTTAAGCGGCATCCCGATCATCTGGTCTGCGATGCTGCGGGTGAATGTCGCAAGCTCTGACCCCATGAACGGAAAAAGCGCGAAAAGCGCCAGAAAAATGGCCAAAATCTTGGGCACGAAGCTCAATGTCATTTCCTGAATCTGCGTCAGCGCCTGCAACAGACCGATGGCCACGCCGACGAACAGCCCGATCATCATGACCGGCGTGGATATTTTCAAAGTGACCCATATCGCCTGCTGGGCGAGGTCCAAGATAATGCCCTGATCCATGGCCCTATGATACGCGCATCCACGCGCCCGCGTCCATGCCGCGCGGCAAGCCACGCCGCAAAATTTGTTTTATTTTCATAATTATGATAAACCATCCTCGATGGCCGACGACACAACCCTGCCCGCGCTGCAAGAATATTACGGCGACCTGATGAATCGCCTGCGTGAAGGACGCGCGGCCTTGCGCCATCTTGCCCCTCGCGCGGATCAGGTGACGTTGAGCCTGTACGACACCCTGCCCGAACGGGCCTTCGGCGCGAACGTGGTCGTTCAGATGCTGGCCGGTGAAGCCGCGCGTGAACGCATTTACGAAGACTGGCGCGACCGGCTTTTGCTGCGCGCGTTCACAAAATTGGACGACGCGGCGAGAAAAGAAGTCAATCTTGTCGGTTTTTACGAGGCACAAAAAAAACTGGCCTGTTTCCGCATACATGGCATCGACGACGATATAGCCCGCGCGACAAGCCGCTTAAGCGCCATGACCGCGCTGCTGGTGCAGGAACAATATGAATGCGACGACGACCAGAAAAACTGGCTTACCAAGGAATGGCCGCGCCAGAACGAAATTGCGACGGATCATTATGCCCGCCTGCTGCGCAAGCGCCCCGAAACAGGCATCGCGATGAGCGGCTTCCTCAGGGAAAACGTGGCCTCTGCCTATCTGGACGCCGCCGGCGCCTATGCCATATCCATCCCGCTGCATATTGCCGTTGTCATCCTGCGCCAATCCGTCGATCCAGAATCGCTGGGCGGGGACAGGCATATAAAGGCGCTTCAAGCGCTTAAGCACGACATCGACACGACCGCGACTCTGACCGGCCTTGCGCTGAATGCCCTGCCCGCGCTGACACAAAAAACGCCGGGGCAAGCCCCGGCGCACCCAAAACCGCCGCTCAACTGACCAAAGATCAGATCGGCATCCGCATGATGTCCTGATACGCGCCGATCAGCCGGTCGCGCACTGCCATCACGGTCTGCAACGTCATCTCGGCCTCGGTCACCGCCTGCACCACATCGGTCAAATCCGCCTTGCCCAGAACGGCTTGCGAGGACACGGCCTCCGACTTTTTCTGGGTGCTGACCACCTGATCGACGGCCGAACGGACCAGATTGCCGAAGGAAAAACCGCCCGCGCCGGCATCGTCGCTGCCCAGCGCCTTGTCCGCGATCTTGGCGGTGTTCAGATAGGCCCCGATCGCCTGCGGATTGACTTTATCGACCATGAAACACCTCCCTGTCCTCTTGAGTATATAGCATCTTTTTAGCCGTGTAACAGATCCAGCGTACGGCCCATCATGCCACGCGCGATGTCGATCATGCCCAGATTGGCTTCATAGGAACGCTGCGCCTCGCGCATGTCCATGATCTCGGTCAACGGATTGATGTTCGGAAGCTTGATATACCCGTTTGAATCCGCGACCGGGCTTTCCGGCATGAATTTGCTGCGAAACGGCGTTTTCATGTCCTGCGTGATGCCCGCATCCTGAACCACGTTCACGCCCATCGACTTATCCATCACGTTTTTGAAACTGATGCTTTTGCGCCGATACGGATCGCCGCCCGGCACCGTCGCGGTTGTGTCGGCATTGGCGATGTTTTCCGAAATGACGCGCAGCCGGTCGCCCTGTGCGCGCATGCCTGAAGCCGCGATGCCGATGGCGTTCATGATTTCCATGGTCTAGTCCCCTTTTCCTGTCGTTACCGCGTGCCGCTTTGCAGCACCAAGCGGATCATCCCCACGTTGCGGCGGTACAGATCGGTGGCGATCTGGTAGTTGATGCTGTTCTGGTTGGCCTTGAACAATTGTTCCTCAAGCACGACGGCGTTGCCGTCCGGGCTGGCTTCGTAAACCGATTTTTGCTTGGTTCCGCTTTCCGCGCCACCGCCCTGCATCGCGCTTAGATGCGCGGGATCGGTAACCGCCAGCGATACCGGCCGAACCTGCGCGGGCGCGCCGCCCGCCATGTCGCCGGCGCCGTTGGCCGGACCGATGGATGCGCCGAGCACGGATTTGAAATCCATGTCCTTAAGCGTATAGGGCCGGTAACCCGGCGTATCCGCGTTGGCGACGTTTTGCGTGATGATGCGCTGGTTCTGGTCAAGCCAGCCCATCTTCGTCATAATGCCTTTGAACAGGCCGATATCGCTGAGCATTTTGTTTTTCTCGCTCGTTTATTAACCACCTGCATCTGATCTTTGCTAAAACCGTGCCAAACACCGAAGACGACCCGGAACCGCTGAAACCCCTGAATGCCGAGGCACTGCCCGCAAGGCAGACCGCCGTCGCGCTCAAGGACCGCAGCCTGCTTGGCAAGACGCCCGAAATCACCGCCGCGGGCCGTGGCGAAGTTGCCAGACAAATACTTGAAATCGCACATAAAAACGGCGTAAAAGTACGCGAGGACGCAAATCTGGCCGAACTTCTGGCGATGTTCGAGATCGACTCCCCCATCCCGACCGAGGCGTTGATGGCCGTCGGTGAAATTCTGGCTTATGTCTATCAGGCGAATGGCGAACCCAATCCGTTCGACGCGGTCCTGAAGGAGGAAATGGAAAATGCCCGGCGCGCCGACATCGATTCAAACCCGTCTTGAAACCTTGATCGAAAACATCGACCTGGCCGAAGCCGCCGTGCGTGACGGATACCGCATCAATATCCGCCTGTTGGATGCGGAATCGCTGGCGATCACCAAGGCGCTCAAAGCCAGGCCGGAAGCGGCGCTGCAACCGCTTTTGCGCAAGACGGTGCTTTCGATCGAACGCCTGACCCACGCGCTTGAAGACCGCGCGGCGGAATTGAAGGCACGTAAAACCTGACCCCACGCGCGCCGCATCGCGACATTCTGTGCACGAAACGCGCGCGCCCGCTTGATGACGCGGCCGAAACCCGGCACGATACCGCCCCATGGGCGCACCCGACACTTTGAGGTTCTTAATGGCGCTGGCCTTCGTGCTGGCGCTTATGGGCCTGTTTGCGCTGGCCGCAAAACGCGCGGGCTGGGGCAACCTGCCCGGAGCGCGCGGACGCGGCCGCCGTCTTTCGGTGATCGAGATCCGCCCGATCGACACCCGGCATAAACTGGTGCTGGTGCGCTGCGACGCCGCCGAACACCTGCTTTTGCTGGGGCCGGAGGGGCAAACCGTGATTGCCGCCGGCCTGCCACCCGCACCCGAACCGGACAAGGACGTAATCCCGCTATGACCCGCGCCCGCAAATACATGATCCTGTTCGCCTCTCTGTTGGTCTGCGGCCTGACGCTGGCGGCGCCGGTGGCGCTGGCCCAGCAGCTGAGCCTCGACCTCGGCGGCGACGACGGCACGCTGGCGGGCCGCGTGGTCCAGCTTCTGGCCCTGATGACGGTGCTTTCGCTGGCCCCGTCGATTTTGATCATGATGACCTCCTTCACCCGGATCATCGTCGTCCTGTCCTTCCTGCGCACCGCGCTGGGCGTGCAACAGACCCCGCCCAACACGGTGATCATCTCGCTGGCCATGTTCCTGACCTTTTTCATCATGGCCCCGGTCCTGCAGACCGCCTATTCGGACGGGATCAAACCCCTGCTTGATAAATCGATCGACGAAACCACGGCCATCGAGCGCGCGACCGACCCGTTCAAGGCCTTCATGCTCAAGCAGACCCGCGACGACGATCTGGCCCTGTTCATCGATTTAAGCCATACCGAGGCGCCCAAGACCGCGATGGACACGCCTCTGCAGGTGGTGATCCCGGCCTTCATGATTTCCGAGCTGCGCCGCGCCTTTGAAATGGGCTTTATGCTCTTCCTGCCGTTTTTGATCATCGACATGGTGACCGCCTCGATCCTGATGTCGATGGGTATGATGATGCTGCCCCCGGTGATGATCTCGCTGCCCTTCAAGATCATCTTTTTCGTGCTGGTCGACGGCTGGCATCTGGTGGTGGGCAGCCTGGTCAAAAGCTTCGATGTCGGTGCCGCCGCCACGGGCGGCATCCCCGGCGTCACGCATTAAGCCCGACCCTTTAAACAAGTCTATCGACTTACCACATAAAATCGCATAAATTCCAAAGTCATGAGCAATCCTGACTATCAGGCCGCGCGCGCCCGTAAAAGCCGCGAAAAGATCCTGAACGCCGCGCTCGGCCTGTTCGTCGAACGCGGTTTCGATACCGTCGGCCTTAAGGACATCGCCCGCGCCGCCCGCGTATCCACCGCCACGGTCTTCAAACATTACCCGCAAAAGGAACAATTGCTGACCGGCGCGGTTGCCTTGCTGGCCGAAATGCGCGACGAAACCCACGCCACCCCCGCCGAACCCGTGCTGGCCGCCCTGCGCGCCATTGGCCTGTCCTATGCCCGGCGGCTCGACAACCCGATGCTGCTGGGCCTGATCCGCCTTGGCATCCTGCTCAAGGAATCCGCACCCGGGCTGGGTCAGGCCGTCAACGACGCGTGGCGCCGCCCGTTCATCGCGCGGCTGGAGGCATTGCTTGACCGGGGAATAGACGACGGGCACTGGCGCATCACCGACCGCGGCGTGGCCACCCGCCAGTTCTATGGCCTGATTACCGACGCCCTGCTCTGGCCACGCCTGTTCGGTTTGAGCGCGTCCACCCCCGCCCCTTACCGTGAAATGGTGGTAGACGAGGCAGTTAAAACGTTTTCAATGCGTTACGCCATAAACTGACCAGTAGAACCGCACTTCCTGACCAGAAAAAACCTACAGATATCTGTAGGCGGACACAAAACGGCACGCGCCCTACCCGATCACAGTCATCCAACCCAAGTGGACCGGAATCAACCCTTTGGTTTACTTGTATTATCGACCTTTTCATCGGCCTTTGCCGGGGCGGGCGCAGCCTTCTGACCAGTTGGCGCGGAAATGGCCTTTGGCTTCATTAACTCATTGTTTTTAAATCGCTCAAGTACATCCTTGAACAGGTCAACTTCAGCCACCAGCTTGAGCAGCGTATCGCGGTCGGCCAGTGTCGCTTCCTGCGCGGTGCGGGTGACCAGCTGGAAGGGTTGGTTGAGGTCGGTGCGGCGCATGATGTCGCCATAGGCGACGCGCAGGGCCTCCAGGCGGTTTGTATCGCCGGCGAGGTTGAGCGCCAGCGCCTCGTTAAGAACCAATTGCGCCTGATCCAGCGTCGGCGCGCGGGTAGCCGTCAGGTTCTGCGCCCGCACCAGCTTGTCGAATGCGTCCGCCGCGGTGGCCCAGCGCTGGGCCTTCCAGCTGATATCGGCGATCAGGCCAAGGCTTTCCTTGTCCTCCGGCAGCGCCGCAAGCTCGGAAAGCGCGTCGTCCGTCCGCCCCAACTCGGCATGGGCCTTGGCGCGCAAAAGCGCGATCCGCCGTGCGTCGTCACCCGGCAACGCCGTGCCCTGCGCGTCGGGACGGTTAAGCGCCTTGTCGATCATGCGCAAGGCCTGATCCGGCTGGTCGTTCAGAATGCGGATCGCCGCCCCGCGTTCGGCGTATTTCAGGGCATCGGAAAGATTGGCGGTGCGCCCGACCAGCGGCTCGATCATGTCCGCCGCGCGGTCCAGAAGGTCGATCGCCACCATCTGGTCGGCGATGGACATGGTGATCTGCTCGCCTTCCGCCCCCGGCGGCATCAGCTCGGCGAAATCGGCGGCGACCGCGGCGGCCTCGATCGGCGTCATCTTTTCCTTGGTCTTGCCCGCGTAAAGCTCCTTGAATGCCTTTTGCATCACCGCGACCAGCTTGTCGCGCTGCGCCTGATCGTTGGTCAGCGTCGCCGCCTCGCGCAATATGGTCAGGCCCCGGCGCTGTTCGCCACTGGTGACATAAATCAACCCCAGACGCTCCAGCACCTGCGTTTCCAGCGCATCCCCGCGCCAGCCATAACGGAAACGCTCAAGCTTGCGCACCGCTTCCTCCCGGCTGATGGTCTTGGCGCTTGTCCCGCGCTCGACCAGCGCCAGCGTCGCCCGCACCGGATACGGCCCGCGCACGCCTTCGGCGGCGGCGCGGAAATCATCGACCGCCGCATCGCTTTCCCCGCGCAGCTGCGCGGCCCGCCCCTTGAAATAGGCGACCACGACATCGCGGTCGGTGACCAGCGATTGTTCCGAGGCGCGGTCATACGCATCGATCATCGCATCGGCCACGTTGACGTCCCCGCGCGTCAGCACCGCCTCGATCAGCGGCGGAAACATTATGGTCTGAAGCCGCGCAGGATAGCCGGCCAGCAGGTCCAGACCCTTCTCGTTCAACGCCTTGTCCGCCGCATCCATGTCCCCCGCCTGCGCCGCGGTATAGGCCTTCCATAAGGATACCTCGTCCAGCGCCTGAAGCGATGGCGTGGCGAAGGCCGCCGCCGCATCGTCGGTATCGCCCGTCAACGCCGCGACCGCGCCCTTGATCGCCTGAAAATCACCGGAATCGGCCAAGGCGGGCATATACCCCTCGGCCATGTTGATGAACCCCACCGCCTCCTGCGGCAAACCTTGCGCCAGCGCGAATTTCGCGCCGTTCAAAATTTCCGGCAACTTGCGGTCGGCGGGCACGGCGGCGATCTTGTCATCGATACTGCGCCGCATGTCCAGATACTGGCGCGGACCGCCCAAGGCCCAATTTTTAAAATCGAATATGGAGGTCGGCTTGGCCTCTTTCGCGTTGTCGGCCTGACGCAGCGTCACCGGCTTGGGCACCGCGCGCGGCCCTTCCGCGGTAATGCGCAAGCCCCCCTGCCTCCCGACCGTGACCTCGCTTGGCAATACCGCGATACGCAGCCCGTCCGCCTTGGGCCGCAGCACGGCACCAACGATGGCGGGAAGAATGTCGAAATCGACATAGCTGTCCGCCATGTCCAGCCGGTTGTCGGCGCGCGAGTTCGTAACCACCGCCAGATCGTCGCCCACCATCGGGTCTGGTAAACGCAAGGCGCTGACCGCGTTGCGCAACGGAATATGCACGACCGGCCCGGATGCCGTATCGGCAAAATCCCGGTCCGGCATCACGGTTTTAAGCTGCGGCGCATTGCCCTGCACATACAGGCGCCAAACCAGCCCCCCGCCTTCGGGCCGAACATAGGCGCCGGGTGGAAGCCTCAGGCGAAAGGCGCTGCCCCCGTCGATCTTCACCGCCTCGATCGGGCCCAACGCTGCCGCATCCGGCCCCGAAACCTGCGGCGGCACGGACAGCGATTCCTGGCTTAACACCATCCACAGATAGCCTTGCCGCACGAAAGCCGCCATCGCCAAACCTTGTGTTGATCCGACGGTGATCACCGCCTGACCGGTGAACGGCGCGACAGGCGCGGCGGCCTCGGTTGCGGGTGCGTTTACCGGCGCAAGCGCGGCTTCGGCCGCTGGTGCGGGTACGGCCACATCCGTTTTTTGCTGCGTTTTTTCTGGGGCTGACGTATCAGGTGCCAGATCGGGCGCGGCTCCGGTATCGACCTCGATATTCTTCTGTTGCGCATCCAGTTTCTTCAACGAAGCGGGTATCTCGACCGGCGGCGCATCCGCATCGGACACCAGCGATTTCGTTTCATTCCCCGCTTGCACATCGGGTTTGGATTCCAGCTTGGATTCAGGTTTGGATTCCGGGGCCTTGATGACCGGCACGTCCTTGAACGGCAGGTCCTTCTTGACCTCCGGTTTCGCAATCTCGGTATCTTTTTTCTGCGCCGCCTGCTGCGCGGCCAGCCGGGCTGCGGCCTTCGCGGCCGCCGCCTTGGCCGCCGCCATCGCATCGCCGGAATCCGTGGATGATCCGGCTGCGGGCTCTGTCTTTTCAATTTGCGGCTCTTCAGGAACCGCCGCTTTCATCGCCGCCGGTTTTGGCGCTTCGACCTTCGCCGCGCCCTCGCTTGGCACGGTTTTGGTGAAGATATCGACGAACAGCCGGTCGCCCAGCGCCAGCGTGCGATGCCGGGTCATCGCGCCGGTGGCGACATGCACGCTTTGCCCGTCGCTTTCGGCCTTGATGGTCGTGGCGGGGCTGATGCCTGCGGCCTGCCCCGCGCCGCTGATCTGGACCTTGCGCGCGAAATGGATGGTCAGCCCGTCCGCCCCCGCGTCCGACACCTCGGCCTTGGGCAGGTCCGCGCCGGAAAACACCAGCCGGATGAAACCGTCCTGCACGTTGGCGCGCACGCCCAACACGGCCCCGTCCGCCGCCCATACGCCGACGTAGGGGACAAAGCCGGAAGCGGTGCCTGTCAGAATTACGGCAATAAGAAGAAATCTGCGCATATGCCCTCGCCAAAAGGGTGCCACGCGCCCCCCAAGGCGTCAATCAAACCGGCAAAAATTATCAATCTTTTCAGCCGGTAAAACCGGCGCGCCCGACACGCCTATTTCGGCGTTCCGTTATCGGGCGCGATGCGGAATTCGATGACGGGCTTAAGCGCGCCGCCCTCGCCCACCACCACGATGCCGCGCCCATAGCCGGAATTGTCCATGGCCCTTGCGACCGACGCCGCCTGCGCATAAGCCAGTTCCCACCCAGCGCCCGGCTGCCCCACCGCCAGCGTGACCGCATTGGGCATCTGCGCAAGCCGCCCGGCCAGCGCGCGCAACAGCGCGAATCCGCGCGTGCCGATTTCGACTCCGCCGTCGAACACGCGATCCGGGTCGATCAAAAGCTTCAGATGGTCGCGCCCCGGCACGATGCGCACGTCGCCCGCGATCCCCGCCGCCTTCAACCCCGCGCGCACCACGCCGGTCAGGTATTCGAGGTTCAGCGCCTCGCCGTATTCGACCTGATTGATGCCCTGACGCCGGAACGTACCGGTCGAAACGCCCTGCATCACGCTGTCGGTCTTGCCTTGCCCCTCCATCAGGTCATAGGTGCGTCGACCACCCATTTTGCCGACTTTTTCAAGGTCCGGGTCCTTCATCGCGTACATCAGCATGAAGAAACACAGCATGATCGAAAACAGATCGGTGAACGATATCAGCCACAACCGCCCCTGCACGATCTTGGCCTCGCGCTCGGCCTCCGCCTCGATTTCGGCGGCGCGGTCCTTGTGGCTGGTGACAAGCTGCGCCGGATGCATGTTGGGCGCGTTAAAATTTGCTGCGTTTTCATCGACGGAAAATGGCGGGTTTTCAAAGCTCATCGCGACCCCGCCGGAACGAAGCGGAACTCAACCGCGGGCCGCCCCGCATCCTCGTATCCCACGCTCAAAAGCGCGGGATTGACCCCTTCCCCGTCCGCGATTTCACCGGCCAGCGCGGCCAGCTTCGCGGCATGCGCCGCCCCGTCCAACGCAAGGATCTGCAGCCTGAACCGCCCGCCGCCGCGATTGACGACCTGCCCCAGACGCCCGCGCAATTCGGGCCAGCGCGTATCCATGTCGTCGTTGGAGATATCGACCGCCATCACCGCCCCGCCCGATGCGGTCTGGCTGGCGGAAAAGCCAAGATCGGGCAAAATCGCGCGCAATCCCGTGGCGACCGATTGCTCCATGTCCGCGTATCCGTTGCGGCCCGGGTCGCCGCCGACCTCGTCCGAAAGGCCGATGCCCATGCCGAACGCGCCGTGGATCGCCTGCGTCACCATGCGCGATTTGACCGGCGAGGCCGCGGAAAAACAGTTAAGCACGATGAAAAACGCCAAAAGCGCGATGAAAATCGACACCGTGAGCATCAAGGTCAAAGTGCGAAGATCTGTCGGCGGTAAGGGGTCGTCACGGCCTGCCATGCGCCCATTCTAGCACGAAACAGGGCACAGAAATCAGTCGAAACTGGCCAGCAGCTTGTCGATTTCGTCCTGGCTGATCGCGCCGCCCGGAAGCTGCGGCCCGTTCAAAAGCTTTTCGTCGCCGCTGCGCGTATCGGCGGCGGCCGGCGCGGCCGAAGCGGGATCGGCGCCCCCCTCGCTGTGCCCGATCGCGGCCAGCATGTGCTGGACCTTGTCCTGGATTTCGCGCAACACCTTGACCACCTTGCGAATGCGCTGGCCGGTAATGTCCTGGAACGAGCACGCCTCGTAAATCGTGGTGACCTGCGCGATCACCGCCTGCGATACCGGGTCGTCCTTGCCCGCGGCGGCCTTTTCCATGGCCTCGCACGCCGACATGATGGTGTCGGTCGCCTGTTTTGTGTCGGCGATCACGGCGTCCAGCTCGTCGGTCGCGTCGGGCACGTTCTTGCCCGCCACGTCCTGCGGGCGCACGCCGGCGATTTCACGGCGCGCGGCCTCGATGATCGCGCGCATTTCCTCAAGCTCGCGCACGATGGAATCGTGCTCGCTGCCCGCGGCTGTGCCGATCTTGGCGATCACGGAATTGACGATGCTGACAACCTTGTTGCGGTCGTATTGGCGGCTGGTCATGATGGAATCTCCCTCCGCCTCAGCCCAAAGGCCCAAGGACCGCGGCGATCTTGGTCTTGAGCGTCTCGGCGTTGAACGGCTTGACGATATAGTTGTTCACGCCCGCCTGCTTGGCGGCGATGATGTTCTCGGTCTTGCTTTCGGCGGTGACCATGATGAAGGGCACGCCCTTGTTTTCTGAACCCGAGGTGCGGATGCCCTTAAGCAGCTCAAGCCCGGTCATCGGCTCCATGTTCCAGTCGGAAATCACCATGCCGTATTTCTTTTGCCCGAACATGGTCAGCGCGGCCGAACCGTCCGCCGCCTCGTCGATATTGGTGAAACCGATCTGCGTCAGCAGGTTGCGGATGATGCGGCGCATGGTCGCGTAATCATCGACCACCAGCACGTTCATGTTCTTGTCGACGGACATGGAACCTCATAAAAAAATAAAGTGAGCGTTACGGTAAAACAGCAAGGGAAAGTGCCCCTTCCCCGAACCCGTATTTTGCCCCGATTTGGTTAACACGTCATGAACAAAATGCCGCCTGTATGAGGGATGACATAAGCCCGCATTGTCCGCGTCATTGCAAGGAGGGCGAAGCCCGACCCGGCAATCCATGTAACGCAAAAAAAACACCCCCGCTTTTAAACGGGGGTGCCTAAAAAACAATCAGACAGAGCTTACTTCGCTTCCAGCGCCTTCAACCGCGCATCCATCGCATCAAGCTGGGTCTTCAGTGCCGCATTCTCGCCGACAAGATGATCATTGGCGGCCTTCAATTCCTTGACGGCATTAATCAGCGCCGCTTCAATCGGACGATCGGAAAGGGTCAAATAACCGCGGCTGTCATGCCCCACGGCCTCGGGTATCGCTTTCTGGACATCCTGCGCCGACATACCCGCATAAACACCGCTGGTTTCATTGCCACTTGCAGGCAACCACTTGTAAAGGATGGGATTGATTTTTGTAATATCATCCAACCCGCGCGCAAACGGCCCCTGAATATCTTTCAACCGCTCGTCGGACGACGCCGTGATATTGCCCGAAGCATCCGTGGTAAGCGTACCGGCGCCATAGGCGTTAAAGCGAATTGTGCCTGCGCTGCCCACCGTAAGGTAATCATTTCCGGCCATGCCTAAGTACAGCTTGCTGTTATTGTTATCCCAATGAATGCGACCCTGGCTGGTATTCGAACCCATGTAGAAATAGGCATCGCTGGTGCCATTGTTCAACCAGATGGACGCGCCGTCCACTTCCAGCTTCGCCCCCGGCGACGTCGTCCCGATACCGACATTGCCCGCGAAATAGCTGTTGCCCGCATCGGCGACGTATATCGGGAAACGATCGGTGGTCGGCGGCGTATTGCCCGCGATCGAGGGCACGTAAAGCCCGTACCAGGACGACACCGTGCCGCCGCCGTTGTTCAGGTATTCCGCCTGGATGCTGCGCGCAGTGGTGATGGTCCCGGTGGAGGAGTTCTGAACCCGCGCCAGCACGCCGGTCGCGGTACCGATGCTGCCACCCGCACTGTTGCCGGTTGTGCCGACCACGCCGATGCCGCCCGTGATCGTGCCCGACCCGTTATTGCCTGCGGTAGCCCCAAGCCCGATGGCGGAACTGATGGTCGCCGATGTCGTATGGTTGATCAGCTCGTTATCGCCGACGATGCTGGTCAGGTTGCTGGCCCCGGCCGTGTTGATCTGTGAATAGCGGTTATAGAAGGTCGACGAACTGGCCGATGCCGGGTTGAGGGTCATAACCGTCCGTTGGTTCGGTACGATACCCCCCGCCGTGTTGGTCAGCGTGCTGGCCACGTCCAGCTTGGCTGCCGGACTGCTTATGCCGATGCCGACATTGCCTGTCGATGTTACACGCATCGCTTCGGCATTATTGGCAAGGAACCGCAACCCACCCGCGGCTTCGTTGGAAATGGACATGTCCAGCGTACCCGACGAATACCCGATAAGCCCCTTGCGCGCGCTGTTACCGTAAAATTCCATGTAATTCAGGCCGGCGCTGGAGGCCGCATCCGGATCCGATTCATCCTCAAGACGCAGCTTCGGTCCGTTTGTATTTGAATACACCGTCAGCTTGGTCCCCGGCGCCGCCGTCCCGATGCCGACATTGCCGCCGGTGTAATTGATCGAGCCCGACCCGCCCGCGTTCCAGTACGTATCGGTCGACGACGCCACAGGCACGCCGTTGACCAGCACCGACGTCCCGTTGATCGCCCCGTTCACGTCCAGCTTGTACGCGGGCGCATTGGTGCCAATGCCGACATTGCCGGTTTTTTTCAGACGCATGATCTCTGTCGGGACGTCGCCGTCGACGGACGTATTCTTCAGGTCAAACGCAAAATCGCCCATGCCATAACCAGAACCATCCGATATGAACAATATCTTGCCGCCCATTTGTCCACCGTTGGCGAAACGACATAGTTTCGGTACACGTCATTCGTGTCCCGATCATATAGCCAGAGTTTGTAATCCCGCTGGCAATAACAGGCTCCAGCACGTTCTGGGCCCCATATGATAATATGTGCCGTTCGCAGTAACGCTCGGCGTTAAAGACCACCGCCGTCCCTGCGCTGTAGACGTTGAAAAGACTGCCCGCGCCCAGCGGCGTCGCCGTGCCGATATTCACGCTGCCGCTGTTGTAATAGATCGTACCACTGGTGCCATTGACCCATTGCGAGGAACCGCCGGAGGACGAGGCGATATTGGTGAACGTCCCGGCGTCGGTACATACCTGCAGCGTGTTCGCGTTCCACGCCAGCATCCCGGCCTTGGCCGCCGTACACGTCGCGTCCGCCCCCACCCGCGCACCGCCGTTGACGTCCAGCCGCGATTGCGGTGCCGTTGTCATCCCAACGCCGACATAGCCGCTTGAACGCAGCGCGGAAAGGACGGTGCCGACATAAGCCCCGGTATCGTCGTAACGATGAATTTTAAAGTCCGACCCCGCGTTGCTGCCGCCCTCGGCCGTGCCGTCGGCTTCCACCATCCAGCGATTGGTCCCGCCCTTCCTCAAGGCCAAAAGCGATCGGTTGCCCGCCAGAGAATTGACGACAAGATTTGCGTTGCCCGAACTGGCATCCACCGTTGCAGCCACGCCCGCGCCATAGACATGCAGCAACGACCCCGGCGACGCCGTCCCGATGCCGACATTGCCGTTGGCATCGATGCGGAACCGTTCGGTCATCGCAATGTCCGTACCTGTTGCTGTCGTGCTGGCGGCAGCGTTACTGAAGATAAACGCATTGGAAAGGGAGAGTGCACCGCGAGGCAGCGGCCCGTATGGCAGCGATGAAACATAACCGCCGGCACCCGTTTTCGGTTTTACACCATAACCAATCACCGTATCAGCGGTGGAATACCCGGAACCAAACGTGTTGATGATATCTGACCCGATATAACGAATACCAAAGCCCAGCACACCTTGCGTGGCGTCACTAACACCACCCAACACAGCCCCCGCAACTTCCAACGGCGTGGCGGGCGTGGTCGTACCGATACCCACGTTGCCACCAGCTTGAATGGTCATGCGGCGGTTGCTGCCACCGGTCCAGAAGCGCAAATCACCTGCGGCATCCGATGCGGCAATATCGACCCCTGCGCCATCGCTCAACAACGCTGTTCCGTTGGCGCGGTAATAGGCCGAAGATGTAAAACCCGACCCGCTAAGAGTCAGATACGAATTGGCCGTACCGTTATTCAGTATGTAACGCGCCTGCGCGCCCGTGCCTGTATCGGTATTATAAATCCCCGTTGTCGTTGCGTCGTTCTGGGCTTTTGAAACGGTCAACTGAAACGCCGGCGTCTCCGTCCCGACCCCCATGTTGCCACTTGAATCTATAATCATACGGATGGGCGCGCCAGCCGCCGTCAGATCGCGCAGCGAAAAGCCCGATGCATCGCGAATATGCCCGATACCAAAACTATGCCCGCTGGCATGCGTGGATTGCAGGAAAATGTCGCCCGTTGATATCCCCCCGCCCACAGGGTTGGTCAACGTCAACTGCGATACGTTTGTTATCGCCGTTGTTTTGATATGCAATTGCGTATCTGGCGCGGTGGTGCCAATCCCGACATTGCCGCCGTTGTAATAAATCGCGCCCGATGTGCCGTTGACCCACTGACTGGAACCGCCAGCGGAAGTCGCGATATTGGTAAACGTCCCGGCGTCGGTACACACTTGCAGTGTGTTCGAGTTCCACGCCAGCATCCCGGCCTTGGCCGCCGTACACGTCGCATCCGCCCCCACCCGCGCACCGCCCGCAACGTCAAGCAGCGATTTTGGCGTCGTCGTCCCGATGCCGATGTTGCCGGATACATCGATGCGCATGCGTTCGACCATGCCGGTGTCGCCGTCCGGCTCGGTCGAAAAACGCATATTGGTGCCCGCCGTGGCCGTGGCCGCCCGCGCCGAGGAAATACGCGCGCTGGCCGCGCCGAAACTGAAATCGAAATTGGTCGCGCGCTGCGCGGAAGAATCCGCGCCGTTCTTGATTGAAATCGTCGGCGTCGCGGTATCGTTGCGTACCTGCAGATCCGCCGCCGGCGCCGCCGTGCCGATGCCGACCTTGCCGTCTTCCAGCATCGACATGATCGGCGTGCCGGTATTCGCCTGAAATTGCAGGGTCGGCGTGCCGGCCCCGCCGCGCAGGATGGTGGTGTCGCCGCTCAACGTCATAATGGCGGTGTCGCCCGTGTCGCCGGAATTGCGCCAGTACAGCTCCTGCGCGTTGTCCAGCTTGATGCCCCCGCCCGCGACGCTCAACGCCTGTGACGGTGACGCCGTGCCGATGCCAAGACGGTGATTGCTCGTATCCCAGAAAAATTCGCCGCCGCTGGTGGAATCGCTGGTCAGGCCGCCCGAACCGTCGGAAAGCTGTACATACCCGGCATCGCCCGACCCCGCCACGCCGCCGCCCACCGCACCCCAGCTTGTGCCGTTGAAGATTTTCAGCGCGTGGTTGGTGCTGTCATACGCCATCAACCCTTCCGCCGGGCTGGTGATCGCGGTGGTTGGATCGCCCATCCGCGGCGGCAAAAGACCTTTGGATGTCGATGTCAGATCCAGCAGCGCCGACGCATTGGGCGTGCCGATTCCAATGCCAAGACTTCCCGATGAATCCAACGTCATGCGCGTCACGGCGGCACTGCCACCAATGGGCGTAACGCCGAACCCCATGCGCGTGCCCGTATTGCTTGCACCCGTCCAATCCTCCGCGGCGGCGACGGCTATGTGCGCGCGCGCATCGCCGTTGACAAAGTAATTCTGGGCTTTTCCGTCATAGAAGCCGGAGAACGCGATACGGCCAAGCTCCGAACCGTTGACAAGTTTGGTCGTCCCCGACGAACCGTCGCGTCCGCTGAACAGACGAATGCCCGTGGCCGCCGTGTTCGAATAACCGTTAATGACGATGCTGGGATCGGTATCGGACGCCATCGAGAACGTCCACTGAGGGTTGTTTGTCCCCACGCCCAACCGGTGATTGGTCTTGTCGTAGACGAAGGTGGAATCGGAATCGAGCGCGCCGGTGGCAGTGTTGCGGAACTGCACCTCGCTGCCCGAACCGCTGGCGGGTATGGCGGTGCCGGTCGAAAGCATGCTGACCCAGTTGGTGCCGTCGCAATATTTGAACGTGTTCGCCGTACCGTCATACAGCAGCATCCCCTTTTTGATCGGCGACGCGTACAGCGAGGCGGGGGCGGCCTGCGTGGTGTTGGCGGTCAGAAAGCTGATGACGAGGTCGGTGGACGTGGCAACCGGGGCGGCGGCGCAATCGGCGCGCGCGGCGGACAAGGGCACGAGCGTCAATAACGCCAATGCACTGCCGGCCATTAAAATACGCTTCATGATGCGCTTATCCCCCCGGAACGACTCACGCTGATGAGTGTGTATTAACCATTTTACCATGCAATCCGGAATCACGCCAAGCATCGAATAACACACAGTATTTACGGAATTTTAATATCCGGCCCGGTGTATGGAAAAAATACCGCGGTAATGGCGATTTCCTTCCCTCCCCGTCATTGCAATGACGTCAGTTCGTCTTGGGCGCGCCCAACGCGTCAAGCCCCGGCAACGGCGCAGACCCGGCAGGCGCGGGCGTCGCCACGGGACCTGCGGGCGCGGCATTGTCCATGCGCGCGCCCATTTTCGCACCCATGAATTCGCCCGGCGATTCCGGCAGTTTTTTCATCTCGGTCAGCCGCACCGTCAGCTCGTTCGCCTTGGCCGTGTCCATGATCGCCATGACCGGCGCGCTTTTACGCTCCGACATCTTGGACACCACCTGCAACAGCACATCCATGTCCATCTGGTTGAAGATGGTCGCCGCGTCCTTGGGCTTCATGTTTTCATATATTTTGACCAGACTGTCGATCTTGCCGTTCTGTTCTTTTTCCTGCTGGCCGAGCAATTGTTCGATCTGGGTTTTAAGCGCGCCCAATTCGCCGATTTTCGCGTCCAACTGCTTTTCCGACGCCTTCATCAGCGCCTCGCGCGTGGCCAGCGCCTTTTCCCGCGCGTCCAGCTGCTGCCGCCGCGCGGCCAGATCCTCCAGCAGCTTCATCTGCTCCGGGCTGTCCGTCATGTCCTGCGTGGCGGGGTCGGCCCAGATTTCAGGCAAGCTTGCGTCTGGCGAAACCTTGTCGGTTTTAAGCGGCTCGGTCGAGGATTTGGGCACGGCATTGTCCTGCCCCGCGCCCGGCGCCGGGCCCAGACCGGCACCGGAATCCGAACCGGCGGACTCCGGCGTCGATTTTTCCGCATCTCCCGCCGCCGGCTCCTGCGCCGCCAATACCGACGCGGTGACATTGCGCGCCGCGCTTAAGGTTTCCGCCGCGCGCACCGCGAACGCCAGAATGGCGACCAGCACCAGCAGCGGCAAAATCCGGAAACGGGTGAAAAACGATTTCATCCCTTCACTCTATCACAAGCCATGCGCGGACGCGAAGGCGCGATAACCCATCTTGCGCACACCGCTTTCGCGCCCGTCCTTATCGCGCCGGACGGTGCTTCATGGCGCGGAACAGATCGCGCTCGGCATCGGAATACAGCTCCTCGCCCGCAGACGCGGCGGGGTCCAGCCCGCGCTCGGCATCCGGATCACGAATCGCGAACATGCCCGCCCCGCTTGCCCCCGCGCTGCCTGCCGCGCCCGATGACGCCATGCCCGCCGGAACCTCGCCCGCATCCAGCTTGCGTAAATGCGTGGCATAAGATGTGGCGGAAGATGCCGGCACGGCCCCCGCGGTATCGACCGGCACGGGCTCGCGCGCCTGAAACGCGCCGGGTTTTTTAGATCCATCCCGCTCGCCGCCAGCCGCGCCGCCAGCCGCCGCAGCCATCGGCCGCGCCCGGTCCACCAGCCCGTCCAGCCGCGCCGCCAGTCGGTCCCCTGATTCGGTGATCAACTGCAATTCGTCCGAAATCGCCATCGCGCGGTCGATATGGTTTTGCAACTCGCTGCCCGATTCCATCGCGGTCTGCCGAAACCCGGCAATCGCGCGTTCGGCCCGGTCCAGATTGCGCATCAAATCGCGCACCACGCGATCGAGATCGCTTTTGGAATCGCGCAGCCGCCGCAATTGCAGGCTCAGCCGCGCGGCATAACCGATGGTCAGCCCCAAAAGCACGAGGACGACCACATCGAGAATCAGGGAAAGAGGCGCACCTTCCATAAGATCAAGCTAGAGCGCCTGAAAACCCGAGTCCATGCCCGAAAAGCCTTTTACCGGGGTTATTCAGATTTCTTTGCGGGGGGGATGTATTTATCGATACGCACGGCCAGCATGCCCTGTTTCTGGCCGGTGGAGGCCTTGAACATCGGGAAATCGCCGCAACGCACCTCGATCCGGTCCTTGGGCCGGGTGTTGAAGAACACCGTCGATCCGGGCTTCCAGTTCAGGATGTCGCCCAGCGATACGGTCTTCTCGGCCAGCACCGCCTGAAGGTCAATATCCGTTAAATACAATTCGTTAGTAAGGTGAGTTTCCCAAATCGAGTCACGCCCGAACTTCTCGCCCATGAACATCTGGAGCAGCAATTCGCGGATCGGTTCCAGCGTCGCATAGGGCAAAAGGATTTCCACCCGCCCGCCCCGGTCGCCCATATCCACCCGCAGCCGCGCCAGCACGCAGGCATTCGACCCTTGCGTGATCGCGGCGAAACGCGGGTTTGTTTCCATGCGTTCAAGCGAAAAGCTGACCGGCGAAAGCGGGTCGAAGGCCGAAGACATGTCGGACATGACGACCCCGACCATGCGCTCGATCAGCTTGGTTTCGATGGTGGTATAGGGCCGCCCCTCGATACGGATCGCGGGGGTGCCCTTGCGCCCGCCCAAAAGCACGTCGACGATCGAATAGATCAACGCCGAATCGACCATCAAAAGGCCGCCGTTATCCCATTCCTCGGCCTTGAAGATCGACAGCATGGCGGGCAGCGGGATCGAGTTCATATAATCGCCGAAACGCACCGTAGATACCTGGTCCAGCGATACCTCGACGTTGTCCGAGGTCAGGTTGCGCAGCGATGTGGACATCAAGCGCACCAGCCGGTCGAACACGATGTCGAGCATCGGCAAGCGCTCGTAATTGACCAGCGCCGAGTTGATCAGCGCCATCACGCCCGAGGCCTGCTCCTGCCCCGCCGAATCGTTAAAGCCGAGCAGCGAATCAATCTCGTCCTGGTTGAGAATGCGGGTCCCGCCCTCGGCATCATCGTCACCGGCGGATACCGTGGGTGCGCCGAACGGGTCGGCCGCATCGCCGCCCTCGCCGGGTCCCATCGCCTGGGAGGCCATGGCCTCCCATTCGGCCATCATCGCCCGTTCCTCGTCGCTCATCGGCTGATCGTCGGTGGGCGGTATCCCGGATGTGTCAGTATCGACCATGCAAAAGCCGTTTCGTGTTAACCATGGTTAATATAGCACGTTTCGTGCCAGACATGCCAAAGCCTTCCGAAGACATACCCCCGTCACGAACGTGGAAAACAAAAACGAAACAGCAATAAGGAAAATTACTGGATCAGGATCTCCTGAAACAGCACGTCGCGCACCTTGACCGGCTGTGCCGCCAGATTGACGCGGTAAAGCAGCTCCTGCCGCAAGCGATAAATGCCGGCCGACCCGCGCATGTCCTGCACCCGCATCTCACGCAGGAATGTCTGAAACTGGTCGACCACGCGCGGCGTCACGGCCTCCAGCTTGGCCAGATCGTCGGCGCTCGCGACTTCCAGTTTTATCTTGAGTTTTAAAAATCGTGCCGGACCGCCCGCAGTACTCAGATTGACCAAAAGATCAGGTAATTCAAGGAATTCAGGCCCCACAGGCTTGCCATCCTCACCCACCGCAGGGGCATCCCCTTCGGCGCTTGCGGTCGCGGCATCTCCTTCGGCCGCCTTATGTGGCCCGATGACGCCGGTGAAATACAACGCCGCCGCAACGCCAAGAATCAGGATCGGGACAACGATCATAAGCAGCTTCTTGGCGCCGAACCCCTTGCCGCCTTCGTCGTCCAGCGGTTTGACATCCCCACCCTCGGCATCGGTGCCGACAGGTTTCGCTTCGTCTTCGTCTGCTTGGGCTTTGGCCATGATCGTCGTCCTGCCTTCAAGGAAATGCGCAATACCGGGAAAAGGTTAACATACACCCCGCGCTTCCGCCACCCGTCGCAGCGTCACCTGCGCATGACGCGCTTATTTGTTGAAATTTCCACCCGCCTGCGGTTAAAAATTTTCATATTATGGACAGGCTGTACACCTACCCCGTTTCCACGCCGCCGCCGACATGGCCTCTCAACCGCGCCATGCTTCGGACGATGGACAACGCGCTCGCGCGATGGAAGGCCGAAGGATATTCATGGCGCTTCGGACAGGAGATCGAGATTATTCCAAGATCCTTTTCCTATCTTCAGGAATCCTTGGAATATGTCCCGCTGGAGGAAATCCGGCTGCAAACGCCCGCGCTGTTCCCTTCTTACGAAACCTATGTCCGCGCCGTTGAATCCGGCGTGCAGCCCGACCCCGCCGCGCATATTGACCGGCTGGTCGAGCGCCTGAAACACGAAAAATATGCTGCGTTAACGCAGCAATCAGGCTTTACCCGTAAAGCCATGATCGAACAATTGCACGAATTCAAGACAGCGCTTGCGGACAGCGACCCAAAAACATCCGATCAGGCGCGTTTCAACGCCTGGCTGGCCCATCTTACGCTTATGCCGTGGGCTTTGGGTGGCCTGCACGGCCTTGTGGAGCCAAAATTCGGCAGTTATATCGCAGGCACTGGCTGGTGGGATGCAAAAGGCGTCGCGGAATTTTCTACGCCCGTCCATGAAAACCCGCGCGACCTGATCCGCGCCACCCACCGCATTCTACAGCGCCTGTTGACCAGCAGCCCCGCATTTGGCGTCATGCCGACATTCATCAATTCCGGGGCCCAGCTTAATTTCAGCATCCACCGCGACGCCGATGCCCGCAACATGATGGTTCTGGACGACGAAGACAGCCTTGCTTTTGCACAAAAGGCGCTGACTGGCCTATTCGGGCTGTTTCACGATGCCCCGCACCTGATTCAGGATCACGACCCTTTGAATTCCAACAACAACGTCGAAATCAGCGTCGGTGGCGACCGTGGCAACACGATCCGCCAGAAACCGGAATGCTGGGAATTGCGACGCAATTATAACAGCGCCTTCGTCCATCAGGCGCGCGACATAGCCCTGATTGCTGCGGGCACCGCACAAGGCGTTTTTGACACGCAAGACTTGAAAACGCGGCAAAAATCCATCGGGCTTGAATTGAAGCCCGGGATAATGCCGCATATCGAAGACATATATACCAAAGGCCGCTCCATTGTTTCCATCCCGCACATCGTGCTTGGAAAAGCGCGGCTGGTGGACGGGCATCTGGACGTTCCATTCCCTATCATAAACGACTACCTGCCCGATCTTATCGACACAACCGTCGGCCACAGGCATCTCGACCTTTATACCAGCGTGCCGAAATACCACCGCAAACCGAAAAATCTCGGCTATCCCGAAACCTGGCAGGCGCTTTTCCGCAGCATAAAGGTACGCGAGGACGGCACTTTTGATACCGCGCATCTCCACCCCGAATTGCAGCAAATATTCCTGCCCCTGCGTGTCGCGACCCGCCGGAAAGTGCTGGAAGGCACGGGCAAAAGCGCGCCATACGGACCGGCGCGCTTGATGCGGGCCTTGCCAAAACTTCACGACGCGACAACCCTCAAATCCATTTTCGATGCCGCCGCGCAAAACCGGATCGCCGGATTTTACCTGCGCGAATTGCCTGCAATCACAAATCGCCGCGCTACGCGCGTCGTAAAGTACCAGACGGGACTTGCGCGCCTGTATTTTAAAAGAACAGAAGCAACGGACGCCGATCTTGCCCTGCTTAGAGACACGGATATGGCCTCCGACCTGGTTGAAACGCAGATCGACGAACTTTTCGATTTCAGTATCACCCGCGACGATCCGGAATATCGTGCAGCACGCAATGTAAGCAAGGCCGAACTGGAGACCCGATACACCACGTTCAAGGCCGTATTGCCGAAAGTTCGCCTTGCGCTTGAAGCCGAAATCGAAAGCGAGCGCGCAAAGCCCGCACCGGACAACATGATGATTTCATACCTGCAGGCAAGGCTGGAGGCCGTGGGCGACGAAAAGATCTTTATGCTTAAATCCCATCTTTACGCCCCCGTCGACACGCTGGTTTGCCATCTGACCAATAAAAGCCTGGGCGGCTATCGCGAGGCGCTTATCCGCCCTGCCCTGCGTCGTAGCATATACCAAAGACTTTATTTTTTCCTGTGGTCGGCGGCGACCGTACCGACCATCTCCCTCGACGATCTGGACCGCTCGGTTGCGGAAGCGCGCCCGGCGCTGGTCGAAGTCTTCGACGCGCTTGCCAAAAGAAAATTTGATGACAAAAACCTACAGCGTCACTGGAACCGCGTCGTACGCTGGGCCAGACCGGCGGGCGCACGCGCGCTGGATCTGGTGGACAAGGAATTGAAACGCCTGCGCCGGAACAGCGAAAAGGCGGGTCGCCCCGCCTTGCCGTAACACATAAGAAAAAACAGTCAAATCAGCGCCTTTCTGGCTTCGGCTTATCGGCGGTTCTTTTGCTTGCAAGACCGGCCTGTTCCACCGCTTTCATCAGGGCAATGTCGTAAACGCGCTCGACGCCGCTCGCCCATTGATGGAACGCATTGTTCGCACGCGCTGGCATCGCGGTGATCACGGAATCTGCTGCCGCCTGCCCTTCGCTGTCAAACCGGAATTCTTGATCGCCGTGCGCATTTTCGCGCAACGTCACCACCATGATTTCTGGCGCGGTGGCTTCATCGCCGACAAACGCACAGTTGACGGATACTTTTTGGGTCAAAACCGGCCCGGATTGCGTCGGCGCGAACGTCACGTCGGAAACCGCGACGTCGAAACGGTCGCCTTTCAATCCCTTCATTTTGTCGATCGTGCTGCTGAACGCCGTTGCTTTAAGTGCTTGGCCCAGACTTGCGCAGGCCTTGTCATAGGCGGTGTCAGATTTGGATCCGTCATTGAAATCGTCTTTTGGGGTATCGGTCATCTGCCGCTCCTTTTAGTGCAGGTTCAACCTTGATTTCTAATTATTGAAAATCACGGCGTCAAGCTTTGGCAAAATTTTCCGTACTGCGGCCATCCCGGCACCCTCGGCCGCTTCGCCCGTCACGCGGGATCCGCAAACACAACCAACTGAAAAACCTAACAATTTTTGCACTGGCACAGCCTGTGCAAAAGATACTCCCGACGAACAACACGAAACGGATACAGCCGTGGAAAATACGATCTATGTAGGCCTTTCCCGTCTTTCCGCCCTCGAAGCGGATATGGACGTCATCGCGAACAACATCGCGAACGTCAACACGCCCGGCTTCAAGGCGAGCCACGTGATGTTTTCCGAATACCTGAAAAAACCGCAGGGCATGACCGAAACCCTTTCGATGGTGCAGGATCAGGGCACCTTCCGCGACCTTGAAAACGGCCCGATCAAGCGCACCGACAACGCGCTTGACGTCGCGCTGGAAGGCAAGGGCTATTTCGGCGTTCAAGGTCCTGGCGGCAAGACCTTTTACACCCGCGCGGGCCAGTTCATGCTCGACACCGAAGGCAATCTGGTGACGCAGCAAGGCTACAAGGTGCTGGATTCCGGCGGCGCGTCCATCACCCTGCCTGGCACCGCCCGCGACATCAACATCGACCAAACGGGCCAGATTTCAACCAATGAAGGTCAGGTCGCCAGCCTGATGGTCGAGGAATTCAAGAACCCGCAAAACATGACCGCGGTCGGCGATTCCCTTTACAGCACGGCCGAAGCGGGCACGCCGGCGGAACATACGCAGGTCGTGCAAGGCGCGGTCGAAGGCTCCAACACCGAAGGCGTGGTGGAGATGACACATATGATCGACGTCAGCCGCAATTACCAGCACGTCGCCAGATTGCTGCAAAACGAACATGACCGTCTGCGCGCGACCATCCGCGCGCTGACGCAAGGACAATGACGGAACGTAACATTTTTAAGAATTAAAAGGAGACTACTGACCATGCTTTCCCTCGATATCGCCGCCACCGGCATGCTGGCCCAGCAGATGAACGTCGACGTCATCTCGAACAACATCGCCAACATGACCACCACGGGCTTCAAGCGCCAGCGCGCCGAATTTCAGGACCTGATCTATCAGAACAAGGCGACCCCCGGCGTCACCTCGTCCTCCACGGGCTCGGTCCTGCCCTCGGGCATCCAGCTCGGCCTCGGCGTCAAGCCCGGCTCGGTCTACCGCATCAACGAACAGGGCACGATCTCGATGACCGGAAACACCTATGACATCGCGATCGCGGGCCGTGGCTGGTTCCAGATCAACATGCCCGACGGCTCGATCGGCTATACCCGCGACGGCACGTTCGCGATCAACGCCGATGGCCAGCTTGTGAACCCGCAGGGCTATACGGTCGAACCCAACATCACGATCCCCGCCGATGCGCACAGCGTCAACATCTCCGACGACGGCGTCGTCACCGTGAATATCGCGGGGCAAACCACGACGACCCAGGTTGGTCAGCTTCAGCTCGCGACCTTCCAGAACGATGCGGGGCTTGAGGCCGTGGGCAACAACATCCTGCTTGAAACCGCCGCCTCCGGCAGCCCCACCGTCGGCAACCCGACCGATGTCGGCTTCGGCAAACTGCAGCAGGGCGCCAAGGAATCCTCGAACGTTAACGTGGTCGACGAAATCACCTCAATGATCACGGCGCAGCGTTCCTATGAAATGAACTCCAAGGTCGTGCAGACCTCGGACGACATGCTGGGAACCCTGACGCAACTGAGGTAACAGCCAACGCGAGACATTAGGAGAAGATCCATGACCGCATATCAGGCCACATTGAAACGCAGCAATCCCGACGCGCTTACGCCGCGCTTCGCGGGTAAGATCCTGCTGATCATTCTGGGCGCGATGGTGGCCATGGGCCTGCTGATGACCGGCATCGGCCATGCCTTTGGCAACACGCTCAACCCCATCCCGTCCAAGCCTGTCCCGGTACGTGAAGTCAGCGTCACGGGCGCACAGATCCGCCTTGGCGACGTGTTTGAAAATGTTCGGCAGAACGCCGATTTCGTGCTTGCGCCCGCCCCCGCGCCGGGCGAGGAACTGGTCTGGAACGAACCCACCTTGCTGCGCATCGCCACTGCCTTCAACCTGCCTTGGCGTCCCGAAGCGGGCGACGAAGTGCGAATCCACCGCAACGCCCAGTTGCTGGATTCCGAAACCTATCGCGCGGTGATCCGCGACCATCTGGCGGGCAGCGACGCCAGCCAAAGCTATAACGTCACCCTGACCGGCCAGCTGCCCCAGATCGTCGTCCCCGGCGACCAGACGCCACGCGTCGATGTCGCCGATTTCAGCATGCAACCGGCGGGCGGCACGTTTTCGGCGATCTTGCGCGTCAATGCGGGCGGCAAGCAGCAACTTGTCAATTTGCGCGGACAGGCCGAACGCATGGTCCAGGTGCCTGTTCTGAAGACAGGCCTGCGCAACGGCGAAATCATCAGCGAGGAAAATATCGTCTGGACGACGCAAAAAGCCGCGACGCTGCGCCCCAACGTCATTCGCGACGCCACCATGCTGGTCGGCGCCACGCCGCGCCGCCAGATCGCATCAGGCGATCTGGTGCGCGACGACGACATTGAAATGCCGCGCATGATTTCGCGCGGCGATCTGGTCACCATGGTTTTTTCCGCCAACGGCATGACCCTGACCGCGAAAGGACGCGCCCAGGAAGACGGCGCCATGGGTCAGGTCATCAAGGTTTCCAACACCGGTTCCAACCGTGTGATCGAAGGCCGGGTCACCGCATCGCGCGAAGTCACGGTCAACTAAAACGACTATAAAAACAAAAGGTGGTTGAAATGCAGCAATCGATGAAGATGATCCGGACCTTAGGGCTCGCCATGGCGGCGACGCTGGCGCTTGCCGCCTGCTCTTCGGTCGACCGTTTGGCCAGCATCGGCGAAAAACCGATCCAGTCGCCGGTCCAGAATCCGACCGCTCGCCCCGGCTACCAGCCGGTAAGCATGCCGATGCCCGCGCCAGAATACATCGAACATCAGGCCAACAGCCTGTGGGCCGGCGGCTCGCGCAAGACCTTCTTCAAGGACCAGCGCGCCAAGGATATCGGCGACATTCTGACCGTCACCATCAACATCGCCGACGAGGCGAAGATGAAAAACGAAACCACGCGCGACCGCGCCGCGTCCGAAAATTCGGCGCTCGGCCACGCACTGGGGTATGAAAGCTATCTTGGCAAGGTGCTTCCGAACGCAGTCGACCCCACGGCGCTGCTCAGCGGCGATACCGCCTCGGCCCACAAGGGCACCGGCGAGATCAAGCGTAACGAGGACATCAAACTCAAGGTCGCAGCGATCGTTTCGCAAATCCTGCCCAACGGCAACATGGTCATATCCGGCCGCCAGGAAATGCGCGTCAACTACGAAAACCGGATCCTCGCGATCAGTGGCGTGATCCGGCCCGAGGACATCTCGATCGACAACACGATTCCTTACGAAAAAATCGCCGAGGCCCGCGTCGATTACGGCGGCCGCGGCCAGCTGACGGATGTCCAGCAACCCCGTTACGGGCAACAGGTGCTCGACGTCATCAGCCCGTTCTGATTTCTCCTTCTGCATACCACCTCAAACTTAACGGCCCGCTTCGCAGCGGGCCGCTTTTTATCAGGGGTTCTGCGGTGGTTTATTGCAGGCGATACCTATGCAGGGCGCAATCATGCGGCATCCCGCCGAATTCGTGCAGATGCAGGATCGTTACCGGTGTGTCGGGTCGTTGCGGCTGGTCTGACAAAATCCGGCGCAGATTGAACGGAAACAAACCTGGGTCAACATCGCCGATGGGAACGACATCATATCCGGCGACATCCATGACGCGCAGCCGTCCCATTCTTTCTGCCCGACTGGCATCGACCACCATCGGATAAAGCTCAGGCGTCAAGGAAAAACACTGCGCGGCACCTTCAATACCGCTGTAAAAATAGAACAGCGGGCGTTTTTCACGAATCCACGTGAGAAAACCCTGAAGATTCGGATTCTCATGGTCTTGCGAAACATCCAACAGCATGACGATGGAAAACGCCGTTCGGTCATCGTTGGGATCTGCTATAGGTGGCTGCGAAACAGCAACGCCCCCAAAAGCGCCCTGTGCGCCTTCGCGTGTATCCTGTGACATGAAAACCTCTGCTCGGTATTATTGTTTTTTTCTTATTCAAAAATCCTAGGCAAATCATACGCCAGTGTGCAACGAAAAAAGCCCCGCGCACTGACTCAAGAACAAAAAACCCGCCGTTTCCGGCGGGTTTTCAAATCACAAAAAACTGCGATCAATCGTCGCGCTGGGTTTTTTCCAGACGCTCGTGCTTTTCCTGCGCCTCGATCGACAGGGTCGCGATCGGGCGGGCGTCAAGCCGTGCGACGGAAATCGGTTCGCCCGTTTCCTCGCAATAACCGTATGAACCGTCCTCGACGCGCAACAGCGCCTCGTTGATCTTGCCGATCAGTTTGCGCTCGCGGTCGCGCGTGCGCAGCTCCAGCGCGTGGTCGGTTTCCGCCGCCGCGCGGTCGGCGATGTCGGGCTTCTGCAATTCCGTCCCCTGCAGCGTGTTGTGCACGGTTTCTTCGGACCCATGCAGCAATTCCTCCCGCCATGCGACCAGTTTCTTGCGGAAATAGGCCAGCATGACCGGGTTCATGAATTTACCCTTGTCTTTCTTCGGATCGTAATCCGGCGGGACGGTGACGGTGCTGGATGCGGTCGACATAAGCGATTGATTCCCTGAAGTTAAGGTCAAAAATATCGGCAACGATATAACAGGATGGTCGCCGAATTCCACAAGGAAAACAAGGCCCGCGCCACCTTGCGCGCAAGTCATTGAAAAAACGCGATTAACTGTTCTTGTTTTTGGCTGTGTCGCGGGCCATTTCCATTTTGGCCATCTCCACCTGCGCACGCAGATCGACCTGATCGAGCAGGTCGGACAAGGCCGGGTCCTCGATTTTCTCGCGCCTTTCCGCAACGCTGGCCGATACCCGCTCCAGCGTTTCGGCGGTGATTTGCCCGCTTAGCAGCCCGCGATGCACGCCCTCCAGCGCGTCAAGAACCTTGCCGGCGCGGGCTGTCATGCGCTTGCGTGCCTTGCGTTCGGTCGGATCCTCGGCTGCCTGCGCGGCCAACAGACTGCCCACCCCCATGACTGGCGCCCCGCCGCGTGGACCGTCAGCCTCTTCGACATCCGAATCCAGAAACGCGCCGAAAGACGACGAAACATCCCCGCTTTTACGGGCTTTTCCGCTTTTTTTGACATCGCTGCTGCGGTTCGGACCTTCAATGCGCATAACGCCGATTATGACGCAATCGGGCGTTCCTGTCATCCGCGTTGACCCAAAACACAACTTGGCACGCTTCTCGCATTCTCATGTACCGGAAAGGATCAACCGCCCATGCGCCTGCGCAAATTCACCCTCTCGCTTCTGGTTCTGGCCGCTTTGGCTGCTGGAATTTCGATGCCGGCCGCCGCGTCCGGATCCTCGCGCATCAAGGACATCGTGGATATCGAGGGCGTGCGCGACAACATGCTGATCGGCTATGGCCTTGTCGTCGGGCTGAACGGCACGGGCGACAAACTGAACAACGCGCCCTTCACCAAACAATCCCTGACCGCGATGCTCGAACGCCTTGGCGTCAACGTCCGCGACCAGAACCTGAACACCGGCAACGTGGCGGCGGTGATGGTCACCGGCACCCTGCCCCCGTTCACCAATCAGGGCGCGCGCATCGACGTCAACGTTTCCACGCTGGGCGATGCCAAATCGCTGCAGGGCGGCACGCTTCTGGTCACGCCGCTAATGGCCGGCGACGGCGAGGTTTACGCAGTCGCGCAAGGCCCCGTCACCGTCTCCGGCTTTGCCGCGGGCGGCGACGCCGGCACCGTCACCCAGAATATTCCGACCGCCGGACGCGTGCCCAACGGCGCGATCGTGGAAAAGGAAATTGGCTTCGACATGGCGGGCATGGCGACCGTGCGGCTGTCGCTGCGCAACCCGGACTTCACCACCGCGCGCCGCATCGCCGCCACCATCAACCAGCAATACGGGGCAAAAGTTGCCCAGGCCGAAAACAACGCCTCGGTCAAGGTCACGCCACCCACCGGAAAATCGGTGGTCGATACCATCACCGACATCGAGCAGTTCACCATCGAACCCGATCAGGTCGCCAAAATCGTGATCGACGAACGCTCTGGCGTCATCGTCATGGGCGCGGATGTCCGCATCTCCACCGTTGCCGTGGCACAGGGCAATCTGACGGTGCGCATCACCGAAACGCCGCAGGTTTCGCAACCCGCCCCCTTCTCGCAACAGGGCACGACCACGACCGTTCCGCGCACCAATATCGACGTCAACACCCCCCCGGGCAACATCGCCTATCTGCCCGCGGGCGTGACGTTGCAGGAACTGGTTTCGTCCCTCAACGCACTGGGCGTGACACCGCGCGACGTGATCACCATTCTTCAGGCGATCAAGGCCGCGGGCGCGATCCAGGCGGAAATCGAGGTGCTGTGATGACGTCCGTAACCAACACCGCCGCATCCCTGGCCCCGCTGGCATCCGTCGACACTGCCCTCGTACGTGCGAAACAGGGCCTGCAAAGCACGAAGATCGACCCGGCAAAGATGAAGGAGATCGACGCCACGGCGAAGGAATTTGAATCCATGTTCATCGCCCAGATGATCCAGCCGATGTTCGAAGGTCTGAGCGCCGACCCTGCCTTCGGCGGCGGCGAGGCCGAGGATACGTGGAAAGGCATGATGATCGAACAATACGGCCACAAGCTGGCCGAGGCGGGCGGTTTTGGCCTGTCGGATTCGATCCGCGCCGCGATGATTCAGATGCAGGAAACGCAACAACAACAAGGGAACGCGCAATGAGCCCGGCCGCACGAAACGCAACGATGACACTGACAAGCGAGGTCGAAGCGATCATGGATACACTGTGCGGCCTGCTCGACCGCGAAAGCAACGCCGTCAAGGGCGCCGATTTCGTCACCTTCAAATCGGTACAGGAAGACAAGTTCGCGATGCTCACCCGCTATAAGTCGCTGATGGAAACGCTCCAGCGTCAAGCCCCAGCCCTGAAAGGCGGTGATCAGGCCCTGCGCGAACGCCTGCGCCTTGCCGGCGAACGCTTCTCCGCCGCGGCTGAACGCAATGCCCGCGTGCTGGAAGCCGGCCGCAACTCGATGCAGCGCATCGTCGATCGCATCGTGCGCTCGGCGCGCGAAACCGTCCATGCCGACCGCCAGACCTATACCCGCAAGGGCCGCGCCGGAACGACGCAGGCACCTTTGTCCATTCAGGTCGATACCGTCCTCTAACCGGAAAGCACGATCATGCCGCAAGCCACCATCGCATCCCAGCTTCTGCCTGACGTTCCCCTCAAAAATGCGGGGAAGGCCTCCGGCAGGAACAAATTAACGCTCGACCAGCTTGTCGGAAAACCCGATCAAAGTACGGCCTTCGGAAAACTGCTTGCCGGTCTGGGAAAAGGCCGCGCGGCACAGGCGACCGCGCTGTTGAGCGCTGCCGGAAAACAAGGCGCCGATACGCTCGTCGACCCCGCTGCCGATGCAGCGCTTGCGCTTCAATCCTTGCAGATTTCCCCGGAACTGGCCGCCGCGCTCAAAAAACTGAAACGCGCCGACCTGCAATCTCTGCCGCCGGAAATCGCGACGGCCTTCGCGCCGCATATGACCCAGTCCGGCACGCTCGACGCCCAGACCTTATCTCTGCTCGACACGCTATCCTCGGGCGCGGGTCTGACGGTTTCCAACTCACCGACCGATCTGGTTACGTTCGTTTCCGATCCCGGTCTGGCCAAGGCGCTGATGAGCCTTTCCGCCAAGCTCGACCTGCTTAAACAAGTGGCGCAAGGCGGCGACCAAGCCGCGGCGGATGTCACTTCAGCTTTTGCCGCGCTGCTGCCAGCATCGGTATCGACAACCGTTACGGCCCCCGCCATCGACGCCAAGACCGGGCAACCCACGACCACCAACATCACCATGACCATCGCCGATTTAGACGGGGATGGCTTTCAGGCGCTTAAAAAGCTCGCCTTCGCCGACATCGCCCCATATCTGACCATGCCACGGCTGGTGCACACCGGCGGCAACACCGTAATGAAGGTCGCCCAAGGCCCTGCCTTTCTCAACGACGGTAACGACGATACCGCGACCTGGCTGGGCAACCCCGCCACCTTGTCCCCGGTTTTGCAAACCGTGCAGGCCTTGACCGGATCGACCGGCGACACATCGCCCGTTCCCGTCGCCGGATTTCCGGCGCAGACAAATACCGCCGCCGCGATGGAAACCACCGTGCAGGCGATGATGCCGCAGACCATGACGCCGCAGGCGTCACCCTTCAACCATGCACAGTTGATGGCCGCGCTGTTGGGTCTGCCCGCACAGCAAAAAACCGCGCCGCAAATGCAAACCCCGGGTATGTCCGCGCAGGCGCAATCGTCGGCCACGGCTGATACGCAGACCGGCACGATCGCGGCGAACGCACCCAACACGGCGGGTCTTCAAATCCAGGCCGCGGCGGCCCCCAACGCCGCTGCGGCGATCCACATCTCCGCCACGACGTTGATGCCGCAAAGCACTGCCGCGCCGCACGGTTTCGGCAAAGAGCTCAAGGGGCTTGATACCTCTCTCGCCGCCTTTGATGCCACCGATGGCAACATGACCGGTCTTACCGACCCCGCCTTGCAAATCCACGCTGACGCGGCGCAGAATATCGCCGGATCGACCGCCACCCTGACCGCGGCGCGCACTGCCGCCTCAGGCCTGCACCCGTCCATCCATCTGGTTTCGGCGGCGCTGCAACGCGGCATGGAAGGCGCGGTCGCGGGTATTGACCGCCAGTTCACGATTCAACTGGAACCCGCAAATCTGGGGCGCGTAAAAATCACCCTGCAATTTTCGGAAGACAACACGATCAAGGCAAAACTGGTGGCCGAGCGACCCGAAACCGTCGCGATGCTGCAAAAGGATGCGAACACGCTTCAACGCACGCTGCACGATCAGGGCTTCAACCTGAACGCCGATTCCCTGACCTTCGATCTCGGCGGTCAGGGCAGCTTTCAGGGCTCGATGTCACAAAACGGCAACAGCTATCAGAACGGCGGAAACGCTAGCACGGACGAAGATGGCACAGAGCTTGCAACGATTGAAACCGTAATGCCGATCTTCGTCGATCCCGAAACCGGTCTTACGCATGTGAACGTAGTGATTTAGGAACCCGAACCATGACCTCGATCAGTTCGACCACCCTGTCCACCATGGCAACCGGCACCGCCGATGCCGCGAAAAAGGCGGGCGACACCTATAACCAGTTCCTGACGCTGCTGACCACGCAACTTCAGAATCAGGATCCGCTCGACCCCATGAACTCCAGCGAATTCACCAACCAGTTGGTCCAGTTCAGCCAGGTCGAACAGGGCATTTTGACCAACCAAAAGCTCGACACGCTTTTAGGCCAGCTCAACAACAATCAGATGGGGCAATCCCTCGGTTATATCGGCAAGGACATCTATTACAAGGGCGACACGGTTTATTACGACGGCAGCGGCCTCAAGATCGGTTATGCCATCGACGGCGACGCCAAAACAGCCAAGCTGCGCGTCCTTGATGCGAACAAGAATGTCGTGCGCACCATGGACATCACGGCGGGCAATACGTCCGGCAACCTGACCTGGGATGGCAAGGACGATCAGGGATTGCCGGTCGCGGACGGCACATATTCGGTGGTCGTCGACGCGCTTGATTCAACCGGCACCCAGATCGGCACCTACACCGGCGTGCCTGCCCGCGTCCAAGGCGTGGAAATGACGGACGGCGTTCTGTATCTGGCCGTCAACGGCGACCGTCGTATCGACGCGACCACGGTGCTTTCGATTTCCGAACCCGACACGATCGTGGCACCGGACACAGGAACGGGCACCGGGACGACGACAGGATAATTCATTCATAGAACGCAACGCGACCAACACATATACATACGGATCTTTCAGGAGGTAAACCACCATGTCACTTTTCGGCTCTCTCATCACCGGCGTGTCGGCCCTTTCGGCCCAGGCCCAGTCCATTTCGATGATCGCGAACAACATCGCGAACGTGAACACCGTCGGCTACAAGCGCCGCGAGGCGGCCTTCCAGTCGCTGGTCACGTCGGAATCGCGCAACGCCCGCTATACGCCGGGTTCGGTGCTTGCCCGCGCGGTCCAGAAAATCGACTCGCAAGGCGCGTTGCAACAAACCAACTCGACGACCGACGTCGCGATTTCCGGGAACGGCTTCTTTGTCGTTCAACGTTCGCCCGAAGGTCTGCAGGAAAAACTTTTTACCCGCGCTGGCTCTTTCTCGGAAGACTCGAACGGTTATCTGCGCAACACCGCCGGCTTCTACCTGATGGGCTGGCGTATTGACGAGAACGGCAACCTGCCGGCAGGCCGCGACGATATTTCCTCGCTTGAATCGGTCAACGTCTCGCTGCTCGGCGGCTTGACCAAGGCGACCAGTTCGGCCGAATTCTCGCTCAACCTCGACGCGTCGGAAACGCCGACCGCCTACCCGGTCGCATCCAGCACGGCGCCGGATTTCAAACGCACCCTGCGCGTGTTCGACTCGTTGGGCGAAGGCCAGAACCTGGAACTGCAATTCACCAAGCACACCTCGCCCACCGCCTACTCGGTTTCGTCGATTTCCGGCGCGGGCGCCGAACGCAGCGACCTGTTGACCAGCTTCGCCGGCGTCGACGCGGGCGAATCGGTCAATATCGCTGTCGGCACCGCCAACAACACCTTTACCGTGACCTCCACCAGCACGGTCCAGGACCTGATCGACTTCGTCAACAACGACCCGGATCTGCAACTGGTGGCCTCCGCCGAGTTGACGACCGATGGCCAGATCAAGATCAACGCCCGCAACTTCGAGGACACGGTCGCGGTGACGGACGTATCCACAACTGGTGCCGCAGGCACGGCTGCCACGCTGGGCTTCAGCACCATGTCGGCCTACAACCACTCGACACTGCTTGGCCCGCTTACCAACGCCACCACCTTCGCCTCGCTCGGCACCATCACGACCGGCGACGACCTGACGGTGGCGGTGGGCACCGATAGCTATACCTTCACGGTAACCGGCACCAACACGATCGGCGACTTCATCACCGGCTTGAACGCCGCGATCGGGACCTCGGCCCGCGCGCAACTGACCTCCAGCGGCGAGATCCAGATCCAATCGCTCGACTCTGCCAACGCCGTGACCGTTACCAGCGGCACCGGCACCGCGGCGACACAGCTGGGCTTCACACAGGTGGCCGAAACCACGCCCACACAGCCGGATATCTTCCCGGCGGCGGGCCTGGCCAACACCCCCAACGCCTATGGCTGGTGGGAATTGAGCCTTGTCGACCTCGATACCGGCACGGTCCTCAAACAAGGTTCGCTGAACTTCAACTCGGACGGCACGCTCAACGGCGCGAAGGACGTCAACGGCCTGAGCGAGATATCCCTCACCGACATCAACTGGGGCAACGGCTCCGCCCTTCAGACCATTTCGATGGATATCGGCGGCCTGACCCAGTTTTCGGGGGAATACAACGTCACCTCCGCCACCCAGAACGGCGCCGAACTTGGCCTGCGCACGGGGGTTGAGGTCGACCGCGACGGGATCGTCACGGCCCGCTTCTCGAACGGCCAGACCTCGGCTCTGTTCAAACTGCCGCTGGCGACATTCACCGCCGTCAACGGTCTTTCCGAACAATCGGGCAACGCCTTCATCCAGTCGGCGGAATCAGGTTCCTACAACCTGCGTGAGGCCGGCAACGGCGGCGCGGGGCTGGTCGAGGGATCGGCGGTCGAAACATCGAACGTCGATATCGCCGACGAGTTCACAAAAATGATCGTCACCCAGCGGTCCTATTCCGCGGGCACCAAGGTCATCCAAACGGCTGACCAAATGACGGAAGAATTGCTGAGACTGCGCTAAAAGCGCGGAGCCGCCTAACAAACAGGCAGCTGTTTCGGCTACCGCGCCCCGCCGGGTTAGAAGGACCCGGCGGGGCGCACTGTTTACCTATCCGAACGTTTTATTTAGAATCGGCGACAAATGTCCAAACCCGCAAAAAACCTCTACACCACACTGCGCGAAGCCGAATCGAAGTTCGCCGCCCGCGATTACGAGGGCGCGATCGCAGCCTATGCCCGCGCGATCGACATTGACCCATCCCAACTCGTTTTCTGGGAAAACATCGGCAAATGCTATCTTGCGGCGCGCAAGCAGGAACACGCCATTCTTGTCTTTCACAAACTTGCGTCGGAAAATCCGGGCAACGGCAACTATGTCGCCCAGCTCGCGGGCGCATTACGCTTCTATATGGTGTCGGTTGCCAATTCCACCATAAAAGCGGCTATCGCCTTGTGCCTGAAAACACACAACGTGCAGCACGAGTGGCTGTACAAATCATGGTATTCCTATCTGGGCGTTGCACCGGAATACGAACCTTTGCGGCGACTGCTGTGCGCGCCAGAGGAAACATTTTCTCCGATTTTCTTCGTCCTCCCGCCTGATTACCTGAACGATTCATTCCTCGTTGACGGAATCGCCAATTGCGCCTGCGCACTGCCCGAACAAGAAACTTTTTTCAAATCCTTGCGCGCGCATTTCATGACCATGTACGACGGCGGCGCGCAAAGCCTTACCCCTTATCGTCCGCTGCTGGGCGCGCTCGCCAGTCAGGTTTTCGCGACGGAATACGTATTCGCCGCCATGCCAGAGGAGGAAGAGCGCCTCGCCCGTCTTGAGCAGACAATCGCGACCCAAATGCCGCCAGATCATGACGCGCTATTGCTGCTTGCATGCTACCGGCCATTGGAACGCCTGCGGGGAAATCCGTCTTTCGTCGAATGGGCGCGCATGCGGGCCGAAACGAACGATGCGTTCGGCCGCCTGCTGGCGGAACAGGTCGTCACCTATATGACCGAGGAAGCCCTGCGTGAGGAGATTCCGTCTTTTGGCCGTATCGCGAACGACGTTTCACAAAAGGTCCGTGCCCAGTACGAGGAAAACCCATACCCGCGCTGGAGAAACGCTTCGACGGCGCGTATATACCCCTTCCCGGCCGATCTCTCGGCCCTGCAAAAACCGGGAAAGAAACTCGATATCCTGATCGCCGGCTGCGGCACCGGACGGCAGGTTTCCAATGTCATGCAATACACATTCGAAGCGGATACGCTTGCGATCGACCTGAGCCGCTCCAGCCTATCCTACGCGCTACGCAAGGCGCGGGAGCTTGGTTACGCCGATCGTGTCTCTTTCGCGCAGATGGACATTCTTGACGTGCGCACGCTGGACCGCAGCTTTGACATCGTGATGTCCACCGGCGTACTGCATCACATGCAAGATCCGATGGCGGGCTGGCAGGCGCTGGTCGACGTAGCGCGCCCCGGTGCCGTCCTGCAGATCGCGCTTTATTCTGACATCGCGCGCCGCCATATCGCACAGGCGCGGGACGTTATCAGGCGCGAACATATCCCTGCCTCGCCTGAAGGCATCCGCGCATTCCGTGAAAGCCTGCGCAACGGCGCCGGTGCGGATGACGACACAGCCCATCTGATCGGTGCAGGAGATTTCTATACAATGTCCAATTGCCGCGACCTGCTCTTTCACGTGCAGGAGCATCGCTTTACCATTCCACAAATACATGATGCGTTGGAAAAATTGGGATTGGAGTTTGAAAAGTTCGATTTTGCGACGCCGCGCATTTTTGATGCCTACGATCGCATGTTCCCTGGCGACCCTTCGCGCCGCAGCCTTGATAACTGGCATGCATTCGAAATCGCCAACCCAGACACTTTCATCGGCATGTACCAGATGATCCTGCGCAAATTATCATGAACGCGCTTCTTGATCGGGCCCGCGCCGCCGAATCCCGCAGTGACGACAAAACCGCGCACACTTTATATACACAGGCGCTGCAGGCAGCACCGAACGACCCTTCAACGCTTTTATCCTTCGGACACTTCCTTTTCGCCCGCCATCATTACCGTGACGCGGCGGCGCAATTCGGGCGCGCTTTGGCGAACGGACAGGTGCCGGTGACCACGCTCAAGGCGCTGGCGATCGCGCTGACCCGCGCGGGCCTGCACGCCGATGCCCTGCGCCCTTACGATGCCTACCGTGGATACGCCCCCACCGACACGGAAATAACCGCCGATTATCTGGCGACGCTTTACGCGCTCAACCGCCATGAAGACGTGCTGGCATTCGTCGCGTCCCTGCCGCTTGATCATCCGCAAGGACGCCTCGCTACCGTCTACGCAGCCGAATCCGAAATGGCGAAAGGCGATATCGACGCCGCGATTTCCCGGCTTGAATCCGCCCTTGAACGCTGGCCCGACCATATCGAGCTTTTGCCCGCGATGGGCAAAGCCTACGGCCTTGCGCGCCGCTTTGACGATGCGCTGCGTATCCTGACCCGCGCCCGTGATCTGGCGCCGGATCAGGCGATGCATTGGAACAATCTGGGCAACGCGCTTAAAAACGCGGAACGAAACGACGCGGCGCTGGCGGCCTTCGCCCGCGCCCGCGCGCTCGACCCCGCGCTTGCCGCGACCACGTTCATCAATGAAACCGGCGTATATAAACACCTGCACCGGCTGGACGACGGCATCAACGCCGCGCGCGAGGCACTGAAACGCGAACCGCACAACCCGCACGCGCATTACGCACTTGGCACGCTGCTGTTGATGGCGCGGGATTATCACGCCGCATGGCCGCATATTGAACACCGCTTTGAACGCCGCGACCCGGCGATGCAGCCGCCCCCCTTTCCCGCAAAACTATGGCGGGGCGACGATCTGGCCGGAAAGCGTCTGGCCGTCTATGCCGACCAAGGCGTCGGCGACAGCATCCAGATGCTGCGCTATCTGCCCTTGCTTGATCGTTTTCATCCCAAGCGGGTTGCCGTTTACGCACAAAACAAGCTGCGCGGCCTGATCGAAAACAACATGCCCGGTATCGGTTTCATGGCAACCGATGCACAAGGCTTTCATTGGGACGAATCCGCCTTCGACGCGTTGATCCCGATCTGCAGCCTGCCCGCGATTTTTGATACCGGTATCGACACCATCCCGCCACAGACGCCCCTGCGCGCCATGAACCGGCGCAATTACGGCGACGGCGTCACCATCGGTCTGGCATGGCGCACCAAAAGTCTGGATGCTGGATATAAACGCTCGCTCGCCCTGCACGACTTCAAAGGCCTGAAGGACATTCCCGGTCTGCGCTTCATCAGCCTTCAATACGGCGACATCGCCGCCGAATGTGACGAGGCCGCCAAAGACGGCTTGCGTATCGACGAAGACCCAAGCGTCGACCAGTGGAGCGATTTACAATCCTTCGTCGACCAGATCCATGGCTGCACCCTTGTTATTTCCATAGACAACAGCACGGTCCATGCCGCCGGTGCATGCGGAGTCCCGACATGGACGATTTTACCATATGACCCATATTGGCGCTGGCACCTCGACACACCGGCCAGCCCCTGGTATCCCGGCATGAGATTGTACCGCGCCCTCGCACCCGGGGATTTTTCCGCCCCTCTGGATGCCATAACCAAGGATTTGAAAAGACTCGCGAAAAGCGATTTTTCGGTACTCGAACCATCGCCGTTCATACCCGGCAGTATTTGAATCGCACCAGCATTCAAGCCGGGTTTTTAAAAGTTTTCTAAAATTGTCCCTTTAATTCTTTTTTAAGAATCATGCTATTATGATGGATAGGTGCCACCAAGGAAAAGGTGGCGGTAATTAAACAACCCCTAGGATAGGAGTTATCAACATGACTGGTGAAGTCGTTCTCTCGTCTGCGCTTCGCAGCAACCTTTTGTCGTTGCAGCGTACGCAGGCCTCAATCGATAAAGTGCAAGGTGTTCTGTCAACGGGCTTGAAAGTGTCTTCGGCGCTTGATAACCCGCAAAACTTCTTCGCGTCGGAAGCCTTGAAAAACCGTTCGTCGGACCTGACCCGCCTTCTCGACGGGATCGGTCAGTCGATCCAGACCATTAAAGCAGCCGACGCAGGCGTCAGCTCGCTGACCACACTGGTTCAGCAAGCGGATTCCATCGTGGCGTCTGCTCGTGAAGCTGTGAACTCGGGTGGCAAAGTTGCCGCCGCGACCGGCGATGCCAACCTCGCGGGCGTGACCGACCTCACTTCGGTGACCGGTATCCACGCTAGCGACCAGCTCGATCTGGTTGTGAAAAACGCGGACGGCAAGGTCCTGACCCTGTCATCCTCCAGCGTGTCCATCGCTTCCAACGACTCCATTGAACAGCTGATCACCAAGATCAACGACATCACCGACAGCACCGGTGCCACGTCGTCGACCAACGGCAAGCAACTGCTCAAGGCTGAGCTGGATTCGAGCGGCAATCTGAAACTGACCGGCCTCGAAGGCGTCACCTTCAACGTCACCTTCAACGCCAACAGTGGTACTGCAGGCGGTTCGGAAGACCAGGCTCTGGCTTCCGCGCTCGGCTTTGGCCAATACGCCAAGGTCACCCCGACCGGCAGCACCAACAACGCGGTCGAATTCACGGCCACGCCGAACATCTCGCTGGTTTCCGGCGTGTTCTACACCGGCACCACCGATACGCTGGCAAGCGCGTCGACGGCACTGACCTCGGTCATGACGACCAATGGCGGCGCTATTGGACGCTTCGACAACGGTTCGGGTACGGACAACGCGACGTTGAACATCACGATCAACAACAAATCAGTGGTTCCTGTCACGTTTAATGACACGACTACGATTCAAGGGTTGGTCGACGGTATCAACAACAACGCCTCGTTGAACCAGCAGATCAAGGCCTCCTACGATGCAACCACGGGCAAATTCAGCATTGCGGCGATTTCGTCCGATGTGCAGACTGTTAAAATCGCCCTCACAGAAGCATCGACCGGCGACGGTACTGCACAAGCCAACTTTGGCTTTGGTGTTGACGCTGGGGATACGGCTACGGACGGTTTCCTGTCCGGCGCTGCATCCGGTTCGGAAGGTGAAACGTTCATTCTGGCTTCGGCGGCGTCGACGCTTTCACAGTACGAAAGCGACTACAACTCGCTGCGCGAACAGATCGACGGTCTGGTCAAGGACTCCGGTTACCGCGGCGTCAACCTGATCGGTGGCGACAACCTCGACACCTACTTCAACGAAGATCGCTCCAACAAGCTGACCACGTCAGGTTCACAATTGAACTCGGCTGGCCTTGGCCTTGATAAAGCGGACTTCTCGCGTTCCGATACGATCGAGAAAGCGGGCACTCAGGTGCGCGCGGCGACGACCACCCTGCGTTCCTTCGGGTCTACGCTGGCGAACTCCCTCTCGATCATTCAAACCCGCGAGGACTTCACGAAGAACCTGGTTGCCACCCTCAACGAAGGTTCGGACAAGCTGACGCTGGCCGACCAGAACGAGGAAGGCGCCAAACTGCTGGCCCTGCAGACCCGCCAACAACTCGGCGTTACCGCCCTGTCGCTGGCCTCTCAGTCCCAACAGTCGGTTCTCCGCCTGTTCTAATAAATTCCGGAAAGGGGACCGGCAGAAGGCCGGTCCTCCTTCCCCTTCCCACCCGCAGGGTCGGAAGGTCCAAGGAAAAAACGATTTTTTTCTTTTGACCTTTTGATTTTGAACCAAAACTGCCAACATCCGGGACAGAACGTCCCTGCAAGAATGTGAGAGAAGCTCATGGCCCTGGTCATAGACCTGAAACCCAAAGAACGGATTATCGTCGGCAACGCCGTTATCACCAATGATAACCAGCGCACGCGCCTGCATATCGAGGGCGACGCCCCGATCCTGCGCGAAAAGGACGTACTGCGCGAGCAGGATGCTACCTCTCCGTGCAAACGCATCTATTTCATTATCCAGATGATGTATCTCGCGACCGACGCGACGGAAATATACGACCAGTATTTTTCTGCCGTGCGCGAGGTGCAGGAGGCCGCGCCCTCCACCGCCCTTTTGATCGCCGATATTTCGGCGCAGATTTTAGGCGGCCATTATTACAAGGCCTTGCGCGAGGCGCGAAAACTGATCGACTATGAACAGGAGCTGATGGCCAATGTCTAAGAACCCGCACGCACACGCCGCCGGCAAATACGGCAAAACCGCCAAGGAAACACCGGATCAGCGCGATCTGGAAGGTCAGTTGCTGCTCAAGGCCGCAAACGAGATCCAGAAACTGCACGACAACTGGGATATGGCCACGCCGGAGGATATCGACAATATCCTGACCTATAACCGCAAGCTGTGGATGCTGTTCTTCGACACCGCGATCGAGAATCCGGACGATCGCCCTGTCGATTTGCGCAACAACATCGTCAATCTGTGCAATTTCATTTTCAAACGCTCGCTCAACATTCTTTCCGAACCCAGCAAGGAAAAGCTGCGCGTGCTGGTCGACATCAACCGCCAGATCGCGGCCGGCCTTATGACTGCCCGCCCGAAATCGGCTGACGCTCCCGTCCCGCCGCCGCATGGCCAGACCTCGTCGGGCGGAACCGCTACGACCGCGTGAGCTTTCACGCATCCTTCCAATTCAAAAACGAAAGACCGCCCAAAAGGCGGTCTTTTTTATCCAGAACAACAGCGCATAAGCTCGATACAAACACCGGATACGAACACCGGATACGAAACCGGCACGGAATGCCGGAAACCGGCGCTTCAGTTACAAAACAACCAACCGCAAAACGCATATCATGCGTGCGTGGCAGGCTGGACCGGTTGAAATCCCCGCAATTAGGCGGAAACCTCGACCAGTTGTGTGGTGATCGCACTTAATTCCTTAGCCAGACTGGCGTCCGCCACCTCGGAGGAACTGGTCTGAACAGGAGCGTTGGATGTCTGGGCGCTCGCGCTTTCCTGCGCGATATGCGAAGAACCCGTATTTCCCGTTGAAGGCACAGAACCATTCTGGGTGCCGGATTTTTGAGTCAGCTTGGCGAGGAGTTGCGCATCTTCTTTTGCTTCCCGCAATTTATAAGTGCGGATCGCCTGTTCGGACGGAATCTGGGTGACCACTTCACCCGTGGTTGATTCACGAAACTCCAGAATCGCAATCTTCGTATTGACGTCGACCCGAACCGTCGGGCTGACATACGGGGTTTGCGAAACGCTCTGGACTTTGTCCGGATTGGCGGCAAACGAGTTGAGCGTGGACGACTGGTCCACACTCCCCCGTTGAAGGACGCTATTTGCGACCGAAGATTTAATTGCCTCAATCATATTTTCCCCAAGCGGCAAGGTCTACTTGCCCTATTATCATCATACCGCATCCGCAGGGAAAAAACAATTCATTTTAAAAATTATTCAAGAATTTCGGTATGTTAACGCTTTTGTTACAAACCCATCCAGTTATTGCGGTTTTATCGCAAAAAACAACCGTAACCGACTGAATATACGCCGATATGCTTTATCGCATTCAACAAGACCTGCGACACCGCCCCGGAACAGGCCGCGTATTCGATTCGTATCTATGGCCGCAAGACCTCAGCCTATTTCGAAAACCAGTCTAAAATTGGTGGCTTTTCATGCGCCGCAACCCAATCATTGGACAATAAGTTAAAATTAATGTATGTTAACAACAGGGATGATATGGGCTAAAATTCTGCTTTTACAGCGACTTAGTTTGCCGTTTTCGGCACATCCACACACCATCCCGCCGTGGCCGCTTTCGGCCCGGAAGGCCGCCATGCGGGGGAAACGACCGGAATGAGCAGTTTTGTCGATACCGTAAGAAGTCTTGGCCCCGCCCGTCTGGCCATGCTTGGCGGCGTTTTTCTGGGCCTTTTGATCTTTTTCGTCTTCGTTTCGGCGCAAGTATCGAAACCCTCCCTCACCCTGCTTTACGGCAGCTTGTCCTCAATCGATTCGGGAGCCGTCGCGGCCAAACTCGATGAAATGAAAATCCCGTTCGAGGTTTCGACCGACGGCTCCCAGATCCGGGTCCCGAAAAACGAAATCGGCCGCGCCCGCATGGTGCTGGCGCAGGAAGGCCTGCCCAACGGCGGCTCGATGGGATATGAAATTTTCGACCAGAAAAACGGCTTCGGCACCACCAGCTTCGTCCAGAACATCAATCAGGTTCGCGCCCTGCAGGGCGAACTGGCGCGCACCATTGCCACGCTTGATCCTGTCGAATTTGCCAAGGTGCACCTGGTCCTGCCGCAGCGCGAACTGTTTTCCCGCGACACGCAGGAAGCCTCGGGGTCCGTGACACTCAAACTCAAACCCGCGGCACGGCTGAGCCGCGAGCAAATATACGGGATCCAGAACCTGGTCGCGAACGCGGTGCCGGGACTCAAGGCCGAACACGTCACCATCATCGACACCGAGGCGAATTTGCTGGCTGGCGGCAACACGGATAATTCCGAGGCGATGGCCGGTGCAAAGGCCGACGACATGCGCCGCGACTATGAAACCCGCCTGCAAACCGCCGTCGAGGATATGGTCGGGCGCATCGTCGGTTTCAACAAGGTCCGCGCCCACGTCACCGCCGACCTGAATTTCGACCGCATCCAGACCAATTCCGAAACCTACGATCCGAACGGTCAGGTCGTGCGTTCATCCCAAACGACCGAGGACAACGCGTCTGAAACGGGCTCGAACGCAGGCGGCGCAACCGGCAGCGGCAGCGTCAGCGTCGCCAACAACGTACCCGGCGGTAACTCCACCGCCGCCAGCGGCGAATCCGCCAACACATCAAAACGCACCGAAGAAACGACCAACTACGAAATCAGCAAGACGGTGCAAAGCGTTACCCGTGAAACCGGCGAGGTAAAGAAACTCTCGGTCGCGGTGCTGGTCGACGGCGCGCAAGTAACCGACAAGGACGGCAAGAAAACCTACCAGCCGCGCTCGCAGGAAGAACTGGACAAGATTGCAAGTCTGGTCAAATCCGCGATCGGCTACGACGCCACGCGCGGCGACACGGTTGAAGTCGTGAACATGCCGTTCACCGAAGTCGATGCCCCCGATGTCGGCGAGGATTCGACGCTCTTCGGTTTCGACCGCGGCCAGCTGCTGCAAACCGCCGAGATGATCATGCTCGCGGTCATGGGTATCCTGGTCATCCTGCTGGTTTTGAAACCGATCATGACGTCGCTCTTCCAGGCGCAGAAAGCCGCGATCGAGGAAGCGCGCAGCGAGATGCTGCTGGCCCAGAACACCTCCGCTCCCGCCCTGACCGGACCCAGCCCCGCCGAGATGGAGGCGCGCGCGCAGGCCGAGGAGGACTCGCTGATCGACATGCAAGCGGTGGAGGGCAAGGTCAAGGCATCGACGGTGCGCAAGGTGGGCGACATCGTCACCAACCACCCGAACGAAACCGTGTCCATCATCCGCAACTGGATGACGCAGGAGTAGCGCCATGGCAGCGATAAGGATGCGCGAGGATTACAGGACGCTCAGCGGCAAGGAAAAGGCCGCGATCTTCCTGCTTGCCCTGGGCGAGGACCACACAGCCAAACTGTTTGAATTCATGGACGAGGACGAGATCATGGAAATCTCGACCACCATGGCGGGCCTTGGCAAGGTATCCTCCACCGTGATCGAACGCTTGTTTGTCGATTTCGCGGAACAGATGTCGTCCACCGGCTCGCTGGTCGGTACGCTCGATTCCACCGAACGCCTGCTGGCCAAGGTCCTGAACAAGGAAAAGGTCGGCGCGATCATGGAGGAAATCCGCGGTCCCGCCGGTCGCACCATGTGGGAAAAGCTGGGCAACGTGAACGAGGAGGTGCTGGCCTCTTTCCTCGTCAAGGAATACCCGCAAACCGTCGCGGTGGTCATGTCGAAGATCCAGCCCGACCACGCCGCGCGCGTAATGGCGCTTTTACCGCAGGGCTTCGCGATGGAGGTCATCCACCGCATGCTGCGCATGGAATCCGTGCAAAAGGACGTGCTTGAGGACATCGAAAAAACGCTGCGCACCGAATTCATGTCCAACCTCGCCCGCGGCCAGCGCCGCGACAGCCACGAGATGATGGCCGAAATATTCAACAACCTCGACCGTCAGGTTGAAACGCGCTTCATGCAGGGACTTGAGGAATCGGAGCCGAACGCGGCCGAAAAGATCCGTTCCCTGATGTTCACCTTCGAGGACCTGGGCAAGCTCGACCCGCAATCGATCCAGTCGCTGATCCGCGCGATCGACAAGGAAAAACTCCCCCTCGCCCTCAAGGGCGCGACGGAAACCCTGCGCGATCTATTTTTCTCCAACATGTCCGAACGCGCGGCCAAGATCCTGCGTGAGGACATGGGCGCACTCGGCCCCGTCCGCCTCAAGGACGTCGAAGAGGCGCAGCAATACGTCGTTTCCGTCACCAAGGATCTGGAATCGCGCGGCGAGATCCGCGTCGCCACCGGCAAGGAGGAGGACGAGATCATCTATTGATGATCCGCGCGCGCGATGAACAAAAACATCAACCTGCCCGGCAAGAAATTCCTGTTCGACCTCAACGATTTCGACGAGGAGGCGATCCGCGCCAAGGCCGCGCTGGCCCGCCGCCCGACCTTCTCACAGGAGGAACTGGCCGCCGCCCGCGAAAGCGGATTCGAGGAAGGCCGCATCGCCGGCCTGCAGGAAGCAATCAACAGTCAGGAAGCCCAGATCCGCGATCTGGTCCAGCAGATGGTGATTTCGGCCGAACGCCTCTCGACGCAGGAGGCCGACCGCACCGCCACCTTCATCGATCAGGCGGCGCTGGTCGCCGTGCAGGCGCTGGTGCGCACCCTGCCTGTGCTGCTGGATACGCTCAGCGTCGAACAGATCGCGAATTTCACTGTCGGCGTGCTGGAAGGCCATGTCGGCCACCAATCCATCGTCATTCATGTTCCGCCCGTGCGCGAACAGGCCGTCACCGAACGTCTGCATGCCATGGCCGCGAACATGCGCCGCAAACAGGACTGGACCATCCAGCCCGACCCGAAACTGCACGACCTGCAATGCCGCATCGAATGGTCGGGCGGCGGCGCGCAGTGGGACCCGAACATCGTCGCCGCGCGCCTGCTGGAAACCATCGTCGGCCACCTGCCGGACCACCTGAAACCGCAGGTCGCGACTCCGATCGAGGATGCCGCGATGGACGAGGCGCCGCAAACACCCCATACTGATGAACCCGACACCGCACCCAAGGACGGAGGCGCGTAATGACCGACAACGACATGAACCTTCAGGAAATGACCGATCCCAATGCGGAAGCGGAAACCTTTGAACACGAAGTCGGCGAGGCCATGGCCAAGGATGTCGAGGCGATTTACGACATCCCGGTCCAGATTTCGGCAGTTCTCGGCCGCTCCACCATGCAGGTCAGCCAGTTGCTCAAGCTCGGCCGCGGCGCGGTGGTCGAACTGGACCGCAAGGTGGGCGAAGCCATCGACATCTACGTCAACAACCGGCTTGTCGCGCGCGGTGAGGTCGTGGTCGTCGAAGACAAACTCGGCATCACCATGACCGAAATCATCAAATCCGACCGGTCCTGAAACCCGCCTCGACGATGGCCGAAGACACATCCGCCTCCACCATCAGCGCCCCGGGCGCTGTCAGGATCGCCCGGCCCCAGCGCCGCATCGACATGGCGACCGCGATCGGCATGTTCGCGACCGTGGCCCTGATCGGCGCGGCGTTGTTTTTGACCGGCTCCATCGGCTCGTATCTCGACCTGCACGGCGTTTTGATGGTGATCTGCGGCACGGTGACGATCACCGCCGTTTCCTATTCCGCCGACGACCTGAAAAAAAGCGTCGAGATTTTCCGCTCCGCCCTGATCAAGAATCACCGCGACCCTTCCGCCATGGCGCGCCAGTTGCTCGACCTCGCTACCCTCGTGCGCATGAAGGGGCCGCTGGCGATTTCGCAGATCGAAAACGAGCTGCGCAAGGACCCGTTTCTTTATCAGGGTGTGATGTTCATCGCCGACGGCTATAACGCCGACGAAATCCACCGCATCCTGACCCAGGACATCGAATCCGTCATCGACCGTCACCGCCGCACCGCCTCCATCGCCCGCCGCGCGGCCGAAGTCGCACCCGCCATGGGACTGATCGGCACGCTGATGGGTCTGGTGCAGATGCTCAACAACCTCGACGACCCGTCCAAGATCGGCCCGGCCATGGCGATCGCGCTGCTTACCACCTTTTACGGCGCGATGATGTCGACGGTGCTTTTGATGCCGCTGGCAGCCAAGCTGGAACGCAATTCCGGCGAGGACGTAATGATCAAGGACATGGTGCTGGCGGCCATCATCTCGATGGCGCGGCAGGACCACCCGCGCAAGCTGGAGCACGAACTCAACATGCTCCTGCCTCCCGGCCAGCGCGTCCGCTATTTCAACCAGTAACCCACCGCCGCACACGAAAATTGACATAACAAAACATCGGCTCTAATCTCGCGCAAAACAGGGAGATTAAAGCCATGAGGGATTTTACTTACGCCGAACTCGCCAAAATAACGGGCGTTCCGAATCTGAAGGATCGCGTCTTGCAAAAAGACTGGGGCAGGCTTTCCCTGACCGAGCGCGGTGCGACACATATCGGCGCCGCCATTGCGGATGCGGACGCGACCTTCGAGCTCAGCGCGGATCTGCCTCAGGGAACATTGTCCATCGCATTTGAAAACGCCGCCAAACGCGGACGCCTCGCACTCTCCGCCATTCGCCTTACGAACGGAATCCCCGCGGACAATGGCTTTAGATATTTTGAACATGATTGCGCGACGGGATGCACGCTGCGCGAAGATGCTTTTGGCAAGGCGGCAAACGACTACCGCCCGCTTGAAGCCGTTGTAAAAAGCGCGGAAGGCCGCATGATGCTGGCGAAGGGCATATGCGCCTATATCATGACAGGCCGAATGCTTCAGGCCGCCGAAGCCGTGCTGCGCATGGCCTGATCAGCCCGGCCGGCACAAGGCGGCGCGATGACGCGCCCTTTCGGCCTTGATGCGCGCCAGCCAGCCATCGACATCGGGAATATCGAATATCCGGCCCGACGCCTCGCGCACAGCGTCCAGATACGCGCGCTCGCTCATATCGGGTTCCCGATACCCTTCCTCCTGTATTTTTTTAAAATTCTTCTTCAGATATCGGGGTGCGAAATACCGTGGATTGTCCTGCGTTTGGATCAAAACCGAATGCTTCGGCATGGCGCCCACGGCTTCGGATGGAATTTCAGCCAGATCGGGTTGTTCCATTTCATCGAAATAGACAGGCACGACCGCCGCACCGTGCGCGGCGAGTTGATATGAAAGCGATTGCCGGTAAGCCTCGCTCGTATGTGTGCCGAATACATGATGCATGCCGCAATGCTGGATATAGACGCACGGATGCGCCGCCCGCGTCCGGCGCATGATCCGTTCGGCCATGAACGCGTTGCGGGCATACAACCCAAGCGGATGATGGACAGGCAAAATATCAGGCTCATGGCCAAACAGCCTTGCCATGACCTTTTGCGTTGCCGGGTCCTCGACGACGACCAAATCGTCAACCCGGCTGACATCGTTAAAGGCGACGCGTATGCGGCTGGCGCGACAGAAATAAAACAGATGATCGCGCGTCACCGGCGCGAACGGGCGTTTCCAGCGCACGATCGCGACCCCCAACGGATCGCGTTTCATCGCGGACAAAAGGTCCGGATGAGAATCTTCGGAAACGACGCGGCCAAAAACCTGCTCGATCAGGTCATACGGGTATTCATACCCGAAGCCGAATTTCAAACCCTGATCCTTCAAACGGCTCAGCACGCCAAGCTGGACGATTTTATGCAACGCATTGGCGTGGGACTCGCCAAACAGCAAAATCACAGGTCGCTGAAGCGTCGCACAGGACGCCGCCGCGTTGAACGCTTCCACGATCGCATCGACGGCCGGACGTATGTCGAAAGGATCGGGATACAGGGAAACGACGCGCCCGAACGACGCGCGCGCCTGCGCCGCGCGGTCCACAAGCTGGCCCGCAGACAGCGCTTTCAATGCCTTCGCGGCTTCCTGCGCGGCGGTGATAACATCATCCAGCCGGGCTATCCACACAGGGTCAAGATGCGTACCCTCTACCCGATCAGGCGCATATCCGCCTGAATCCTCGTCAAGTTTGGCTTTGGTCATACAACCGTTTCTACAAAGCCGGATGAAAATATGCAAAATAAATCGGCGCGCCGGCCAAACCTGATCAAACAAGGCACGGCCCCGCGGGGTTGGCGCGCCGGACCGAAGCGCCTACACTACGGCAAACGAAAAAGGACAAGACATGCGTTTGATGATCGTAGGCCATCTGGAAGGGCATATTTCCGCCGCCGGCAAAATCGCGCTCCAGCGCGGGGCCAAGGTCATCCATTGCGAGGATACGATGCAGGCGCTCGGCGCGCTGCGTAACGGCAAGGGCGCGGACGTCGTGATGATCGACGTCAAACAGAACATCGCCGCCTTTATCGACGCGCTGGACAAGGAACGCTTCGCCATCCCCGTCGTCGCCTGCGGCGTCGGCGCCGACACCACGGCCGCCGTCAAGGCGATCAAGGCGGGTGCCAAGGAATACGTCCCCCTGCCCCCCGATGCCGAACTGATTGCCGCGGTGATCGAGGCGGTGACCGAGGAACAGACCGCGATGATCGCGGCGGACCCGGCGATGCAGCGCGTGGTCAAACTGGCCGACCAGGTCGCCCCGTCCGAGGCGACGGTCCTGATCACCGGTGAATCCGGCACCGGCAAGGAAGTGATGTCGCGCTACATCCACAAAAAATCGAAACGCAAGGACGGGCCGTTCATCGCGCTCAACTGCGCCGCGATCCCGGAAAACCTCCTGGAATCCGAGCTGTTTGGCCATGAAAAAGGCGCGTTCACAGGCGCGGTCGCCCGCCGCATCGGCAAGTTCGAGGAAGCATCCGGCGGCACCCTGCTGCTGGACGAGGTCACGGAAATGCACCCCTCGCTTCAGGCGAAACTGCTGCGCGCGATTCAGGAACGCGTGATCGACCGCATCGGCGGCAAGGAGCCGGTCAAGGTCAACGTCCGCATCATCGCCACCACCAACCGCAACCTGATGGACGCGGTCAAGGAAGGCCAGTTCCGCGAGGATCTGTATTTCCGCCTCAACGTCGTCAACATCGCCCTGCCGCCTTTGCGCGAACGCAAGGGCGACCTGCCCGCCCTTGCCCAGATGTATGTCGACAAATACGCGGAAGTGAACGGCGTGCCGAAAAAGAAACTCTCCCGTGCGGCGCTGGACAAGATCATGGCATCGGGCTGGCGCGGCAACGTGCGCGAACTGGAAAACGCGATGCACCGCGCGATTCTGATCGCCCTTGAAGACGAAATCGAGGCCGATGCCGTCCACACCGCCGACGCGCCGGAAACGGCATCCGCAAAACCGGCCCCCGCCGCGCAGGCGGGACAATCGCTGGCCGATGTCGAACGCAAACTGATCCTCGACACGCTCGAACACACCTTGGGCAACCGCACCGCCGCCGCGAAAATCCTTGGCATTTCCATCCGCACCCTGCGCAACAAGCTCAAGGAATACGGCGTTTCTGGGGAATAACTCTTTGAAAAGGGATTGATTCCTCATGGCTTTAACGATCTGCGCGGTTTGTTCCGCCGCCCGACTTTCTGTATACTGAACCGACGGTTATTCGGGGCAGAGCTTTGGCGGAACAGGCGGCAACAGGCGGTGGGTTTGATTTCGGCGCGTTAAAGGCGTCGATGGCGCGCGGCGACGTGTTGCTGGCGCTGGCCATTATCGCCATCATCTGCGGCCTGATCTTTCCGATGCCGACATGGCTTCTGGATATTTCACTGGCCCTGTCGATCACCTTTTCGGTGCTGATTCTGATGACCGTGCTGTTCATCGAACGGCCGCTGGATTTCACCACTTTCCCTACCGTGCTGCTGATCGCGACCATGCTGCGCCTGTCGCTCAACGTCGCCACCACGCGGCTAATTCTGGCCAACGGACAGGACGGCACCGACGCGGCGGGTCACGTCATCAAGGCCTTCGGCTCGTTCATCATGGGCGATAATTTCGTCATCGGCCTGATCGTCTTCGCCATCCTGATCATCATCAACTTCGTGGTCATCACCAAGGGTTCCGGCCGTATCGCCGAGGTCGCGGCCCGCTTTTCATTGGATGCCATGCCGGGCAAGCAGATGGCGATCGATTCCGACATGTCCGCCGGCCTGATCACCGAGGAACAGGCGCGCACCCGCAGAAGCGAGCTGGAACAGGAAAGCAATTTCTACGGCGCGATGGACGGCGCGGCCAAATTCGTGCGCGGCGACGCCATCGCGGGCCTGATCATCACCTTCGTCAACATCGTCGGCGGCATTATCATCGGCACGGTCCAGCACGACATGTCGATCGGCGACGCGACCCATTCCTATACCTTCCTGACCGCTGGTGACGGGCTGGTCAGCCAGATTCCGGCGCTGCTCGTCTCCATCGCCGCAGGCCTGCTGGTGTCAAAAGGCGGCGTATCCGGATCGGCCGACAAGGCGCTGTTCAAACAGTTTTCGCAATATCCCAAGGGTCTGGCCCTGACCGCAGGCACCATGTCGTTTCTGGCCATCATGCCGGGTCTGCCCTTCATCCCCTTCGCGACGCTGGCCGGCGCGATGGGCGGGCTGTCATGGATGATCCAGAAGCAAAACCGCGCAAAGGCCGCCGCCCGCGTACAGCAAGCCGCGATCGAATCGCAAAAGGCCAAACCGGCCGAGGAGCCGATCTCCAAATCGCTGGCCATGGACATCATCCGCCTCGAACTCGGCTACGGCCTGCTCACGCTGGTCAACGGCGAAGGCCAGAAACTGACTGACCAGATCAAGGGCCTGCGCCGCCAGTTGGCCGAGGAAATGGGCTTCGTCCTGCCCAGCGTGCGGATTCAGGACAACCTCCAGCTCACCGCCTCCGACTATGTCGTGCGCATCAAGGAGATCGAGGCCGGACGCGGCACGGTGCGCCCCGGCATGCTGCTGTGCATGGACCCGGCGGGCGAGCCGATATCCCTGCCCGGCGAGGCGACGACCGAACCGACCTTCGGCCTGCCCGCGATGTGGCTCGACGAACAATACCGCGAGGAGGCGAACTTCCGCGGCTACACCGTCGTCGACGCCTCCACCGTCGTCACCACGCACCTGACCGAAGTGGTCAAGGACAACATGGCGGACCTGCTCTCCTATACCGAAACCCAGAAACTGCTCGACGAAATGGGCAAACCGTTCCAGAAACTGGTGGCCGACGTCATTCCCGGCCAGATCTCGCTTTCCGGCCTACAGCGCGTGTTGCAAAACCTGCTTTCGGAACGCATTTCGATCCGCGACCTTCCGACGATTCTGGAAGGAATTTCCGAAGCCAGCCTATACACCAAATCGGTCGCGCTGATCTCCGAACATGTGCGCTCGCGCCTTGCGCGCCAGATTTGCACCGCCAATATGAACACGACCGGCGTGCTGCCGCTGGTCACCCTCAGCCCCGAATGGGAACAGGCCTTCAGCGAAGCGTTGATGGGCGAGGGAGAGGAACGCCAGCTGGTGATGGCACCCAGCCAGCTCCAACAGTTCATCGCCCGCGTGCGCGACATTTACGAAGATTTCCAAAGCCGGGGCGAAGCGCCGGTCCTGCTGACCTCTCCGGGCATCCGCCCTTATGTGCGCTCGGTGGTCGAACGCTTCCGCGCGGCCACCGTGGTGATGAGCCAGAATGAAATCCACCCCAAGGTCCGTATCAAAACGGTAGGCCAAGTGTGATTACCCCTGACATTTTGAACGCAGCGTTACAAAAAACCACCGCCCTGCTCGACTACCCCGGCATGCGCCTGACACCCGTGGACGCTGACTCTATAGCGGCGCAGCAGAAATGGCCGGACAGGTACAAATATTTTCGCTGGCTATGGCAGGACGGCGCATTATGTGTCGAAGAAGACAACCCCGACGGCACGTTCAAATGCCATGACTCATACCCGGCAGACGGAACATCGCTTAGCTTCGCTGTGTGGTTTGGACAGATTCTGTGCGGATTGAGCGCAAGTCGGATGTACGATACAAAAAACGGCCCGGTGATCGAGGGCCATTTCCGCGAATCATGGAAAGACCAGCGCAATATGCTGCGCGGTATCTTCACAATTGTGTGCGAACATCTTAGCGCGTGCGTAGCCAAAAGCATTAGCTGCGATGACCTGCGCATCTGCGACCCATTGAACGAAAAACTGGCGGCATTCTACGCCCGGTTCAGCTACACATTCACCGACCCGCCCACCATGGCGGTGGAAGCGCCCTTCCCCTGCATGACCACAACGCTGCGCCGCCTAAGCGCGGCCCTGAACACCAGTGCCCGCAAACAGCAGCCACACAAGGATGTCGACGCCTAGACTCGGATCGCAGCGCGACGATTCAACATATCCTCGACATCACCAACAAAATGCACGCGTACGATAACATCCGGCCGCAGGCGGCGACGGATGCGCGCGGTCAGGTCCGCGTCGGCGCAAATGACGACCTGACGTCCACCCTCCAGCAATTCGCCGATATAATCCTCCAGCAGGTTCATCGCCGTAACGTCGATCGCCGGCACATCGCCCAGATCAAGCACCACGCGTTCGACATGGGCCAGCAGCCCGGGACGAAAGTCGAATGCCTTGTTGGCGGTGCCGAAGAATAAAGGCCCTTCGACGTGGAACAGCAGGGTCCCGTCGGGCAGATCGTATTCCGTGCGGTTGTCCGCGCCGTGGTGATGGCTGACGGCGGTCGTATCCATCACGCGTTTCATGAACAGCAGGATCGCAAGACTCATCCCCGTGATCACGCCCGCGACCATATCGATCGCCACCGTCATCCCAAAACAGGCCAACGTAACCGCGATATCCGAACGCGACGCGCTGCGCACCAGATGGATGAACTGATGCACATGGCTCATCCGCCACGCGGTGACCAGAAGCAGGGCCGAAAGCGCGCTCATTGGCACATAGGCGATGACCGGCGCCAGCACGACCATAAAAAGCAAAAGCAACAGGGCATGGACCATCGCCGAAACCGGCGACACCGCGCCCGCGTTGATGTTGGTCGCCGTGCGCGCGATCGCACCCGTGGCGGGGATGCCCAAAAACAGACCGGACATGATGTTCGCGATGCCGATGCCGTTCAGTTCCGCGTTCGGTTCGTGCCGCGTCCCCGCCATGCTGTCCGCTACCGTGGCCGACAACAGGGATTCCAGCGCCGCGAGAATCGCGATCACCACCGCGGGCATGAACCATTTTGAAAGCTCCGCGATGCTGGGCAGGGCATAAATGCGGTCGTCGGAAAAACCGGGCAAATGCAATACCGGCGGCATCGACGGAATCCCGTGATGAAGCACGCCCGCGGCATCGGTATAGCTGAACCGGCTGCCAATGGTGGCGATATCGATGCCCGCGCGCGATAGCCCAAGCGAGACAAGCGTTGCCGCGACGATCCCCACGATCGCAGACGGAATTTTTTTATTGATGTATGGCAAACCCGCCATGATCGCGAGGGCAAGCAGCCCGACACCCAGCGTGGGCAGGCTTAAATCCGGCAGGTTCTGCGCCAGAACCGCGACCTTGTGCGGCCAGTGTCCGGCGGAATCACCCGCGACGCCGAAAAAATCGTTCAACGCGATGGTTCCGATGACCACCCCGATGCCCATGGTAAACCCCATGGTCACCGTATAAGGCACATAGGTGATGATCTGCCCCAGCCGTGATATGCCCAAAATCAAAAGGAATATGCCCGCTAGAATCTGGCACCAGACGATGCCGCGCATCCCGAATTCGGCGACGATCGGCGCGACGATGACTACGAAAGCCGCGGTTGGGCCGCTGACCTGCGTTTTCGACCCGCCCAAAAGCGCCGCGAAAAACCCGGCGGCGATGGCGGTGTACAGCCCGTGCTGCGGCGGCAACCCGACCGCGATGGCCAGCGCCATGGAAAGTGGCAGCGCGACCAGCGATATGATCAGCGCGGCGATCAGATCGCGGCGCAGCGACGCCGCCCCGTACCCGGCGCGCAGCGCGTCGGTCATGGCGGTGGCAAGCGGCAACCGATTAAGCGTGGCAAGAACGGCGTTCATGGAAGAAAAATCCGAAAAAGGTTGTACAGACGCCGCCGATTAGAAATCGGCGCACAGGAAAGTCAATCCCCGATGATCTAAGGACGGACAGATTGCGGCTGTGGCACGGGCGCTTGATCGGCTCGGATATTGGAAATGCCGTAATAAGCGACCAATCTTTCGGCCTTTTGCAACAATTCCGGCTGCAAAAACCGATAGGCGTCGATACGCAACTGCATAAGCCGCAGCGCATCCGCGTTTTTGGAATCGCCATCGAACTGCCTGAGCGCCAGCGACGCCCCGCCCATTTCGATCAGCTTGCCATCGCCGAAGGAATAACTTCGCGCCCCGCCGCCGTAACGTCGAACGGTAATGAACTGCGAAAGCGCCGGATCGCTTTGGCCCGCATCCTCCATCGCGCCCGCACGCTCCATCAAAAAATCGCGCAGCCGGCTTTGCCCGGACGCCGAAGCCTTATCGGACGCCGCCAGCGACACCTTAATACCCGCCATCGTCGGTAGCGTCCGTCCATGCATCATGGCGTCCAGCATCAACGCGCCATGGCTGTCCCCGCCATCCATGGCCCTGTAAGCCAGAACGAATTTCCGGATCTGGCTGGCTGGATTGGCCGCCTCCATCGATTTGATCGCGTAAAGATCGGCATCGGCCTCGTTCTGCGGCTGCGCCAGCGCCTTGTTTTCATCCGTACAGTGGCGGGCCTCGTGCAACAGGGCGTATTCATCCATCTCCTGCCGCGAAACGTGCTTGAGCACCTCTGGCGTCTGCCATGCCCGATCTGATTCCCGTTCACCCGAACCGTACAGCGAGACGATGCACCCCTCGTCCTCGCCTTCATCGGAACCTCGCGATGCAAACGCGGTATATGAAAGATGGGACAGGGCCGACCAGCGATCCCGCATCTTCAAATACAGCTTCACCGCTTCGGGATTGGCATCCGGCGCGATAAACGTCGCATTGTCGCGCACCGTCTTGGGAACGAAGCCCATGATCGCCGGATCCCACGCCCGATCGTTGAACATCGTCTTAAGCGGCGTGACCGCGTTGCTATAGGCGGTAAAATAGGCGAAATTGCTCACGGTGACTGGAAAAGTCACACAATAATTAAACATGCTCATCAGGCTGCCGGCGGCTGCGCCCGCCACCCGGCGCGCAAAGGATTTTTTCCGTTTTTTCGCTTCGCTCATGCACACATAGTCTAAGCTGGCCGCTCTTAAAATCGGTATAATTTTATGGCAATATATGGTGCAGGGTCCTGAAAACATGCACATAATCCGCCCGTTAACACAATCTTTACGTTTCGGGTGGCGTGCCTGCAATCGGGGATAGAGGCGCGGAACTCCTTGATTGGCTGGACTTTTCCCGAATCAGACCCAATACTTTAAATGATGATTCGTTGGGAAGGCTGCGCTTCATGCGGCTAAAATCGTTTTATGCAAAAACAATGACCGAAGCGATGCAGATGGTGCGCGATCAGCTGGGCGACGACGCCATCATCGTCGCCACGCGGGAGGAGAACGGCGGGCGCTCGGTACGCGTGACCGCCGCGATCGACCGCGTCGAGGACGCACGCCCCTACGAACCCGTCACACCTGCCGCCGCCGCACCGGCGGCGCGCGCGAAAAAACCGGCACCCGCCACGGGCACGCCTCCGCACGCCGAAGCGCAAAACCCGGTGCGTGTGCGCGTCAAGGAACCGGCGGTGCCAAGCGATTACCTGCAATACGATTCCGAGGAGGAGGCCGAGGACGCGGTCCATGAAATCCTCACCGACACGCTGCTGCGCCACGGCGTGCCCGGCGATATCGGCGACACGATTTTGTCGACCGCCACGATGATGGGGCTGGCCGATCCGCAATCGGCAATGAAAACGGCACTGGACCACAGCTTTACCTTCACACCCCTGCCGCTTAAAAGCCCGCGCAAGGCCCTGATGCTGGTGGGCGCGCCCGGTGCGGGCAAGACGCTGGCCACCGCCAAGCTGGCCGCGCGCGCGGCGATGGCGGGCCTGAAGGTCGCGGTCTGCACCACCGACACGGTGCGCGCGGGCGGCGTCGAGCAGCTTGAGGCCTTTACCCGTCTGTTACAGATCCCGCTGATGAAGGCACGCGGTGCCGACGAACTGCGCGCCCGGCTGAACGATGCGCGCGGCGCCGACCTGACCCTGATTGACACCGGCGGCGCCAACCCGTTCGACGTCGACGACATGCGCCGCCACGCCGCCTTGCTTGAAGCCGGAACCATCGAACCCGTGCTGGTGATGGCCGCCGGCGGCGATGCCGAGGAATCGGCCGAAATCGCCCGCTGCTTCGCGGTGCTGGGCGTCCAGCGCCTGTTTTCCACACGCCTTGACGTCACCCGACGTCTGGGTGGCCTGATCGCGGCGGTGGGCCGCGCGGGCATCGCGTTTTCCGACGCATCCAACACACCGATGGTCGCGAACGGCGTCGTCACCCTTTCGGCCATGTCGCTGGCCAAACTTCTTCTGGCGCGCGAGGGGCGCGCCGGCACCAACGCTGCAGAAGGCGGCGCAACAACCAAAAACCTACGCCAGACAGGATAAGTCATGACCGAGGCCAACGTCATTCATTCAACCATCAGCAACGACAGCCAGATCGGCGGCTTCCCGCAGGGGCACAACATCATCGCCGTCGCATCCGGCAAAGGCGGCGTCGGTAAAACGTGGTTTTCGATCAGCCTGACCACCGCGCTGGCCCGCATGGGCAAACGCGTGCTGCTGTTCGACGGCGATCTGGGTCTGGCCAACGTCGACGTTCAGCTTGGCCTGATGCCCAAGCGCGACCTCAACGACGTGATCCGCGGCCGCCTTGGTCTTGACAAGGTCGTCCAGCGTTTCGAGGACGGCAATTTCGACATCATCGCCGGCCGTTCGGGTCAGGCGTCGCTTTCCGCCCTGCCGACGCAGCGCCTTGTAATGTTGCGCGACCAGCTGATCGACCTTTCCCACGAATACGATGCGGTGGTCATCGACCTTGGCGCGGGCGTCGACCGCACGGTGCGCATGATGTCGGCCTCGGCCACCCGCACGCTGTTGGTGACAACCGACGAACCGACCTCGCTGACCGACGCCTATGCCTTCATCAAGCTTGGCGCCGCCGCTGGCATGTCGAAAAACATCTCGATCGTCGTCAATCAGGCCCAGAACACGCTGGAGGGGGAAAAGACCTACAAGACCCTGCTCAAGGCGTGCGAAAACTTCCTGCGCCTCTCGCCGCCCATGGCGGGCATGGTGCGCCACGACCCCAAGGTCAAGGAATGCATCCGCCATCAGACGCCGCTTTTGATCCGCTCGCCGAACGCGGAGGCCGCGACCGATATCGAGCGCATCGCCCGTCAGGTCGAAATGATGCTTAAAAAAGCCGCCCACGCCTGACCCGGTCCGCGCCTGACCCGGTCCGCGCCTGATCTTGGCGCGAACGCCGTTTCCCGCGTAACCGCGCTTTGTGGTAATATGCCTGCATGGCCAGCGTCACCCCGCCAACCGGTTACATCCCGCCGCAGGGCGGCGCCAGCGGCGCCGCCCCGGTGGACGGCGACACCGTACCCGCCGACATAACCCGCCTGCCGCCCACCCTTGCCGCGACCGACCGCGCCATCACCCTGCGCGGCGAGGTTGTCCAGCAAAACGACGACGGCACCACCCGCATCGCCACGCCGCGCGGCGCCATCGATGTGCGCCTGCCCGACCCGCAGCCCGCGCGCGGCACGGATGTCGAAATCAACCTGCCCGCTGGCACGCCGCCGCGCACGGCCGGCGTCACCCTGCCCGCTGTACAGGCACAGGCATCCACCGTCGCCGCGCAGCTGGAAACACCACCCGCCGTCCTGCCTGGGTTGCAAAACACGGCGTTGCAAAACACGGCGGCGGCCACCCCGCAAACACAGGGCGCACAAAATCAAGGCGCGCAAGCACCCGCCGCCACACAAACGCCTGTCACGCAAAACCCGACGCTCGACGCTGGCGCCACGCAAAGTATCAACCCGCGCGGCCTGCTCGATTTCCTCAAGACCTCGATGCAAAACCTGGTCAAGGGATCGACTACCGACGCCAGCCCGGCACAGGCGGGCCAGCGCCCGCTTCAGATGGACCAGCTCGCGCGCCTGACGCCGCTGCCCGCGGGACAAGCCACCCGCCCGCTGGCCGCGCCCGGACTTCCTAACGCAACGACACAACCATCCGGGACACAACCATCCGGGACACAGGCATCCGGGACACAGGTGCCCGGACTCGCGCCGCAACACGCCACGACCCTGAATGCGCAACAAACGGCCCTGCCGCAATCCGCCGCAACATCCGCCGCCCCGCGCACCATTTCCGTCGCCGCCGCCCAGACCTCAGCCGCCCCTGCGCAAATGCCCGCAAACCAAAGCGCGATCGCGACCGCCGCCAATAACGGCATCGCGAACCTGACCCCGGCCGCCGCGACGGCCGCCGGCCCACTGCCCGCCAATCTTGCATTACGCATTCTCGCGCCGCTGACGCCCGCACAAACACCCGCGCAAACGCCAACGCCCGCAACCATCCCGACAACATCACCATCCGCCGCACCGACCGCCCCCGCAACGGTGCTGCCGCAATCCTTGCCGCCGATTGCCGCCGCGATCCATGCCCGGCTGCCGGTTCTGCCCGGCCAGACGGTGATCGCGGCCCCGGCGGGCGCCGTACAAACCCCGATGCCGCAAGCGCTTGATGTACGCGTGGCTGCGATCATGCCAATGCAGCCCGCGGGCACCCTACCGGGCGCGAACGTGGCGACCCTGCTGCACGGCACGCCCGCAACGCCTTCTTTGTTCGCCAACGTCACCGGCCAGACAGCGCAGGGCCTGCCTGTCGTAGAATTGCCCACTTTCACCACGCTGACCGAAGACGGGCTTGCGCCACATACCGCGCCCGCCACCATGGTGCTGCAGTTTCCGGCCAAAGGCCTTGGTGCGTCCACTGCCTTGCGCCTCGACGTGCTCACATCCGCGACAGCCACAGCCACATCCGCCGCCGCGCAAGCAGCGCCGCAAACCACCATCAATTGGGATGCGTTCGACGACATCCTGCAAACCCGCCCGGGACAAACGCCGATCACGCAGGCGGCACAGGCCGCGATCATTGCCGCCCTGCCGAAGCCGGACGCGGGCGGGTTCGCCGCGCCGGTGATGATGTTCGTCTCCGCCCTGCGTGGCGGCGACATCGCGGCATGGCTGGGCGAACGCGGGCTCGACGCCATCGGGCGTGGCGCGCGCAAGGCCGACGCGCTGGCCCGCATCGCGGGTGACTTTGCCGCGAGCGCGCGCAAACTGGGAACCGAGGACGCGAAACCCGCGGGTGACTGGCGTTCGATCCAACTGCCCTTTCTTGCCCATGAAGGCGAGGTTTCGCGCATCGCTTTGCATTACCGGGGGTTCGAGCGTGACGCCTATCCCGGCGAAACGCCGGGCCGCAAGACCGGCACCCGTTTTGTCATGGACCTGACCCTGACCCGCATGGGACCAATGCAGGTTGATGGTTTTTCGACCGGCCGCCGCCTTGACGTCACGCTACGCAGCGAAAAAAACCTCAGCCCCGCGATGCGCGAGGCGATGCGCGTGCGCTACGCGAACGCCGTCGCCAATATCGGCTTCGCCGGCGACCTCAATTTCTCCGCCGCCCCGGACCGCAAGGGCTGGGCAACGATTTAGAAAACAGGAAAACCTAAACCAGGGTCAGGACCCATTAATCCATCACCAGCGTGCGCGCCGGAACGATATAAGTGGTCTGGATGGTATCGTCACCGGAAGGACGGCCGTAATGCGGCTCCGCCTGCTGCCTGATGGCCGCGACCACGCCGACCACGGGCGCGGTGGCAGCGTTGAACGGCTGGGTGATATCGCCGCGCGCGACCACCAGCTTGCCGACATCGCCGTCCTGCGCGAAATGCGGCCCGAATCTGGAATACGAACAAGTCCTCCAGGCGCCGGTATAGGCGACACCGTCGATTTCCACATCGTCCGGCATAAAATCCATTTTTGAAACCCTGTCGTCCGATGCATCCGTCACGCAGGCATAGCCGCAATCATGCGTTTGGACGATTTCACGGCCCGCCAGCACGGCACGATCGAATTTTCCCTTCAGACTTTCGCGGACATGTTCGGGTGGCGGGTTGAAAAGCGCATCGGCGGGCGCAACGTAAAGCGCGGAGTCTTCTTCGTCTTTCAGGGTTCTTGCAACGACCACGCCGATGACCATGCCGTCCGGCGTGGCAATGATTTTAAGCCTGTTTTTTTCGACCGGAATCCCCGTCACCTTGATCAGGTTGGTGTATGTGCGGTCCCCGACCATTTCGGCGGCGCAGCCGATGGCGACGATTTTACCGCGCCCCTCCACCTGCCGGTCCGGCCCTTCCAGAACGACATCGTCCAGACGGATAGAGCGTTCTCCGGGTACATACCCCTCCCGCAGGATCTCGCGCCCGGCCAGAACCGCTGGGTCGAAATGCGCACGCAGCAGGTACACGGAATGCAGGGACAGTTTTTCTTGCGTCATGACGCCAAGCTAAGCGCGAAAAACAGTATTCTGTCAATAACCGCCAATCAGGCGTTTTCCACCGCGCGGCGATACATTTCCAGCGCCTGCGCGTCGAACAAGGCCGCCTCGCGCCGCGCCAGCTCCGCGCGCTTGCGCTCCAGCCGCCGCCGCTGGACGATTTCGTATTTCTTGATTTCGGCGTATTCCTCGCGCAGATCGTCCTGCGCGACCTGAATGCGCGTATCGATGCGCTGGATCTCCTTGTCGATCAGCGCGACTTTCTTTTTCATCATCCCTTGATAGGTCAAAAACCCGGTAATGACGTGCGGGTCGCTCGATTCCACGACATAGGCCCGTTCATGCGCGACCTCGTCCAGCGCGCGCTTCTTGGTGCCGTAGATCTTGTCCGCCTCGGCATATAGCCGCGCGATGAAGCGCCGCTTTTCATCAAGCTGGTAGCGGCGGTAACGGATCAACCCGGAAAGGTCTGGTTCGGCCATCGCGCGTTATCCCGTATACGGCATCTCAAGAATCTTGCCCAACCGCTTGAATCCGTCCTCAAGCAGGGTGTGGTCCGATTTCATCTGTGAAAGAAACTCCTCAAGCTGCGGATAATATTTCACCGCCTCGTCGGTCAGCGCGTCCGCCCCCTTTCGGTACGCGCCCAGACGTATCAGCTCGGCCATATCCTCATAGGTCGTGATCAACTGTTTCGCGCGCTTGACCAGCGCCCATTGCCCCGGCGTCTGACAGGCCGGCATCGAACGCGACACGGATTTAAGCACGTCGATCGCCGGATACCGCCCTCTGTCGGCGATCGCCCGGTCCATCACGATATGCCCGTCGACGATCCCGCGCACCGCGTCGGCCACCGGCTCGTTCATGTCGTCGCCCTCGACCAGCACGGTGAAAATGCCGGTGATGGTGCCCTGCCCGTCCGTACCCGGACCCGCGCGTTCAAGCAGCCGCGCCATTTCCCCGTACATGCTGGGCGGATACCCTTTGGTCGTCGGCGGCTCGCCCGCCGACAGGCCGATTTCACGAATCGCGAAGGCGAATCGCGTCAGCGAATCCATCATGCACAGGACGTCCGCACCCTGATTGCGAAAATATTCCGCCGTCGCCATGGTCAGATACGCGGCCTGCCGCCGCATCAACGGCGCCTCGTCCCCCGTCGCGACGATGACGACCGACCGGGCCAGACCGTCCTCGCCCAGATCGTCCTCAAGAAATTCCTGCACCTCGCGCCCGCGCTCGCCGATCAGGCCGATGACCGCGACCTCGGCCTCGGTGTACCGCGCCATCATCGACAGCAGCACCGATTTGCCCACGCCCGAACCCGAAAAAATCCCCATGCGCTGGCCGCGGCACACCGACAGGAAACAATTGACCGCCCGCACGCCAAGGTCGAGTTTTTCGCCCATGCGCGTGCGCTTGTTGGCGGGCGGCGCCGGCGCCTTAAGCGCCATCAAGGCATCGCCATGCGGCAAAGGTCCTTTCCCATCAAGCGGTTCGCCAAGGGCGTTGATAACCCGCCCCAGCCACGCCTGACACGGCATCGCCACCGGGCGGCTGTCCCCGATTTCGGCCCGGCAACCAAGGCCGATGCCCTCCAGCGGGCCGAACGGCATGACCAGCGCGCGCGAATCCTTGAATCCCACGACCTCGCACGGAATGCGCCGCCCGTCCTCCGGCGTCAGCGTGACGCGCGACCCCAGCGCCAGGGTTTCAGGAAAACCCACGATCTCAACCACCAGACCCAAGATCTTGGTAACACTGCCATAAACCTTTCCAGCCTCCAGCGCGCCGATCTCCGACACGATGGTTTCGATGCGGCGGCGGGCATTCTGGTCGGGGGACGGAATCTGGCTCACAATAATATTTGTGCCGGGTGTTAAACTTTGTTAAAATTTTAACCAAGGTTAACATAGTTGGCCAAAATACGCCACCTGTAAGATAAGGAAACCGCCATGCGCGTCCTGCTCGTAGAAGACGACAGCTCCATGTCCAAGAGCATCGAAATGATGCTCAAATCCGACGGCCACGTCGTCGACACCACCGATCTGGGCGAAGAAGGCCTCGATCTCGGCAAGGTCTATGAATACGACATCATCATCCTCGACCTCATGCTCCCCGACATGGACGGGTATGACGTCCTCAAAAAACTCCGCGCGGCCAAGATCGAAACCCCGATCTTGATCCTTTCGGGCCTCGCCGAGCTCGACAACAAGATCAAGGGGCTGGGCTTCGGCGCCGACGACTACCTGACCAAGCCTTTCGACAAGCGCGAACTGATGGCGCGGGTTCAGGCGATTATCCGCCGCTCCAAGGGCCACAGCCAGAACCAGATCAAGGTCGGCGACCGGCTGGTGGTCAATCTCGATTCCCGCACCGTCGACGTCGACGGCAAGCCGGTCCACCTGACCGGCAAGGAATACGGCATCCTCGAACTCCTTGCCCTGCGCAAGGGCACGACCTTGGCCAAGGAAACCTTCCTCAACCACCTGTACAACGGGATGGACGAGCCGGAAATCAAGATCATCGACGTGTTCATCTGCAAATTGCGCAAAAAGCTTGAGGACGCGTCGAACGGCATCAACTACATCGAAACCGTCTGGGGCCGCGGCTATGTCCTGCGCGATCCCGACACTGCCGGCGACAACAAGGCGGAAAAGGATTCGGGCAAGAAGAAAGCCACCGCATGATCCAGCGCATGCCCCGCCGCCTGATCGCGGGCGTGCTTGGACTCGCGGCGTTTTCGCTTGCGTATGCGTCCCTTCCCGCCCGTGCGCAGGAATCTTCTGGCCAGCCTTCGGCGGCCACGCTGGCCTTTGAAAAACATTTACAGGACATCGACACGTCGCAGGGCACCGAGGCGGCGATCGACCTGATCGGCAGGACCGTCTCCGACGCCGACGTCGATCCTGAAAAACTGATGGGCACGACGCGCTTTCTCTCCGCCCGCGACACCGACAGCGCCGACCCGCGCTATGGTCTGACCCTCGCGGTGATCGAGGCGAAACTGGCCAACACCTTCGCAAGAAACCCGGAACATGCGCAACAGGCCGCGATGTTCCAGACCCAGTCCGTGATCCGCTATCTGGGCGACAGCCTGATCCTGCGCGAGGACATCGCCCGCTGCGCCGATCAGACGGCGGGACAGGCGGCCCTGCACGGCTGGCAGGGGCTGACCGACGACATGGTCGCGATGTACAGGCAGTTTCCCGCCGACGCGAAGGAAAAAATGCGCGAAGCCATCGACGCCTACGACACCCGCAAGGCATCGCGCCCCGCCGCCGCCTGGGTATGCCGGGACGGAACGAACACCATGCCGAACATGGGGGCTGACGCAAGCGCACCCGCCGCCGACGCGCAATCCGCCCAACCGCAACCCGCCGCATCGCCCTTTGTCGACGACGCGACATGGAACGCCCGCCGCAAGGCCATCCGCGACAAACTGATCGCCACGCTGGATAAATAAACCCTTGGCGATATGCGTGTCAGACCGGCATATATCGCGCGGCGACGTTGGGGATGCTTTCGATTTTGAACGGAGGGTCCACCGTTCCCGGCGCAACGCGGTACCTGCCCCACGGGTTGAACAGAACGCCGCACTCGCCTCGCCGCGATTTTTCAACCTCGGCCTCGCAATAGGCCCAGAATTCCTGCACGCCCGTGACATTGTCCTGTTGCAGGATCTGGCCGATCGGCTGTGAAAAATCGGGCAAAAGCGCACGCGCTTTTGCGACGACCGGCGCGAAATATTCGGCCTGCCGGTCGATGCCCTGGTCAAGATCGGAAGCAAATGTTTCGGAAACATCGTCGTCAGGCCCAACGATGAAACGAAAGATTCTTTGAAGCCCCCGCTTTACAAAGCCCGGGTCCAGTGTAGCGATTTTTTTCTTTTCCTCGCCGATCGGCCAGAACCGGCTTACACAGCCCCTGTCAAGGACAAGACAAAAACCGCTTTCATCTGGCAGATATCCAAAATTCTCCGCTATCGGGTCATGAACACTTATGCCTGATTTTTTCAGGATACTTATGACCGTTCTTCTCGACCCTTCAAGACGATGCTCCACGACAAGCGCGGGCAACAACTCAATGACGATATCGGCGCCTTTGCACTGCGCGATCGGCCTGAGGACATGCGGATGGTCGATATCCGTATCGACATCCAGATTGGATCCAATGCGCACCACCATCCCATAGCGCCGTAAAAAGACCAGCAGGCATTCATTGCCAGCGATGTATTCGTCGCGCTGCGGGACCGGCAGGTTCAAGGCGCAGAAAAACTTCCAGACAAGGTCGATATCCCCGTCCGGCAGGATGTACTCAAATCCGCTGAAAAGCCGGTCCAGCGCTTTGTCGCCGTAATCGCCCATGGCCTCGATTATAATTATGAAAAGAGATAAGACAAGTTTTTATCGGATTTCAGGCTGTTGCAGAACCGCCTTATTCCTTTAACGTACGCCCATGCGTCTAAACCTGCCAAACCTCCTGACCCTGTTCCGCATCGCGATCATCCCGGTGCTCTGCGCTCTGTTCCTGATGCAGGAACGCTGGTCGCTTTGGGCGGCCTTGGGGGTTTACACGCTGGGTGCGGTCACCGATTTCTTCGACGGCTATCTGGCGCGGCGCTGGAACCAGATGTCGGCCTTTGGTCGCTTTCTCGACCCTATCGCCGACAAACTGCTGGTCGCGGCGATGCTGATCCTGATCGCGGCTTTTAACCGCCTGCCGGGTATCTGGACCATTCCCGCCATCGTCATCATGATGCGCGAAATGCTGATCGCGGGCCTGCGTGAATTTCTCGGCCCGCACCGCATCATGCTGCCCGTTTCGCGCCTGGCCAAATGGAAGACCGTCTTCCAGATGTTCGCGATGGGCTTCCTGATCATGGGACGCCACGGCGATGTCGTGCTGCCGCACACTTTGCTGATCGGCCAAGTCGGGCTGACCTTCGCCGCCGTTCTGACCGTCGTCACCGGATGGGATTACATGCGCAAGGGCCTTGCGCATATTCAGGCGATGGACGAGACCGGGTCGTGAAAGACCTGTTCCCCCTGCTGCGCCCGGCCCTGCACGCGCTTGACGCCGAAACCGCGCACAAGGCCACGCTGCGCGCACTGGCCATGGGGTTGCACCCGCGCGACAAAAATTCCGCCGACCCGATCCTTGCGCAGACTTTGTGGAATCTGGAATTCAAAAACCCCGTCGGCATGGCGGCGGGTTTCGACAAGAACGCCGAGGCATTGGACGGTATCTTTGCCCTCGGCTTCGGCTTCGTCGAGGCAGGCACCGTCACCCCCCGGCCCCAGACCGGAAACCCGCGCCCGCGCGTGTTCCGAGATCCCGCCGCGCGCGCGGTGATCAACCGCATGGGCTTCCCCAACGACGGCATGAATGCATTCACCCGGCACTACCGCGCCTTCCGTGAAAAGGGCCGCAACCGCGCCGGCATCGTCGGCATCAATATTGGTAAGAACAAGGACACCGAGGACGCGGCGGCGGATTACCTGACCCTGATCGAGCGCTTCGCGCCCATGGCCGATTATCTGGCGGTCAATGTCTCCTCCCCCAACACGCCGGGCCTGCGCGCATTGCAGGGACGTGAATATTTACTGCCCATGCTGGATGCGCTGTTGGGGCGCCGCGCGCTGGTCTGCGGCCCGAAACAGCCGCCCCTGTTGGTCAAATTCGCGCCCGACCTGACACAAGATGAATGCGAGGACATCGCCAAAACCGTGCTGGAGGCCGGGATCGACGGCCTGATCCTGACCAACACCACCATCGCGCGCCCCGACACGCTGGCCACCGGCTTCGCGCAACAGCAAGGCGGACTTTCGGGAGCACCGCTGCGCGACCGCGCGACCGAAACCATCCGCGCCTTCTACGCACTCACCGGCGGCAGGCTGCCGATCATCGGCGCGGGCGGCATTTCATCGGCCACCGATGCCTATGCCAAAATTCGTGCCGGTGCATCGCTGGTCGAACTGTACACCGCGCTGGTCTATCACGGCCCCGCGCTGGTGGGCGACATCAAATCCGGCCTCGCCGATCTTCTGCGCCGCGATGGATTTGGCAGCATTACCGAAGCCATCGGCGCGGACCACCGATGACCCCGAAACTGATTCAGGGCATCGAACAGATCGCCGACACATACGACCATTTCATCATCGACGTCTGGGGCGTGCTGCATGACGGGCGCAATGCCTATCCCGGCGCGGCGGATGCGCTGCGTACGCTCAAAGCCGCGGGCAAACAGGTGTTGTTGCTTTCCAATTCACCCAACCGCGCCACCCGCGTGATCGAAAAAGTGCTGGGTCCCATCGGCATCGGCCCCGATCTGTACGACCACATCCTGACCTCCGGCGAGGCCGCGCACGCCCATATGCGCGACCATCACGCGGGACAGAAAGTCTATACCTTCTGGGACGAGGAGGAATCGACCGCCATAGACAACGCAGGACTTGAACGCGTATTCGAGATCGACGCCGCCGATTTCATATACGGCTCTCTGGTGCCATACGATGCCATAGCCGTGGATTACGACGCTGTACTGGCCCGCGCCCGCGCGCGCGATCTGCCGATGGTGTGCGGCAATCCGGACCGCATCGTCGGTTACGGCGCCACCCTGCATCTATGCGTGGGTGCTCTGGCCGAACGCTATGAAAACGCGGGCGGCACGGTGACATGGATCGGAAAACCATACCGCCCGATTTACGATCAGGCGCGCGCGATGCTGGGCAATCCGGACAAATCGCGCATTCTGGCCATTGGCGACGGATTGCTGACCGATATCGCCGGTGCCGCGAATTTCGGCTGCGACGTGGTCTGGAACGTCATCGGCATCCATTGGGACGAAGTCAGCACCAAAGGCACCATCGACGCCGCCAAGGTCGAACGGGCGCTGGCGGGCAGACCCGCCCCCAGCGCGTTGATGCACGGCTTCAAACCCTGATAATTCACACCGCGTCCAGCCACACGTCGCACGCGGCCTCGATCTGGTCCAGCACGTCCTCGAACCCGCTTTCGCCGCCGTAATACGGGTCACCCACGTCGCGCCGGTCGAACATGCGGATTTTATGCTGCGCGTCCTTCGGTGCCACACGTTCAAGGATCAGCTTATGCCCCGCGTCCATGCACAGGATCAGGTCGAAATCGGCGAAATCCGCGTGCGTTACCGGACGCGCGCGCAGATCGTCCATCGCATAGCCGCGCGCCTGCGCCGCCGCAACCGCGCGCCGGTCCGCCCCTTCGCCCGTGTGATAGCCGTGCGTGCCGGCGGAATCGACGACGATATCCGCCCGCCCCGCCGCGCGCACCTTATGGCGCATAACCGCATGGGCGGTGGGGGATCGGCAGATATTCCCGGTACAGACAAATAGGATTTTCATGGTTATAGTTTACCAAACTTTGTCCGAGGTTCCATGCTGCGCCGCCTGCTCCTGACCGCCGCCCTGCTGCTTCCCCTTCATGCCCTTGCCGCCGAACCCGTGCACGGACTTGCGATTTACGGCGCACCCAAATATCAAGCCGGCTTTACCCATTTCGATTACGTCAACCCCGACGCGCCCAAGGGCGGTACGCTGCGCCTTTCGGCCATCGGCACCTTCGACACCCTCAACCCCTTTATCGTCAAGGGCGTGCCCGCCGACAATCTGGGGCTGCTTTACACCACGCTGATGACGGGTTCGTCGGACGAGGCGTTCACCGAATACGGCCTTCTTGCCGAAAGCGTCGAAATGCCGGAGGACAGGTCTTCCGTCACCTTCAACTTGCGCAAAAACGCCAAATGGTCCGACGGACAGCCGGTGACCGCCGCCGATGTCGTGTGGTCATTCGACACACTGATGAAGGACGGCGCGCCGTTCTATGCCTCCTATTACCACGACGTCGAAAGCGCCAAAACCGAAACCCCCACGCGCGTGACTTTTAAATTCAAGCGCGCAGGCAACCGCGAATTGCCGCTGATCATGGGCCAGATGCCTGTCCTGCCCAAACATTACTGGGAAAAGCACGACTTCACCAAGACCACGCTGGAACCGCCGGTCGGCGACGGTCCCTATAAAATCGCCTCGGTCGATCCCGGCCATTCCATCACCTACGAACGCGTCAAGGACTGGTGGGGCGACGACCTGCCGGTCGGCAAGGGCCGGTACAATTTCGATCGCATTACGGTCGATTACTACCGCGATGCCACCGTGGCGGTGGAGGCGTTCTTCGCCAACCGCTACGACGTGCGGCAGGAATATATCGCCAAAGTCTGGGCCACCGGATACGACGCCCCCCCGGTGCGCGACGGCCGCATCGTGAAAGAGGAAATCAAAAACGGCCTGCCCGCCGGGATGCAGGGTTTCATCATGAACACCCGCCGCCCGGTTTTCGCCGACCGCGCGGTGCGCCGCGCTTTGCAATATGCCTTCGACTTTGAATGGTCGAACAAGGCGCTGGCCCACGGCGCGTACAAACGCGATTATTCCTATTTCACCAATTCGGAATACGCCGCGACCGGCCTGCCGGAAGGAAAGGAACTGGCGCTGCTTGAACCCTTCCGCGACCGGCTGCCGCCCGAACTGTTCACGCAGGAATACAAAAACCCGGTCACCGACGGTACCGGCAACGTGCGCGACAACCTGCGTCAGGCCGCGAAAATCCTCGACGACGCGGGCTGGACCATCGGCGCTGACGGCGTGCGTGCCAAAAACGGCGTGCGCCTGTCCTTTGAAATCGTCGACAATCAGGCCGAATTTGAACGCTGGGTCCTGCCTTTCATCCGCAACCTCAAACGCATCGGGATCGAGGCGAATTTCCGCGTCGTCGACACCAGCCAGATGGTCGCGCGCCTGAACGATTTCGATTACGACATGACCATCTCCGGCTTCGGCCAATCCCTAAGCCCCGGCAACGAACAGCGCGATTACTGGGGCTCGGCCAAGGCCGACGCGCCGGGATCGCGCAACCTTATCGGCGTCAAAAACCCCGTGGTCGATGCGATGATCGACAAAATCGCAACCGCCGAAACGCGCGAGGATCTGGTCGCCGCGGTCAAGGCGCTCGACCGGGTGCTGCTTTGGAATTACTATGTCGTCCCGCAATGGTACACGGATCTGTGGAAGGTCGCGCACTGGAACCGCTTTGGGCGCCCATCGGCGCAGGCGCCATACGACCTTGGCATCGTCGACACATGGTGGACCACCCCGGAATCAACGAACGGAAAATGACATGAGCATCTGCATCATCATCCCTGCCCGCTATGGGTCGACGCGCTTTCCCGGCAAGCCTTTGGCCGAACTGGGCGGGCGCACCATGCTTGAACGCGTCTACGCCAAGGCGAAGGACGCGGTGGCCGGCGACCCCGATATCCGCATCGCGGTGGCGACGGACGACGAACGCATCGCCGCGCATTGCCGCGACAAATCCATGCCCGTGGTCATGACGCCGGAGGATTGCGCGACCGGCTCCGACCGTGTGATCGAGGCGGCGGATAAAATGGGCCTGATCTCCGACGACGTCGTCATCAACCTTCAGGGCGATGCGCCGCTGATGCCGGTGGCTGCGATCCGGGCCATGCTCGACGAATTCTGGACCCATCCCGCGACCAAGGTCGCGACGCCGGTCAAACGCTTGCGCTGGGCCGAACTCGACGCCCTGCGCGAAGCCAAGAAAACCACGCCTTTTTCCGGCACCACGGTCGCGGTCAACACCCAAAGCCGCGCCCTGTGGTTTTCCAAGAACGTCATTCCCGCGATCCGCAAGGAAAAGGCCCTGCGCGAAACCGGGGAATTTTCGCCCGTCTACCAGCATCTGGGCCTTTACGGTTATCAGGTCGCCATGCTTGAACGTTTCACCAACCTCAAACCCGGCACGTACGAGGAACTGGAGGGGTTGGAGCAATTGCGCTTCATCGAAAACGGCATCCCCGTCCAGTGCGTTGAAATCACGCCTGGCCTGCTGATTCACGCCGGCATCGATTCGCCGGAAGATCTGGAACGCGCGAAAAAGATCATCGAACAGGAAGAATCCGTATGACAATCCGTTTGATCGTCGCCCGCCACGGCAATACCTTCAACGCCGACGAAACGCCCCGCCGCATCGGCGCGCGCACCGATTTGCCGTTGACCGACAAAGGCAAGGAGCAGGGCCGCAGGCTCGGCGCATGGCTGCGCGACAACGCCATGGTGCCCGATGCCGTTTACACCTCGCGCCTGATCCGCACCCGCGAAACGGCCGAGGCCGCGCTGACCGAAATGGATATCCGCCGCGCCATCCAGCAATCCGACCTGTTCGACGAAATCGACCACGGACCCGACGAAAACAAGACCGACCCGGAAATCGTGGCGCGTCTGGGGGTCGAGGCGTTCGCGAAATGGGAACAGGGCAACATCATGCCGCGCGAATGGTCGCCCAAACCGGAAGTGCTCTCCAAACGCTGGCAGGATTTCGCCGCCTACTGCGAAAAAACCCACCCGGACCAGACGGTTCTGGTCGTCACCTCGAACGGCGTCGCACGGTTCGCCCCGCAGATCGCGGGCAACGGCGCCGACGTCGTTACAATCAAAAACCGCAAAATGTCGACCGGCGCCCTGTCGATTTTTGAAGGCTCCGGCGGCCTGTGGATGATCGCGCACTGGAATGTAAAACCTTAACAAACGGGCTTTTCGGGCTGTTGCCCGTGTTGCAGCGGGCGATTACAATGCCCTGATGTCCATTTCCGCCTATATCCTGCGCCGCCTGCTGCTGATCATACCGACGCTGTTCGGCATCATGCTGCTCAACTTCCTGATCGTGCAGGCTGCGCCCGGCGGCCCGGTCGAACAGATGATCGCCAAAATCCAGGGACTGGACACCGAGGCGACGGCTCGTTTTTCCGGCGCGGGCGGCGACACCGCCAAGGGCATGAAGGCACCGGAACCCGGCAGCGCGGGCGGCGGATCGAGCAGTAAATATCGCGGCGCGCAAGGGCTGGACCCCGCCTTCATCGCCGAGTTGGAAAAACAGTTCGGTTTCGACAAGCCGCTGCACGAACGTTTTTTCCTGATGATGAAGAACGATCTGAAATTCGATTTCGGCCAAAGTTATTACCGCGACGTCAGCGTTACCAGCCTGATCGTCGAAAAAATGCCGGTGTCGATCACGCTCGGCCTGTGGTCGACGCTGCTGATTTATTTGATCTCCATTCCGCTGGGCATCCGCAAGGCGGTCAGGGACGGCTCTGCCTTCGATGTCTGGAGCTCCGGCGTGATCTTCGTGGGCTACGCCATACCGTCTTTCCTGTTCGCCATCCTGCTGATCATCCTGTTCGCGGGCGGCCGTTACCTTGACTGGTTTCCGCTGCGCGGCCTCACCTCGGATGGGTGGGAGGGTTTCCCATGGTGGAAACAGGCGCTCGATTACCTCTGGCACGTCACCCTGCCCGTGGCGTCGCTGGTCATTTCCGGCTTCGCGGGCCTGACCATGCTGACCAAGAATTCCTTTATCGACGAACTCGGCAAGCAATACGTGCTGACCGCCCGTGCCAAGGGCTTGGGCGAACGCCGCGTCCTGTACGGCCACGTCTTTCGCAACGCGATGCTGATCGTCATCGCCGGATTTCCCGGCGCCTTCATGGCGATTTTCTTTACCGGCAACCTGCTGACCGAGGTCATCTTCTCCCTCGACGGCATGGGGCTTCTGGGTTTTGAATCGACCATCAACCGCGACTACCCGGTGATGTTCGGCACGCTGTATGTTTTCACCCTGATGGGTCTGGTGCTGAAAATCGTTTCCGACATCACCTATGTGCTGGTCGACCCGCGCATCGATTTTAATACGAGGGCCGCATGACCGGCATCCGCGCCACCCGCCAAGGCATCGCCGACGACGCGGCCCTTAAAGCCAGCCTAATTGCACGACTGAACGAACTGGACGTTGCTGGCCCAAGGCGCCAGATCGACCTGCCGATGTTTGAAGGCGAGGATATCGCCACGCTGCGCAGCCGTGTTGCCGCCTTTGAACAGCAACGCGCCCAGTTCATCGTCGCGAACTATAAACGCACCCCAAAAAACCGTGAGGCCTTCATGCGTGCGCTGATGGACGTGGCGAAACTGGCGGGCGAACCGCTGCGCCGCCACTTCAACGCCCGCGCGGGCGCGGCGCATGTCAACGGCATGGGCGCAGCCTTCCCGCAGGACGAGGCGCACAGTGACGCACGCGGTATCCTTGCCGCCGGTCTGCGCGCCATAACGCCAAAATTGCCGGTCGTAAGTGATGCGCCGGTGCACGACATGGTCCCGCGCCATACACACCGCTGGTGGCTGATCAACGCGTTTTCGGGCGTCGATGCCGATGATGCCTCGCTGGGCATCGCGCTGATCGACCATGGCCGCCCGATCGCCGGGATCGTCCACCTGCCGCGCCTGAATCGGACGTATGCCGGAATCGCCCACGCCCCCCATTGGTGTGATCTGCACACCGCGAAACGCGCCCGCGCTATCTCCGTCAAAGCCCGCGACCCCCGAAAACAAGTCGCAGCGACGATATACGGCGACCGAAAATCATCCGCCTTCCGCGCGGCACGAAACACCCACGGTATAAGCCGCAACTTCACCGATACGGGCGCGTCCTATGGCCTGTGCCGTCTGGCCCAGGGCAGTTTCGACCTTTACCTGCATAACCGCCCGCTGCCGCAATCCGAACTTGCGCCCGCGCACGCGATTCTGCTGGCCGCGGGCGGCGTTATCCACGAACGTGCGACGGGTGCCGAAATCCGCTATGCCATACCGCACGAAACGACCCGCTCGGCTCCGGCCTTTATCGCGGCGTCAGGCCCGGAAATTTTAAGAATGCGCGACGTCAGAAGGCTGGTGGCATGACCCTTTCCCCCCTTACCCGCCGCAGGCTTCAACAATTCCGCGCCAACCGCCGCGGCTGTTATTCGCTGATCCTGTTTCTGCTGATTTTCGGTCTGAGCCTGTGCGCGGAATTCATCGCCAACGACAAACCGATTATCCTGCATGTACCCGGCCATACCTATATGCCGGTTTTCCAGCTTGTCACCGAAAAGGCATTGGGCGGCGATTTTGAAACCGAGGCCGATTTCCGCGACCTCTATGTGCAAAACCTGATCCACGAAAAGCGCGGCTGGATGATCTGGCCGCCGATACGCTACAGCTACGACACCATCAATTTCGCCAACCCGAAACCCGCGCCATCGCCGCCCGACCGCGAGGACTGGCTGGGCACCGATGATCAGGGCCGCGACGTGCTGGCGCGGCTGATCTACGGCCTGCGTATTTCCATTCTTTTCGGCCTTGCCCTCACCCTCGTTTCCTCGCTGGTCGGCGTCACGGCGGGCGGCATTCAGGGTTATTTCGGCGGCCGCACCGACCTGTTGATGCAACGTTTCATCGAAATCTGGTCCGGACTGCCGGTGCTGTTCATCCTGATCATCATGGCGTCGGTCATCACACCCGGATTCTGGTCGCTTTTGATCATCATGCTGCTGTTTTCGTGGACCACGCTGGTCGATGTGGTGCGCGCCGAATTCCTGCGCGCCCGTAATTTCGATTACGTCCGCGCCGCGCGTGCGCTGGGCGTTTCCAACCCCGTCATCATGGTCCGCCACGTTCTGCCCAACGCGATGGTCGCGACCCTGACCCTGATCCCCTTCGTCCTGACCGGGTCGATCACGGTGCTGACCTCGCTCGATTTTCTCGGCTTCGGCCTGCCGCCCGGCTCGCCCAGCCTGGGCGAACTTTTACAGCAGGGCAAAAACAACCTCGAAGCCCCATGGCTTGGCATCACTGCGTTTTTAAGCATCGCGCTGATCCTCACTTTGCTGACCTTCGTCGGCGAAGCCGTGCGCGATGCCTTCGACCCGCGCAAAACCGCGCTTTAATGGCATCTCGCCCACCATCCCCGGCCACAAAACTTGCATAACGATAAAAGATTATGTAAACAATTGGGGTTTCTAAAAACCTAAAACAGGCCATGTCGGAACTTCTGTTCAAAAAACCACCCGCAAAGGCGCGCGAGATTTTTGCGCATTTTCGCTTCATGCACGAGGAACCGCCCTTCGAATCCGATGCCGAGGGACGCGCGCGCATGGACACGCTGACAGCGCGGATTCTAAGCAGGGTGGCGGAAGGAAAATTCACTCTCTCAAGCGCGGATCTGACGGAACTCTCCTATGAATTGCGGCGCGGCGCGATCGAACAGGAATGGCTGCGCCCTTTCGCCCGCCGGCTGATCGAAACCTATTTCGATACGGGACGCACGGGCAGCATATTGGAATTGATCTACAGCGATCGCATACGCGAAATGCTGGAGCCGCTTGACCAAAGCATCACACGCGACGAGGCGCGAAAACTCGGCAAATACGCGCTCACCTATCAGCATCCGGATAATTGCGAACTCTGGTACAGGTTTTTTTCCGGCCTGTATCCGGACGTCGCGGCGGATATAAAGCGGCAACAGGCCTCGCAACGCCGCGGGAATATAAAGGACCTCTGGCGCAATATCCGCGACAATCTTCAGGAAGATTATATCGTTGTCGCTTGTACCGGCCTGAACGAATTGCGCAATAAATGGCGCGTTTCCCAAAAAGCCATCGACGCGTATGGCCGCCATGTCCTGGCGGTGTTTATCGACGCTGGCCACCCTGAATGCGCGCTCGAACTGCTGGAGGAAGCAGGCCGGCTGAAAACATTTTCCACATACGACGCCATCGGTTCTGGCACACAGGTCAAGCAAATGGCCGACGCCTTTCTGGCTGGCGGACGCATGGATAAAATCGAAAGACTGCAAACGCTTTCGCATAAAATGGGCCCGGATTTGCAACCGCAAGCCCGCGCCGCGCTGGCACCCGCGCGTGGTGCATTGCTGGAACATTTCACCCAATCCATAACGGATGCATTCACCGCCGCCACCCCCGCCGATGGCTGGAAGAAAATCGAGCGGATGAAAGAAATCCTGCAACCTGATAGCGACGAAATGCGCGCGCTTGGCACAAACATCGTCGATGCGATGCTGGCCCGGCCCGCCGCGCGCCATGTCGACATTTTGCATTTCATCAGCACGCCGGATTACGGCCTGCATTTCCGCCACGATATTTTAACCGCCGGACAGGCGCGCGCTTTATACGAATCCATGACCGCCGCGGCAACATCAAACGACCGGCCATACTTGCGCACTTCCGCCGCGATCCTTCTTGCTGAGCACTATCCGCAATACGGTTATGCCGCGCCGAAGACAGGCGAAATCCTCGATGCTCTTGCCCCGATTCTGGATCATCGCATGGAACCTGGGTTCGACGCCTTCCTGTTGATGCCGCTGCGCACGGCCGCGCACGCCCAGAACAGCGATCTGGCCCCGGTCTGGAACGCGCTGGCGCAGGAAGGCGTTGCCGACCGCCGCGCGCTGCGCGCGCTGTTTGGTAACGTCGCGACCTTTATGAATCTGGTCCAGACGCAACGCCCGGTGATCGCGCCGCTAAGCTTGAATGAACCCAACCTGTTCAGCAGATACATGGCGCCCGATAACGCCTATTTTGATGGATATGGCGCCAAACTAGGCATTGGAATCAGCGGTTTATTCGGCGTCAGCACGATCGCCTATGACCGCGGCATGCCCTTGCGCAGCAAATTCGACTTCATGCTTGTCCGCAAGCGCGAAACGCGTATGGCGGCAGGAACGCCGGTCACCGAGGACAAATTATACGCCCTTCCCCTGCTGATGATTCATGACAGCATCTATCATGCTACGCGATCCCACGGCATGGATGAAATCCTGCGGACATTACAGGACATCGAATCCATCAAAAATCACGATTACTTTCATCATCTGACGGCCAGAAACATCAACGCCTATTTCCTGGTGAACGGTGCCGCGCTGCGCGAGGGTCAGCAACCTTATGCACGCATTCTTTCCGGACGGTACGAAACCGGCATGCTCACGCTGCAAAGCGATTTACCCTTTGAATGGAGCAGAAGCTCCTATCTGCACATCTATCATTCTGATGTTGGTCGCCGTGCCGGACTGGCCAATCTGGGCGAAAATCCTTATGAATTCCATGCCCTGCACACGCATGCGCAACTTTACCGCGCCCGGCTTGATCACACGGTGACGGGACGCAAGCTGAAGAAAAAGATCGACATTTTTTTCGACGGGGTCGAAAAACTGGCCGGGCTGATACGCAAAGACCAATCTGAATGCACGGGCGAAGCCGATATCGTGATGCTGTATTACGCGGGCCTGATCTATAATAGCCTGTTATATATCGTGCCCCACACCCACCCGCTTTTGCAACAATGCGAAAAGCGCATCGACGCATTGGGCATCGATCGTAAAATGCTTAAAAACACGCTTCGGCAAAGGGCGTCTTTGCGCAAGCAAGGGACATGCGCGCTGGTCAGTGCCGAAAGCGGCGTGGACTACACGCATCCTGAAACGCTGACCCCGGGCGAAATCATGCGCTGGCAAGGTTATGCGCTGGGCCGGAAATTCCTGACACCGCTGCACGAGGCGGATGAGGAAACCTGCAAAGCGATCATGCCTTCCTTGAATACCCACCTGTCCGTCGTCAGTGGGGATTTTAAAATGGTGCGCCAGCGCGGCGGCATGGCCCAGTATGACCGCGCTCTTGCGGACTATGTCGCCGAACGCAAACGGAATAACGAGCGAAATCCGCACCTTGTCGTGACATAACCTTGAACCAAATCGGGTTTCCAGCCATTATCATGGCATGACACGACGCAATTCCATTCCCCCGATGAAGGACGAGGTCGCGGCCTGGCGGCACGACCTGCACCAGAACCCCGGCATCATGTACGAGGAGCATTACGCATCCGACCTTGTCGCGCACAAACTGGGCGAATGGGGCATCCCCTTCAAACGCGGTCTGGGCAAGACCGGCATCGTCGGCATCATCGAAGGACGGCAGAACACGTCGAACCGCACCGTCGGCCTGCGCGCCGACATGGACGCGCTGCCGATCAATGAAACCTCGGGCCAGCCATGGGCCTCGCAGGTGCCGGGGCGGATGCACGCCTGCGGCCATGACGGACATACTTCGATCCTGTTGGGCACGGCGAAATATTTAAACGAAACGAAGAATTTCGACGGCCGCGTGCTGCTGATCTTTCAACCGGCCGAGGAAGGCGGGCGCGGCGCGTTCGCCATGATGCGCGACGGCCTGTTCAAGGACGATTTGACCTGCGATGCGGTCTATGGCCTGCACAACTGGCCGCAATTGCCGCTGGGTCGCGCGGGCACGCGCGTCGGCGCCCTGATGGCCGCGGTCGACACCTTCCGCATCGAAATCGTGGGCCATGGCGGCCATGCCGCCTATCCCGCGCAATGCGTCGATCCCATCGTCGTCGGCGCGCAGATCGTCAATGCCCTGCAAACCATCGTCGCCCGCATGGTCGCGCCGCAGGACATGGCGGTGCTTTCGATCACCAATTTCAACGCGGGCACGGGCGCGTTCAACGTCATCCCCGATCAGGCCGTGATCACCGGCACGGTGCGCAGCTTCGACCCGGATGTGCGCGATACGATGGAATCGCGCCTCAAGACCATCACCACCGAAATCTGCAACGCCTATGGCGCCAAGGTGTCGGTGCATTACGAGCGCGAGATCGACGCCACCATCAACCACGCCGAACAGACCGCGATCGCGATAACCGCGCTGCGCCGCATTCTGGGGGCGGAAAACGTCGAAACCGATATGCGCCCCTCACTGGGGGGCGAGGATTTCGGCGGCATGATGATGCAGGTGCCCGGCGCCTATGTGCACATCGGTCAGGGCATGGCCGACAAGAAAAGCCCCCACAACCGCAGCCTGCACAACCCCGGCTACGACTTCAACGACGAGGTTCTGCCCATCGCCATGGACTATTTCGCCGAGATCGTGGAAACCGAACTGCCCCTGAAATAGAAAGCGGGTCAGGGTGCCCTCGCAAATTAAATTTGACAATTCCCCCGCCCATGCCCCCATAGTAAAGGCATGTCATTGACGAGAACCCGTATTTTCGCCCGTCCCCGCCAAAGCGCGGAGGGACGACGACGTCCAGGCTGATTGCCGCCCTGTGGGTGACATCGGCTTTGGAAATAACGGGTGGATGCCACCGTCTTTGCATGAACCTCCGCTTTATCCGACGCTCGCTGACTCCTGCCACAGGGCCGGTGCCAAACGCACCAGACCACGCATCGCGTACACACAGCACATGACAGGACATCGAATGACCGCCACTGCACACAGCCCAGCCCTCGCGCCGCAGGTAAAGCCGCGTTTCGCCGCCGCCGCGCGCATCGAACCCGTCGCGGCCACCAACCACGACATCGGTCAATTCATCCGCCTGCATCAACAGGTGCTGGCTGCCCTGCCCGCCCACGGCCGGCACTGGGTCAAACGCAGGCTGTTTTCGGACATCCGCAACCACGTCCGCAATGGCAATGTTGCCCTTGGCGCATTCGACGCCGCGGGCAACATGATCGGCCAATTGCTGTTGACTTTTCCCGACCTAAGGGGCGGCAAAAACCTGTTGGGATACCCGGTCGGCCCCGGCACCCACGCACCTGAACACTGCGCCATCGTCCAGACCGTTGGCCTTGCGCCCGGCCAGAATGGCAAAGGCGTGATGTCGGCCCTGCTGGATGCCGCGCAGATGATCGCCGCCGAAAATGGCCGTGCGCATCTTCTGGCCAAGACCGACCTTGAAAACACCGACAGCATCCGGTTGTTCAAACATGCCGGCTACACGCCCGGACCGGAAACCGCCGTGGCGGGCGAAGCGTATAAATGCGTGTTCATGCACAAGCCCATCGCCGCCGCCATGTTTGCAGACCAACCTTTTTTGAAAATCGCCTGAGGTCCGGAATGTCACCCGCAAAAAAACTCGCCCAAAAAATCGCAATCGGATCTGATACCGACGGCATGCGCCATTTTATCAATTTGGCCGATCTCGATGCAAAAACGCTCAAAAAGATCCTTAAAAACGCGCACACGCTAAAAAAGGACAAATACAGCCACGTCCAGATTTTTGACGGCATGTCGCTGGCGATGATTTTCGACAAACCTTCGACCCGCACCCGCATGTCCTTTGCGCTGGCATTCAAACAGCTCGGTGGCCATGTCGAGGTTTTGAACAAGGGCGACATCCAGCTTGGCAATGGCGAAAGCATTTACGACACGGCCAAGGTCATGTCGCGCTACGCCGATGCGATCATGATCCGCGCCTCGGACCACACGATGGTCGAGGAACTGGCGCGCGACGCGGAAATCCCGGTGATCAACGCGCTGACCGACGCCTCGCACCCCTGCCAGATCATGGCCGATCTGATGACCATCGAGGAACACGGCAAAAAACTCAAAGGCCTGAACGTATCGTGGTTCGGCGACGACAACAACGTCAGCAGGACCTTCGCGCAGGCCGCCGGAATTTTCGACTTCCATCTGACGATGAGCGCGCCACCCCATCTGCCCCTTGATTCCGTCGAATACCAACACCCCAACATCAGCATCGTCCGCGACCCGCGAAAAGCCGCCACCGGCGCGGATGTAATCGTGACCGACACATGGACATCGATGGGACAGACGAAAAAGGACAACACCCTGTTCATGCCATGGCAGGTAAACGCGAGCCTGATGGCGCACGCCAAAAAGGATGCGATTTTCATGCACTGCCTGCCCGCCCATCGCGGCGAGGAAGTGACAAATGAAGTCATGGACGGCTCGCAAAGCGTCGTTTACGACGAAGCCGAAAACCGCCTGCACGCGCAAAAGGCCGTTCTGGCGTGGTGCCTTGAAAACGCCCGCGTGAATGTACGCCCGCGCCCAGGCTTGTAAGCGGCGAATACTATGGCCACGCATGGCCCGGCGGGCTATAGTGGCGCCATGCTTCAGGCCGCGCCCATCCTTCGCCTTCAGGACCTCGACGTCACCTTTTCCACCGGCGGGGAACGCAGCTTCCACGCCGTAAAGGGGGCATCGTTTGAACTGCGCCGCGGCGAAACGCTGGCGCTGGTCGGCGAATCCGGTTCGGGAAAATCGGTGACCGCGCTTTCCATCCTCCAGCTTCTGCCGAAAAACACCACGCGCTATGGCGAAAAATCCGCGGTGCTGTTCGCGGGCGAAAACCTGATCGGCAAGGGCGAAACCGTGATGCGCGCGGTGCGCGGCTTGAAAATCGGCATGATCTTTCAAGAACCGATGACCGCGCTCAACCCGCTGCACACCATCGAACGCCAGATCAGCGAGATGTTGACCGTTCATGGCGGCCTCAACGCCGCCGACGCGCGCGTGCGCGTGCGCGAACTCCTTGACCTTGTCGGCCTGCACCGGCTGAAATCCCGTCTTGGCGCCTATCCGCACGAGCTTTCGGGCGGCCAGCGCCAGCGCGTGATGATCGCGATGGCACTGGCCAACAATCCCGATATTCTGATCGCGGACGAACCGACCACCGCGCTGGATGTGACGGTTCAGGCCCAGATCCTCGAATTGATGCAGGACATCCAGCGCAAACTGGGCATGGCGATTTTGCTGATCACGCACGACCTGACCATCGTGCGCAAAATGGCCGCGCGTGTCGCGGTGATGCAGCACGGTGAAATCGTCGAACAAGGCCAGACCGACCACGTCTTCGACGACCCGCAACACCCGTACACCAAACGGCTTCTGGCCGCCCAGCCGCGCGGCACCGCGCGACCGGTGCCCGATGGCGCCCCGTTAATCATGCATGCGCGGGACATCCGCGTGCATTTCCCCATCCGCACCGGGTTCTTCGGCCGCGTGACCGATTACGTGCGCGCGGTCGACGGCATCGACCTGAGCGTCCGTGCGGGCGAAACCCTGGGCGTGGTCGGCGAATCCGGGTCGGGAAAATCGACGCTGGGCATGGCGCTTTTGCGCCTGAACCGCGCACAGGGCGAAATCACGCTGGAAGGACGGCGCATCGACACGCTTGCCGGTCCGGACCTGCGAAGCTTGCGCGCCGACATGCAAATCGTGTTTCAGGACCCGTTCGGCTCTCTCTCTCCGCGCATGAGCGCGGCCGACATCGTTGCCGAAGGTCTGCGCATCCACCGCCCGCATCTGGGGCCGGACGAACGCGACGCCATCGTCGTCGCCACGATGAAGGACGTCCAGCTCGACCCCGAAACGCGCCACCGCTACCCGCATGAATTTTCGGGCGGTCAGCGCCAGCGTATCGCCATCGCCCGTGCGCTGGTGCTTGAACCGAAATTCCTTGTGCTCGACGAACCGACCTCGGCGCTGGATATGTCGGTACAAGCCGAGGTCGTGGACCTGCTGCGCGGCCTGCAGGAACGCCGCAACCTCGCCTATCTGTTCATTTCCCACGATTTGCGCGTGGTCCGCGCGCTGGCCCACCACGTACTGGTGATGAAGGACGGCAAAATGGTCGAACACGGCCCCGCCGAAAGCCTGTTCGCCGCGCCTAAAACCGATTACACAAGGGCGCTGATGGAAGCGGCCTTTGAAATCCGGGCCCAGGCTGCGTAAAAAGGCTGCGTAAAAAGGCCGCGTAAAAAGCTTGCCATACCCGCAAAATCCGGGCATAAACGCCCAAATTCACTTTTGCACCGGCACACCCCCGGTTTGTTTTGAGGGGAGGGATTTTTTTGGTTCAGGTATCAGTTCGTGACAACAACGTCGAACAGGCGTTGCGCGCACTCAAGAAAAAGCTGCAACGCGAAGGCGTTTTCCGCGAGATGAAGCTCCGTAAACATTACGAGAAGCCGTCGGAAAAGAAAAAACGCGAAGCGTCCGAAGCCGTCCGCCGCTGGCGCAAGATGGAACGCAAGCGCAAGGATCGCTAAAAAACAAAAAACCGCCCTTTCGGGCGGTTTTTTTATGGCTGCACGCGAACCCGGATGGCGGACAAAGTCTGCGCGGGCACATATTTCGGCGCGACACCGGCAAAGCCGGAATCCGCGCCCCGTGCCGATGAAAAGAAAACCACGCCCAGCACAAACATGCCAACCGCCCCCGCCGCGATAACGCGCGGCGAACGAACGGCTTTGCACAAATCCCGCAAACTGACGGGTTCGTCCCTGCTATCCACACCGCAATAACGGCGCCCGTATCCCAGACCGTTCGGATCGTAAGCCATCACACACCTGTTTTTTTCTCTATACCGCCGGTTTGCCCGGCTTTTAATATTTACATAAATATAGCAGTGGGTGATACGATGTCAAAATTCCCGCCTGCGCCCAAACGCCGCAGCCCCGCGCGATAGCGTGAGAAAAACCCGCCTCAGGCCGCCTCGGCCACCCAGGGATTGACGATGTTCAGATGCGGCGCGGCAATGGAATCGCGCGTCACAAGCTGCAGATTGTGTTTGAGCGCGAAAGCCGCCTGTAATCCCGCGATCGCGCTCAGACGCGAATCCAGCCTGCCCGCGAGCGACCCCCAGAACGCCGCGACTTCGGGCGTCAGGGTCAGGATATGGCCGCGAAACCACGATTGCATGTCGGTCAGGATCCAGCGCATCAGCGCAGTGCGCCGGTCGGGATCGTTGACCTGGTCCAGCGCCGCCATAAGCTCGCCGACGGTGATGGCGGAAACATAGAATCTATCCTGATCGACGCTTTCCATCCACGCCGTGACCTGCGGCGACGGATCGGGCCGCAGCGTTTCAAGCAGAACGGACGTATCAAGCAGATAGCCCTGTGCGTTCTGGGTTTTTCGGCTCACAGCGCGAACTCCCGCGTTTTGCCTTCACGCTCCGCCGCAAGCTCCATGCCCGAAAGCGGCGAGGAGCGCATCAACGAGAGAAGCGAGGGTTTTTGCGCGCTCAGCGCCTCGTAATCGCGCACGGTCATCACCACGATTTCCGGCTTGCCACGCAATGTCACCATATGCGGCCCCTTGGCCTTGACCCGGCGCACGAATTCGGAAAATTTGGCTTTGGTATCCTGTAGGCTCCACGAATCCATGACGGCTCCTGACTATTGAACTGGTCAGGACATTTAGACCGGCGCGCACATCCCCGTCAACCACTCCGCCAAATCCGGCGGAACAAGCGGCGCCAGCACCGCCAGCACCCGCGCGTGATAGGCGTTCAGCCACGCCTTTTCGTCCGCGCGCATAAGGGCAAGGTCGAGCGCACGCGTATCGAAAGGCGCCAGCGTCACGGGGTCGAGGCGCAGATATCCCGGCATGTCTTCGGCGGGCACGACAAGGCAAAGATTTTCAAGCCGGATGCCGAATTTCCCTTCCAGATACACGCCCGGCTCCACCGACATCAAAATCCCCGGCTTCAGCGGCTCCGCCGCACGCGTGACCTTGGGCGAAAAATTGCACGGGCCTTCATGCACGTTCAGGCAATACCCCACCCCGTGCCCGGTGCCGTGCGCGTAATCCAGCCCCGCCTCCCACAGCGGCGCGCGCGCCAACGCGTCCAGTTGCCCGCCCGACGTACCTTCCGGAAACACCGCGCGCGCCAGCGCGATATGCCCGCGCATCACCAGCGTGAAGGCGGTTTTCATCTCCGGCCCCGGCGTGCCGATGGCGACGGTGCGGGTGATGTCGGTGGTGCCGTTCAAATACTGCCCGCCGGAATCGATCAAAAGCAAACCATCCCCCGTCACGGTCTTGATCTGATCGTCGGGCACCTGCCCGTGCACGAAGGCGCCGTTGGCGTTGAACCCGACGATGGGGTCGAAACTGCGCGTGAAACAGGCGGGGTCGAGCGCGCGCATCTCCAGCACCAGCGCCTCGATCTCGCGTTCGCGCAGACCGGGCCGCGTGTCGATCGCGTGAAGAAAGCGCACCACCGCCACCCCGTCGCGGATATGCGCATCGCGGATGCCCGCCTGCTCGACCACGTTCTTGCACGCCTTGGACCATGTCACGGGGTCGGGCATATGCGCGACCTGCGCCCCCGCTCCCTCCAGCGCCGCGCGAAACCATGCGGGCGTGTTCCAATCATCGATTCCCCACGCCCGCACCCGCCCGGCCAGCGCGGCCAAACCCGCGCCAAGCGCCGCAAGCGGCTGCACGCTGACCCTGTTGCCGAACGACGCCGCAATCGCGGGCGCGGAACAATCGACATCGGTAAACAGATGCACATGCCCGGCTTCGGCATCCACCAGCGCATAACCGTGCACCACCGGCGCGATGGGCAATGCGGGCACCCGCAAATTCAACAGCCACGAAACGGAATCGGGCCGCGTGATCGCCGCCGCCCCCCGCCCGCCCGCGCGGATCAGGCCGCATATCTCGTCGATTTTTTCATCCACCCCGCGTCCGGCATAGACGATGGCGTGCGCGATCGCGGCCTGCCGCGCCAGCCCCTTGTCGCCCCACGCCGCATCAACGGGATTGCCCTGCGCGGGTTTAAGGGGCACGACCTTGCCCATCGCGTCGATTTCCGCCCTGGTATGCAAAAACGGATCGTAACCCAGCGCCTGCACCGGCTTCAGATGGTCGCGCGCCCATGCTTCCGGCCGCACCTTGCCCGCCTCGTCGACAATTTCGTAAAGACCGGTGTCGATCTGGCTACGCGCCGAAAGCGTGTACCGGCTGTCCACGAACACCGCCGCATGATCCATCGTCACCACAGCCGACCCCGCCGACCCGCGAAACCCGGTCAGCCAGCGTAGACGGTCCGACCCGTCGGCGGCACGGTTGCGGCTTTGAAACGCATCGGCATAAGGCACCATGAACGCGTCCAGACCCTGCGCGCGCATCGCGGCGCGCATCGCGGCAAGACGCTGCTCTGGCGTTTTCGGATCGAATTTGACATCATGCGTCATCGGATTCACCGGGGGCATAGACAAATGGCGGATACCGACACTGTGGGGCATATCGTCGTTTTTGGCAACGAGAAGGGCGGATGCGGCAAATCCACCGCGGCGATGCATACCGTGGTCGGGTTGCTGCGCCTTGGCTATCGCGTCGGCACCATCGATCTCGACGCGCGTCAGGGCACGTTTTCGCGCTATATCGCCAACCGCTACCGCACGCGTCTGGCCGCCGACCGCAGCCAACCCATCCCGCGCCATGTCGCCATTCCCGTTTCGCACGCCGCCACGCTGGAAGAACGCAAGGCCGAGGAAACCGGAAAATTCTTCGCCGCGCTCGAAGACCTGACCCGCGACAACGACTTCGTGGTGGTCGACACGCCGGGCGCGGATTCGCACCTCAACCGCCTTGCCCACCGCTTCGCCGACACGCTGGTGACGCCGGTCAACGATTCCTTCATCGACCTCGACCTGCTGGCCCAGTTCGATCCGGACAACGGAAACCTGCAAGCGCCCAGCGTCTACGCCCGCCACGTCATGGCCGTGCGCGAAGGCCGCAAGAAGGAATTGAACATGGGCTTTCGCTGGATCGTCATGCGCAATCGGATGAGCCCCCACAACCTGAAAAGCAAGCGCGACATCGGCGCGATCCTCGCCGACCTTGGCGCACGCATGGGCTTCACCTATGTCCCCGGCTTTACCGAACGCCTGATCTTCCGCGAAATGTTTTTGAAGGGCTTGACCCTGCTCGACCTGCCCGGCGGGGAAAGCGGCAAGGGGTTAAGCCCCTCGCAACTTGCTGCGCGGGCCGAAATCCGCCACCTGATCCACGCCGTGGTGCCCGAAGACATGCGCATCGCCCTGGTCCGCCGTAAAAAAGCGGCTTCCGGCACCGCCTGAACCCGAAAAAAGCGCGGCAATTGCTTTTCCCGCGCTTTTCGGCCAAAGTCGCGCCAATGACAAGCAATCCTACGACCGATCTCAAACGCCCGATCCGCAAGGCGGTTTTTCCCGTGGCCGGGCTTGGCACGCGCTTTCTGCCCGCGACCAAGGTTCTGCCAAAGGAAATGCTGCCGCTGGTCGACCGCCCGCTGATTCAGCGCGCGGTCGAGGAAGCGCGCGAGGCGGGGATCGAGGAATTCATCTTCGTATCCGGCCGCGGCAAGTCGCTGGTGACCGAACATTTTGAATACCAGCCCGAACTGATCATCGCGCTCAAGGAAAAGAACAAGACCGCGCTGCTGGAAAAAGTCCGCGCCAGCAATCTTGAATCCGGCTTTTTCTCCTCCATCCTCCAGCAAAATCCGAAAGGCCTGGGCCACGCCATCTGGTGCGCGAGCAAGATTCTGGGCGACGAACCTTTCGCCCTGCTGCTGCCCGACGTCATGGTGCTTTCGCAAGGGCGCGGCTGCACCGCGCAGATGATCGACGTTTACGCGAAGACCGGCGGCAACGTCATCGCCGCCGCCGACGTCGCGCGCGAGGACGTGGGCAAATACGGCATTCTGGACGTCGCGGACCAAAGCGCCGACACGACCCCCATCCGCGCCATGGTCGAAAAACCGAAACCGGCGGACGCGCCATCGACCCTTTCCATCGTCGGCCGCTACATCCTCCAGCCCGAGATATTCAAAATCCTTGAAACCCAGAAGGCCGGTTCGGGCGGCGAAATCCAGCTGACCGACGCGATGCAGACCCTGATGCGCACGCAGCCCTTCACCGCGATGCGCTTGAAGGATTCCTATTTCGATTGCGGCCACCACACCGGCTTTATCGAGGCGAACATCGCCTTCGCGCTCGCCGACCCCGAATTCGGGCCTGAAATGCGCCGCATCCTTGCCCGCTACTCGCATGAATCCGCCCGCGATGCCGCATAGTTTCGACCCCGGCATCCTGCGCGAATACGACGTGCGCGGCATCGTCGGCCAGTCCTTGACCGAGGCCGACGCCAAAACCCTGGGCCTGACCTTCGGCACGACGATTACCCGCGCGGGTGGCAAAACCGTGACCTGCGGGCTGGACGGCCGTCTTTCCTCGCCCGCCTTGCACGCGGCGCTGTGTGCGGGATTGCTCGAAACCGGCTGCCATGTCACCACGCTGCCCGTGGGCCCGACGCCGATGACCTATTTCGCCGCGCACCACCTTGGCGCCGACGCCGCGGTGATGGTGACCGGCTCGCACAACCCGCCCGAATATAACGGCTTTAAAATGGTCCTGTTCAACAAGCCGTTTTACGGCGCGGCGATTCAGGATCTGGGCCGCATGGCCGCCGCGAACGACATCGACCGCGCGCAAGGCGGAACGCAAGACGCCGCCGACATCCGCGACGCCTATGTCGATCGCCTGTTGGCCGATTTCGTGCCGGATCGCGAACTTAACGTCGTCTGGGACGCGGGCAACGGCGCGGCCGGTGAAATTCTCATGCGCCTTGTCGCCCGCCTGCCGGGGCGGCACACGGTACTGTATGGCGACATCGACGGGCGCTTCCCCAACCACCACCCCGATCCCACGGTCGATGAAAACCTTGCCGACCTGCAAGCCTGCCTGAAGGCCGAGCGCGCGGATCTGGGCATCGCGCTCGACGGCGACGGCGATCGCATCGGCGCGATCGACGAACACGGTGGCGTCATTCGCTGCGACATGCTGCTGGCCCTTTACGCCGCCGAAGTGCTGAAATCCAGCCCCGGCGCGACGATCATCGGCGACGTCAAATGCTCCGGCGCGCTGTTCGCCGAAATCGACCGGCTGGGCGGCAAACCGCTGATGTGGAAGACCGGCCACTCGCTGGTCAAGGCCAAGATGGCCGAAACACATTCGCCACTGGCGGGCGAGCTTTCGGGCCATATCTTTTTTGCCGACCGTTATTACGGCTTCGACGACGCGCTTTACTGCGCGATCCGTCTGCTCAACATCGTGGGTGCGGGGGATGCGCCCCTTTCCGGGCATTTCGCGCATCTGCCCGCGCGGCTGGGCACCCCCGAAATCCGGTTCGAGGTCGACGACGCGCGCAAATTCGACGTGGCCCGCCGCCTCAAGGACCATCTGGCCGAACTTTTCGCGGGCGAAAACTATACCCTGACCGACATTGACGGCATCCGCCTTGACGGGCCGCGGGGCTGGCTGCTTGTCAGGCCGTCCAACACACAGCCCGCGATGGTCGCGCGGATCGAGGGCGAAACCCCGGAAATCATGGATCTTCTGCGCGAACGGCTGGTCGCGGCGCTGGCGCGGGAACAACTTGGTTTACCCGGCACGAATAATCATTAGAATCGGGAACTGAACCCAACCCCGTAAAAGGGCCGCACGATATGACCAGCAACGCCGCCGAAATGCCGAAACCTGTTTCCGATGCCACGCCGGAACCGTTGGCCGGAACCATGCCCGATCCATCGATCGGTCTGCAGGTGCGGGTGGTCGAATTGCTGTGCTCGCGCATCTGTCACGATCTGGTTTCGCCTGTGGCCGCGATCGCGAACGGGGTCGAGCTTCTGGGCGAAATGGGCGCGGACGGCTTGAACGACGCGCTTGGCCTGCTTGGCCATTCCGCGCGGCAGGCCTCGGTTCGGCTTCAGGCCTTTCGTCTGTGCTACGGCGCGGGCGGGTCGGAATCCCTCGTTTCCGGCAAGATGATCTACGAAGCCTTTTTGCACTTCATCGAATCCGACCGCGTCAAGCTGGACTGGGATTTGATGAACGACGTCCCGGACGAAGACCTCAACCCCGGATTCTTCAAGATCCTGTTGAACGCGATGCTGTTCGCGCGCGAATGTCTGATTCGCGGCGGCACCGTCGCGGTGAAAAAGGACGGCATGACCATGCGCGTGACCGCGACCGGCGAAACCGTAACCATCCGCGAAGGCATGGCGGAAGCCCTTTCCGGCGCCTTGCCCGTTTCGCAGCTTACGCCCAAGACCGTGCATCCGTACGTCACCCACGCCTTCGCCAGGCATTTCGGTTTTCCGCTTACGCTTGAAGCCGGCGAAAATACCCTGACCCTGACATTGACCTACACCCCCGCCGACCCGGTGGCGGAAACCGAATTGCCGGACCTTGCATGAGCGCCGAAAAAAAATCCGTCTACAAACCGAAATCCATCAGCGGCTTCCCCGAATGGCTGCCGGAATACCGCGCGGTCGAACAGCGATGGATGGACCATCTGCGCCGCGTGTTTGAATCCTACGGCTATTGCTCCATCGAAACCCCCGCGGTCGAGGAGCTGGAGGTTCTGGCCGCAAAGGGCGAGGTCGACAAGGAAATCTACGTCCTTCAGCGTCTACATGCCGACACCGAGGACAAGGGCGAGGCGCGACTCGCCCTGCATTTCGACCAGACGGTCCCCCTCGCCCGCTACGTCGCCCAGCATTTCGGCGACCTCGCCTTCCCCTTCAAACGCTATCAGATGCAAAAAGTCTGGCGCGGCGAACGCCCGCAACTGGGCCGTCTGCGCGAATTCTACCAATGCGACATCGACGTCATCGGCGTCGAAACCCTGCCCCTCGCCTTCGACGCGGAAATGCCTTCGGTGATGTACGAGGCGCTGCAGGGCCTGAACATCGGCCGCACGCAGATCCGCATTTCCAACCGCAAAATTCTTCTGGGCCTGATCGAGGCGCTGGGCATCGCCGACGCGATTACCGTGACCCGCATCGTCGACAAGCTGGAAAAGATCGGCGCGCCCGCGGTCGGCGGCATGCTGCGTCAGGAACTTTCACTGGACGAAAACGCCGTCGACGCGATCCTGCATCTGGCGCAGATACGCGGCACGGCGAACGCGCTTGGCAAAATCGACGCGCGAAACGCGCAGATGGAGGAAGGGCTGAAGGAACTCACCTTCGTGATGGAACAACTCGGCGGCATCGACGCCGTTGCCGACCTCTCCATCGTGCGCGGCCTCGATTATTACACCGGCACCGTGTACGAAACCGCGCTGCTCGACGTGCCGGAATTCACGGGCTCCGTCTGCTCCGGCGGCCGCTATGACGATCTGGCCGGGTCGTACATCAACCGCCATTTGCCCGGCGTCGGCATTTCCATCGGCTTTACCCGCCTGTTCGACGTGCTCTCGCACTTCAAGCGCATCCAGCCCGCGGGCAAATGCCCGACCCAGGTGCTGGTCGTCCTGCCGTCGGAAGAACGGCGCAAGGATGCCGCCGAAACCGCAAAAATCTTGCGCGCGCGCGGCATGAACGTGGAACTGTACCACGCCCCGCAAAACGTCCGTAAACAGATGGAATACGCGAATAAAAAAGGGATACCCTATGTCTGGTTCCCGCCCTTCGACGACGCGGGAAGACACGAGGTCAAGGACATGCGATCGGGCGGACAGGCTGATGCCGATCCAAAAATCTGGACTGCGGGATAATCCGGTACAAGCTGGAATTCGTCTGCTTTTGCCGCAAGGACGAGAAGAAAGTGCCCTGCCCTGCCATTGCAATGACGGAGCAATGACGGAGCAATGACGGAAAAAAATTAAAAATCCTCGTCAAGAGTATCAAGACCCGCGAAGGCCGACTGTGACGCCCAGAACCGTTCAAGCTGCTTGAGCGAAGCGTTGAGCAGATCCAGCTTCTCCTTGGACAGATCCGTGGTGCGGATCAGCTCCTCGTGCTTCTGGTACATCTTGGTCAGCGCGGTATTGAGCTTGCGCCCCTTGTCCGACAAGCGCACGCGCACACTGCGTTTATCGTGTACCGATCGCTCCTGGACGATATACTCGTTCTCGACCATCTTCTTGACGTTGTACGACACGTTCGAGCCCATGTAATAACCGCGCAGCGTCAACTCGCCCACGGTCAGGTCGTCGTCGCCGATATTATAAAGGATCATCGCCTGAACGTTATTGATGTCTTGAATGCCAAGCCGGTCCAGCTCCGCCTTGACCACGTCGAGGAACCGGCGGTGCAGGCGTTCGATCAGCTGAATGGAGTCGTGATAGGCGTTGCTGAGCACGGGAAAACTCCGGGAAAATGGTTCAATCCATAAAAGTATTCACGAATTGTCCTGATAAAAGGTTAACTCTCTGGATTCCCCAAGTAAAGGGCAACAAGTTTATCGTCGACCTGATCCAGCCGCGCGGGCGACCAGCGCGGGGCGCGGTCCTTGTCGATCACGGCGGCACGCACGCCTTCGGCGAAATCCGGCACGGTCAGAAAGCGAAGCGCAAGCGCCAGATCCCGCGCGATCACGGTTTCAAACGTCTCGCCCCGCGCCTTGCGAATATGTCCAAGCGCGATTTTGACGGCAAAGGGCGCGCGGGCCTCGATATCCATCGCGGTTTCAATGGCGAAATCGCCGCCCTCGGACCGCAGGGCGTCGACGATCGCCTCGACCCTGTCATGGGCAAAACAGCGGGCGATCATTTCTTCATGCCGGCGCAAAATTCCGTCATCCGGCACGGGTTGCGCGGTTTGGTCCAGCGCCGCCGCCACCCCTTCACGCGCCGCCCCCTCACACACAAGCACCGCGCGAAAGCGGGGAAAATCGTCCATGGGTACATACGCATGCGCCAGCCCGATATGGATCATGTCCGCCGCCCCGACACTGTTGCCGGTCAGCGCCATATAGGTGCCAAGCTCGCCCGGCACGCGCGCAAGGTTGAAGACCGCACCGACATCGGGAAAGAAGCCGATTTTAACCTCCGGCATCGCGAACCGCGTCGCCTCGCACGCCACCAGATGTGACCCGTGCCCCGAAACGCCGTACCCGCCGCCCATGACGATTCCATTGAGGTACGATACAAAAGGCGCACGCTTATAAGCGTGGATTTTAGCGTTCAACCCGTATTCCCGCCGGAAGTAATCCGCCGGAATTTCCGGCCGCCCGGCGCGGATCGCCAGCGCCTGTGCCTTGATGTCCCCGCCCGCGCAAAAGGCGCGGCCAGCGCCGTCAAGCAGGATGGTCCGCCCTTCTGCCGTATCGATCGCCTGCCCGATCCCCGCCAGCATCCCGTCCGAAAGCGCGTTCAACTGCGCCGGGCGGTTCAGGCGGACATGGACAAGCCCGCCCTCTTCCTCTAGAACGAGGTCTTCATCCGAAAGAGGCTGTAATGAGTGTTCTGGCACCCCAGTCATGGCAAAAGACTATATCCGAAAACGCCGATGGCAAAGCCGCGGCCCAAACCGCCTTTCCGCGCACGCGGATGCGCCGCACGCGGGTAAGCGAGGGGATGCGCCGTTTGGTGCGCGAAACCGCGCTTGAACCCCGGCACCTGATCCTGCCCCTGTTCGTCGAGGAAGGGCTGGACGAACGCACCCCCATCCGCTCGATGCCCGGCGTTTTCCGCGAGACCGAGGCCAGCGTGGGCGCGCTGGTCAGGGAAGCGCAGGCGCAAAACCTCGGCGCCATAATGCTGTTCGGCGTCAGCCGCCACAAGGACGCGACAGGCTCCGATTCCATGCGCGCGGGCGGGCTGCTGGACCGCATGGTCCGCCGCGCCAAGGACGCCGCCCCTGAAATGGTGGTGATCCCCGATCTGTGCTTTTGCGAATACACCGACCACGGCCATTGCGGCCCGCTGGACGACAACGGCTATGTCATCAACGACGCAACCATCGAAAACATCGGGCGTCAGGCCGTGGTCGCGGCCCGCGCTGGCGCAGACATCGTGGCCCCGTCGGGCATGATGGACGGACAGGTCGGCGCGATCCGCGCTGCGCTCGACGCCGAAGGGTTCGACAACCTGCCGATCATGGCCTATGCGGCGAAATACGCCTCCAGCTTCTACGGCCCGTTCCGCGAGGCGGCGGGATGCTCCCTCAACAAAGGCGACCGCAAGACCTATCAGATGGACCCCGCCAACGGCGACGAGGCCCTGCGCGAAGTCGCCCTTGATATCGAGGAAGGCGCCGACATGGTGATGGTCAAACCCGGCCTGCCCTATCTCGACATTCTCTGGCGCGTAAAGGACACGTTCAAAATGCCGACCTTCGCCTATAACATCTCGGGCGAATACGCGATGCTGCGCTTTGCCGCCGAGGCCGGGGCGCTGGATTACCAAAAGGCGATGATGGAAATGCTGATGTGCTTCCGCCGCGCCGGGGCCGACGGCATCCTGACCTACGCCGCCATCGACGCCGCGCGGGAGCTCAATAACCGCTGAACACACCCCCTAATCTCTAGGGCTGGCGCGCATGGACCGCATGCGCGCCAGCTTTTTTATGTGCAATCCAAACAAATGCAATTAACCCGTTATCAACGCTTGTATGTTCCTCTAGAATAAGGAGAAAATTTTAATCGTCTTTTATGAACCCACAGACTTCAGACATTAAGGATCAGCGCGACCGCTTTCTGGCGTTCGCCTTCGCCGGCGCCGACCTGATGATCGAGGTCGATGCCGACGGCACCGTGCTTTACGCGCTTGGCGCGACCAAGGGCATGACGGGTTCCGCCGATGGCACGCTGACGGGCCGCAAACTGGGCGATATCTTTGCGCCACGTGACCGCGGGCTGGTATCGACCCTGTGCGGACGCGCCAAACCGGGGCAGCGTTTCGGCCCCGTCCTTGTCAACCTCAACGACGAACACACATCCTTCCGCAAGGCGATGCTCTCGGGCCTTTCCATGCCCGACCGTCCGGGCCGCGTATTCCTGACCCTGTCAAAAGGCACGATCGCGCAAGTCGCCGAAAGCAAGGCCGAACGCGCATCGTCCGAAGCCGCGCTGATGGATGCGGAAAGCTTCGCCGCCGCCGCGCTTGATGTCATCGCCGCCTCCGACACGCTGGGCCAGTCCGTGGGCATGACCTTGGTCGATATGCCGCAGGTCGGCGACTTTAAAAACCGCATCGGCGCCGAACGCTGGTCCACCTTCCGCGAGAGTGTTTCAATCATGCTGCGCTCCTACGCCGCCGACGGACGCACTGCCGGGACCATGGGCGACGGACGGTTCGGTGTGGTGCACGGCACGAACGTCACGGCCGATGCGATCCGCGCCGACATCGAATCCTTGGCCCTCGACAGCGATCCGGAAAACCGGGGCACCGCCGCCGAAGCCAACGAAATCGACCTCGACAACGATACGCTTTCGGAACGCGAGCTGGCCAAGGCGCTGATGTACACGATCAACCAGTTTGAAAAGCAGGGCCAGGGCCTGACCCTGAATAATCTGCAAAAGGGCTTTGAATCCTTCCTTGAATCCAACGCCCAGAAAATCAGCGAATTCAAGACCATCATCAACCAATCTCGCTTCGACCTCAAATTCCAGCCCATCGTCGATCTCGCCACCGGCGAGCCTGCGTATTACGAGGCACTGGTACGTTTCGATGGAAACAAATCGCCCTACGATTCCATCGTGTTCTGCGAAGATGTTGGCCTTTCACCCGAACTTGATCTGGCGATCTGCGGCAAAATCATCAACTATCTGGTGTTCAATTCGAAGGGCAAAAAATTCAAGGTTTCGGTCAACCTTTCTGGCGTCTCGATCCAGAACCAGCGTTTCATCGACAAGCTGCGCAACAAGCTGGAACCGCATCTGAAATCAGACATCCCTTCGCGCCTGATTTTTGAAATCACCGAAAGCAGCCAGATCACAGACCTAGACAAGGTCAACACCTTCGTCCGCGCCCTGCAGGACGATGGATTCAAGGTCAGCCTCGACGATTTCGGCGCGGGGGCCGCATCCTTCCAGTATCTGCACAAGATCCACGTCGACTCGGTCAAGATCGACGGCCAGTACATCACCAACATCCTGTCCTCGGACCGCGACCGCTCGATGATCTCGAACCTCGTGCGCATGTGTGCCGATCTAGACGTCAGCGTCGTCGCCGAACGTGTCGAAACCCGCGAACAGGCCGATGCGCTGCGGGCGATGAACGTCGCGCTGGGTCAGGGCTATTATTTCGCCAAACCGCTGGACGAACCGGATTACCAGACTAAACTGCGGGCATGACCGATATCGACCTGATGCGTCTTGCGGCCGAACTCGGCCTGAAGGCGCCGCATACGGAAAACGAACTCGCGGTCGGCTGCGTCATCGCCGATCAGGCTGGAAACGTCGTCGCCACCGGATTTTCACGCGAAGACGGGATCGAGCAATCCCACGCCGAAGATATCGCCCTGCGCAAACTGTCCCCCGGCATCGACCCCGCGAAACTTAAACTCTATTCCACCGTCGAACCCTGCGGCACGCGCCTCTCGGCCGGACCGACCTGCACAAGACGAATCATCGAAACCGGAATCCGCGCGGTGTATTACGCCATGCACGAACCCGATCACTTCGTACACCAGAACGGCATCGCCCAGATGCGCGACATAGGTATGTATGTCGAACATCTGTGTGATGACATAATTTTCGCCGCCGTTGAAAAAGCGAATCCGCATATCGCATGGGCGCGCAAACGCGCATCTTGACCGCGCTTCGCGCGCCTGCGCTTTTCCCTATTGTCGTTACTTTTTGCTAACGCAAGTTAACGTAAGCTGGAACATGCAAACACCCTTGGTTTTCGGGCGCGATTCTTGTTATGATTCCAACACGAAACGCACCGTTTTATTTCAATAAATCAAGGCGCTAAACCGGCAGGGGCAAGAAAGCCATGGATGATCTTATTGTCGAATTTTTGACCGAGACCAACGAATCCCTGGCCGAAATCGACCTTCAACTCGTGGGTCTTGAACAAAATCCCAACGACAAAAACCTGCTCGGCTCCATTTTCCGCCTGATGCACACCATCAAAGGCACATGCGGGTTTTTGGGTCTGCCGCGCCTTGAAACCGTCGCGCACCGCGCCGAAAACGTGATGGGCCGTTTCCGCGACGGCACGCTGGAAGTCACCCCGGATTACGTCACCCTGATTTTCGAATCGATCGACCGGATCAAATACATTCTGGGCGAACTGGAAGCGAACGAGAAAGAGCCCGAGGGTGCCGACACCGACCTGATCGAAAAACTCGACGCGGTTTACGAAGGGCGCGACGTCCCGGCTTCGTCCGCCGCGCCCGCCCCGGCCCCTGCGCCCGCTGCCGAGCCGGTGGACGCGCTTCAGGCCCTGTGGGACGCGACCCCTGGCCCCGTGGGCGATCCGTTTGCCGAAGAACAACCCGCGGCACAGGCCACCCCGGCCCCCGCGCCCGCGCCTGCTGCGGCGCCCGCCCCGGCTGCGCCCGCTGCCAAACCCACGACCGAGGACCACACCGCCAAGGAATCGTCGCTGGCCAACCAGACCCTGCGCGTCAACGTCGACGTGCTCGAAAACCTGATGACCATGGTTTCGGAACTGGTGCTGACCCGCAACCAGCTGCTTCAGATTCAACGCACCGCCAAGGGCACCGAATTCGGCGCGCCGCTGCAACGCCTCAACCACGTTGTTTCCGACCTGCAGGAAGGCGTGATGAAAACCCGCATGCAGCCGATCGGCGCCGCGTGGTCGAAACTGCCGCGCATCATCCGCGACCTCAGCCACGAACTGGGCAAGAAGATCGAACTGGTGATGTCGGGTGAAGATACGGAACTCGACCGTCAGGTGCTCGAACTCATCAAGGACCCGCTCACCCACATGGTGCGCAATTCGGGCGACCATGGCATCGAAACGCCGGCCGACCGCCTGGCCGCGGGCAAACCCGAAATCGGCAAGATCTGGCTGCGCGCCTATCACGAGGGCGGGCACATCATCATCGAGATCAAGGACGACGGCAAAGGCCTGAACACCGACCGCATTCGCCAGAAGGCGATCGAAAAAGGCATCGCCAGCGCCGACGAACTGGCGCAGATGAACAAGAAGCAGATTCACATGTTCATCTTCGACGCCGGGTTCTCGACGGCGGAAAAGGTGACATCCGTTTCCGGCCGCGGCGTCGGCATGGACGTGGTGCGCACGAATATCGAAAAAATCGGCGGCACCATCGACCTGGTGTCCGAGGAAGGCAAGGGTTCCACCTTCACCATCAAGATTCCCCTCACCCTCGCCATCGTTTCCGCCCTGATCGTCGAGGTCGCGGGCGAACGCTACGCCATCCCGCAACTTGCGGTACAGGAACTGGTGCTTGGCTCCGACAAGGGCGAAAACCGCATCGAATACATCAACGGCACGCCGGTTTTCCGCCTGCGCGACCATCTGTTGCCGCTGGTGACGCTGCAAAAACTGCTTCACCTGCCTGACTTCAAACCTGCCGACGACGTCGCGCGCGCATCGGGCAACAACCGCTACATCGTGGTCACCAAGGTCGGCGACTATGTCTTCGGCATCATCGTCGATCGCGTATTCGACACCGAGGAAATCGTGGTCAAGCCGCTGGCCCGCATCCTTCAGGATATCGAGATGTTCTCCGGCAACACCATTCTGGGCGACGGCTCGGTCATCCTGATTCTCGACCCCGCCGGCGTGGCCAAAGCCACGGGCGAAATCAAGGTCGCAAGCGCCGACGCGGCGGAAGCGGTCGAAACCGCGTCGATCCGCCATGAAGGCGCGCGCACTTCGCTTTTGCTGTTTTCCGCCGGCGATGCGATGCCCAAGGCGGTGCCCCTGGCCCTCGTCGCGCGGCTTGAGGAAGTCGACACCGCCCGCATCGAACATTCCGGCGGCAAGATGCTGATTCAATATCGTGGCGGCCTGATGCCGCTGGTCAAGTTCGCGGACGACATGGTCCTGCACGTCGACCGGCCGCAGCAGACTCTGGTCTTTTCCGACGGCAACCGCTCGATGGGTCTGATGGTCGAAGACATCATCGACATCATCGAGGACGTGATCAACGTCCAGATCGGCTCCGACCGCCCCGGCTTCCTTGGCTCAGCGATCATCCGTGACAAGGCGACGGACATTATCGATGTCGGCGCCTACCTGAAGACGGCCTATAAGGATTGGTTCAAGGACCACGGCGAAGACGATTTCGACCGCGACGAAATGAAACGTCTGCGCCGCGTCCTGATCGTCGACGACAGCCCCTTCTTCCGCAACATGCTCACGCCGCTGCTTTCGGTCGCGGGGTACGAGGTCGTGACCGCGGAAAGCCCGCTGCGCGCGTTGGAGCTACAGGAACGCGGCGAGGAATTCGACATCATCATCTCCGACATCGAAATGCCGGAAATGTCCGGCTACGAATTCGCCGAAAAGGTGCGCGCACATGAAGGCGCCTGGAAAACCACGCCGATGGTGGCGCTGACCAGCCATGCCACCAAGAACGACATCGAGCGTGGAATGCAGGTCGGCTTCACCAAATACGTCGCGAAATTCGACCGCGACACGCTGCTCAACACCCTTTCGCAGACACTGGCCGAACAGCGCCACGGGGAGAAAATCGCATGAGCCTGACCGGGGAAGTTACAAAATTCCAGAAACGCCGGGCGGGAGAAACCGATTCCGCGCCAAGAACGACCGAATTCCTGACCATCATGATCGGCCAGCAGATGTTCGGCATCCCCGTGATGCAGGTGCAGGACGTTCTGCGCCAGCAGAACGTCACCCGCGTTCCGCTGGCCCCGGCCGAGGTCGCAGGCGCGCTCAACCTGCGCGGGCGCATCGTTACCGCCATCAACGTCCGCTGCCGACTCGGCCTTGAGGACCTGCCCGCCGGAACAAAAACCATGGCCGTAGTGGTCGAACATGAAAATGAGCTCTACAGCCTGATCATCGACAAAGTGGGCGACGTGCTCTCCCTCCATAACCGTGATTTTGAACAAATCCCGCCGACCATGGACGACACCTGGCGGGAAATCGCCACCGGCATATATCGTTTGGACAAACAATTGCTGATCGTGGCCGACATTGCACGGCTGTTGCGTCATAGCGTGCATTAAGGCACCCTTAATCGGCATTTTGATAAAATTACGGGAATTGCCGCCCAATAAAGGGCATGAAAGGATCTGACGATGAAATCCTGTCTGGTCGTGGACGATAGCCGCGTGGTCCGCAAGGTCGCCCGCCGCATCATCGAGGAACTGGGCTTCAACTGCGACGAAGCCGAGGACGGCGTCCAAGCATACGAATTTTGCCAGAAACAGATGCCGGATTCGATCCTGCTTGATTGGAACATGCCCAACATGTCGGGCATCGAGTTTTTGGAAAAGTTGCGCGCCATGCCGGGTGGCGACGCGCCCAAGGTCGTTTTTTGCACCACCGAAAACGACATGTCCTTCATCCAGCGCGCGATCATGGCGGGCGCCAACGAATACATCATGAAGCCGTTCGACGGCGAAATCGTATACAACAAATTCTCTCAGGTCGGCCTGATCTAAGCCTTCCTTCTTAAGACAGGATCCGAATGCCCGATACCACTATCACCGAGGTCATGGTCGTAGACGACTCTGCCGTCATCCGCGGCATGATCACGCGCATCCTCGAATCCGACCCGAATATCAAGGTGACGGCATCCGCCCAGAATGGCGAGGTCGCGCTTGGCCAGTACGAACGGCAAAAACCGGACGTCGTGATCATGGATATCGAAATGCCGGTGATGGATGGCATCACCGCGCTGGGCAAGCTGATCAAGGCGCACCCGAACGCCAAGGTGATCATGTGCTCGACCCTGACCTTGCAAAACGCCGAAATTTCGATGCGCGCGATGCAGATCGGCGCGGTCGATTACATCCCCAAACCCACCTCGTCGACCGAGATCAACTCCTCCAGCGTCTTTCACGCCCGCGTGATTGAACTGGTGCGGGCCTTCGGTAAACCGCGCGGCGCAGGTAAATCGGACCCCGTACCATCGGTCGCCCCGTCCGCCATTCCGCAAACCGTGAAATCGGAAGCCAAGGGCGGCTTCATCCTGCCGCCGACAGGCGCGAAATTCGCGCTGCGCCCGGAGCCCCCGGCAACCTGGCGTCCGCGCATTCTGGCGGTCGGGTCCTCAACCGGCGGCCCGCAAGCGCTGTTTGAATTCTTCAAGCCGCTCAAGGGAATCAAGAACGTGCCGGTGGTGATCACCCAGCACATGCCTCCCACCTTTACCGCCATTTTGGCCCAGCACATCACCCAGCAGACCGGCGTCCCCTGCGTCGAGGCCGAGGAAGGCATGCCCCTGCTGCCCGGACGCGCCCATGTCGCGCGCGGCGGCCTGCACATGCTGGTCAAAAAGAACGATCAGGGCCAGATGGTCCTGACGCTGGACGACGGCGCACCGGAAAATTTCTGCAAGCCTGCGGTCGATCCGATGCTGCGCAGCCTGATTCCCCACTATTCCCGCGACATACTTACGGTTATTCTGACAGGCATGGGCTCCGATGGTATGCTTGGGGCCAAGGCGGTGGTGGAAGCCGGCGGCTGCGCCTATGCGCAGGATCAGGCCTCCAGCGTCGTGTGGGGGATGCCGGGTGCGACCGCGATGGCGGGCATATGCGCGGCGGTCCTGCCGCTCAAGGATATCGGGGGGCACGTTGCAAGACGGGTACTGTGATGAAACCGGCTGATTTCGACATTTTCAAAAACATGCTTTACGCCAAGTCCGGGCTGGTCATCACCATGGACAAGGCGTACCTGTTGGAATCGCGACTTGCCCCGGTCATCAAGAAACACAACATCGAATCGATGGATGCGCTGGCGGCAAAGCTGCGCATGGCCCCGCCCCCGGCGCTGGTCGAAGACATCGTCGACGCGATGACGACCAACGAAACCATGTTTTTCCGCGACCAACGGCCCTTCGATAAATTCCGCGATGTGGTCGTGCCGGCGATCGTCAAGGCCAAGGGGCCGAACTGCACCATCCGCATCTGGTCCGCCGCCTGCTCGTCGGGGCAGGAACCCTATACGCTTGCGATCATGATGAAGGAAAACGCCGCCAAATGGGCAGGCGTGAAGTTTGAAATCATTGCGACCGACCTCAGCCGCGAAATCCTCGATCAGGCGCGCGCCGCGAAATACAGCCAGTTCGAGGTCCAGCGCGGCATGCCAATCATGATGCTGGTCAAATATTTCACGCAAACCGGCGAACAATGGACGGTCAAGGACGACATCAAATCGATGGTCCAGTTCAAGGCGTTCAACCTGCTTGATCCGATGGACTCGCTCGGCAATTTCGACATCATCTTCTGCCGCAACGTGCTGATCTATTTCGATCAACAGACCAAGGGCAACATCCTCGGCCGCATGGCCAAGCGCATCGCCAATCACGGCTTTCTGTTTCTGGGCGGCGCCGAAACCGTGCTGGGCATCACCGATACCTTCCGCCCGTTGGAAGGCGAACGCGGGCTTTACGTTCCGGCTTCCGCCCCGGCACAACCGCTGGGAACCACCCCTTCCGGCCAACCTGCCGCATCCCCGTCTGCTGCGTCCCCATCTGCCATACGTCCGCCGGCCACCGCGACAGGCGGCCTGAACCGGGCCTGATCCCGACTTGCCAAGGGCGCGCCATGGGCGTATGTGATGCCCATGGTCACAAAATCCTTCCCCGCTTTTCACGAACCGGTCAAACCGGTCCGCGCCCTGCTTTCCGTTTCCGATAAATCCGGCATTCTCGACCTTGCCCGCGCGCTCGACCGCCACGGCATCGAACTGGTCTCGACCGGCGGCACGCACAAGGCACTCAAGGACGCGGGCCTGCCCGTCCGGGACGTCAGCGAAATCACCGGCTTCCCCGAAATCATGGACGGCCGGGTCAAGACGCTGCACCCCGGCGTGCATGGCGGTCTGCTGGCCCGCCGCGACGACACGGCGCACAAACGGGCGATGGACGAAAACGGCATCGGCCCGATCGACATTCTGGTGGTCAACCTCTACCCGTTCGCGCAGACGGTGGCGGGCGGGGGCGATTTCTCCCTGTGCGTTGAAAACGTCGACATCGGCGGCCCCGGCATGATTCGCGCCGCGGCCAAAAACCATGACTTCGTCACCGTCCTGACCGACCCCGCGCAATACGCCGACCTGATCGCCGAACTCGACCGGCACGACGGCAAAATCAGCTATCCCACCCGCCGCGAATGCGCGGCCCGTGCCTATGCCGCGACCGCCGCCTATGACGGCGCGATCGCCGCCTGGTTTTCAGGCCAGCTGGGCGATGCATGGCCGCAGACGCTCACCGCCTCCGGCACACTCGCACAGGAACTGCGCTACGGTGAAAACCCGCATCAAAAGGCCGCGCTCTACCTCGACGGATCGAACCGCCCCGGCATCGCCACCGCGAAACAGCTTCAGGGCAAGGAGCTTTCCTACAACAACCTCAACGACACCGACGCGGCCTTTGAACTGGTCGCGGAGTTCGAGGCGCCGGCCGTCGCGATCATCAAGCACGCCAATCCCTGCGGCGTCGCCACCCACGGCTCGCTTTACGACGCCTACCGCCATGCGCTGCGCTGCGACCCGGTTTCGGCCTTCGGCGGCATCGTCGCCCTCAATCGCACGCTGGATGCGGCGACGGCCGAGGAAATCGTCAAGGTCTTCACCGAGGTGATCATCGCCCCGGCGGTGGAGGACGAGGCCGCGAAAATCATCGCCGCCAAAAAGAACCTGCGCCTGCTGGTCACCGGCGCGATGCCCGACCCCGCCGCCGCGCGCCGCACCCTGCGCCCGATCGCGGGCGGCTTCCTGCTTCAGGATGCCGACAATGGCCGCATCGCGCGCGAAGATCTGCGCGTCGTCACCAAGCGCGCCCCGGACAAGCGCGAAATGGACGATCTGGTCTTTGCCTTCCGCGTCGCCAAGCACGTCAAGTCGAACGCCATCGTCTACGCCAAAAACAGCGCCACCGTCGGCATCGGCGCGGGACAAATGAGCCGTGTCGACTCTTCCCGCATCGCCGCGTGGAAGGCTGCCGAGGCCGCGAAGGCCGAAGGCCTGCCCGAACCCCTGACCCATGGCGCGGTGGTCGCCTCCGACGCCTTCTTCCCCTTCGCCGACGGCCTGATCGCCGCCGCCGAGGCGGGCGTAACCGCCATCATCCAGCCCGGCGGTTCTGTGCGGGATGAAGAGGTCATCGCCGCCGCCGACGAACGCGGCCTAGCCATGGTTTTCACCGGAATGCGCCACTTCCGGCATTGATTTCCATAATTTTAAAGCTTTATTAACCCCCTTATGGCCTAATGGCACGTAAGGAAATTTGAGGATTCACCCCCATCGGGTGTAGACTTGGGATTATGCAGGCATCGCCTTTTCCATCCGCGCCGATCGCAGGCGCAAGGGCCACGGATCCGGACACGGATATGGTGGTTGAATTGTTTATCGGCAACGGCGCCGAAGTCTGCGTTTTCCATGACCGGCCGTTTTCAAAGACCGTTTCATGGCTGGAATACGACACCGCCAACAGCAAGGTCGATTTCGTGATGGAGGATGGCGACATCCGCAATTTCGGCATCGCCGTCGACCGCAAATTGCGGGCCTATTTCCTGAACACCCATCTGGTCAGCATGATCCAGATGAATCCGGTTACAAAAAAAGTGGAAAACGGGGTCGATCTGCCCCTGATCGTCCACGCGGCATAAGGGAGGAATATATGGATAAATTTTCAAAATTGGCAGGACAGAAATTATCCGGCGAGGGTTTTGTGCAATCGTTCTCCAACGCTGCCGCATCAGGCGCCAAACGTGACGCTGGCTTCGCGCCAAGCCAGCCAAGTCCCGCCTTGGGCATGACCTTGCGTAACGGATAACTGCTTAAACCTTGAATTGCCGCCCGGAAGGCCTTAAAACCTGCCGGGCGTTTTGCTTTTCAGGGGTGTCTTTGTGGTTGCTCAATCCCATATCCGTAACTTTTCGATCATTGCCCATATCGACCATGGGAAATCGACTCTAGCCGACCGCCTGATCCAGACCTGCGGTGGGCTGGAGCTGCGCGAGATGACCGAACAGGTCCTCGACAACATGGACATCGAAAAGGAACGCGGCATCACCATCAAGGCCCAGACCGTGCGCCTGAATTACAAGGCCCGGAACGGCGAAATGTACCAGTTGAACCTGATGGACACGCCGGGCCATGTGGACTTTTCCTACGAAGTCTCGCGCTCGCTCGCCGCGTGCGAGGGCGCGTTGCTGATCGTCGACTCGACCCAAGGGGTCGAGGCGCAGACGCTGGCCAACGTCTATCAGGCCATCGACAACAATCTTGAAATCCTGCCCGTGATCAACAAGATCGACCTGCCCGCCGCCGACGTCGAGGCGGTAAAAAAACAGGTCGAGGACGTGATCGGCATTTCCACGCACAACGCGGTGGAGGTATCGGGCAAGACCGGCATCAACATCGACCGCCTGCTTGAGGCGATCACGACCGACCTGCCCGCGCCCAAGGGCGACCCGGACGCGCCGTTGAAGGCCCTGCTGGTCGATAGCTGGTACGACGCCTATCTTGGCGTGGTCATCCTGATCCGCGTTTTCGACGGCACGCTTAAAAAGGGCATGAAGATCCGCTTCATGAACACCGGATCGGTCAAGGATGTCGAGCGTGTCGGCATCTTTACGCCCAAGCATGTGATGGTGAACGAACTCAAACCCGGCGAAATGGGATTCATCACCGCCGCGATCAAGACGATTTCCGACACCAAGGTCGGCGACACCATCACCGACGAACGCAATCAGGCCCCCGCCCCCCTGCCCGGCTTCAAACCGTCGATCCCGATGGTGTTCTGCTCGCTCTTCCCGGCCGACGCCTCAAGCTTTGAACATCTGCGCGACTCGCTGGGCAAGCTCGCCCTCAACGATGCCTCCCTGCACTACGAACCCGAAAACTCGCAGGCGCTGGGCCTCGGTTTCCGCTGCGGCTTTTTAGGGCTGTTGCATATGGAGATCATTCAAGAGCGCCTGCACCGCGAATTCGACCTCGACCTCATTCCCACCGCACCCTCGGTCGTTTATAAAATCCACCTGACCAACGGTGAATCGATCGAACTGTACAACCCCGTCGACATGCCCGATGTGGTGCGTATCAAATCGATCGAGGAACCGATCATCAAGGCGACGATTCTGGTGCCCGACGAATATCTCGGCGGCATCCTCCAACTGTGTCAGGAACGACGCGGCGAACAGATCGAACTGACCTATGCCGGTTCCCGCGCGATGCTGGTCTATCGCCTGCCGCTGAACGAAGTCGTGTTCGATTTCTACGACCGGCTCAAATCCATCTCGCGCGGTTATGCGTCCTTCGACTACGCCCTCGACGGCTTCCGCGAGGATGATCTGGTGAAGATGGACATTCTGGTCAATCAGGAACCTGTCGACGCGCTGGCCATGATCGTCCACCGCGAACAGGCCGAACGCCGCGGGCGGCAGCTTTGCGAACGCCTCAAGACCTTGATCCCGCGCCAACTGATCAAGGTCGCGATTCAGGCCGCGATCGGTGGCAAGATCATCGCGCGCGAGGACATTTCGGCCCTGAAAAAAGACGTGCTGGCCAAATGCTATGGCGGCGACATCACGCGCAAACGCAAACTTCTCGACAAACAGAAGGAAGGCAAGAAGAAGATGCAGCAATACGGTTCCGTCGACATTCCCCAGACCGCCTTCATCGAGGCCCTGCGCATGGGCAACGACAAATAAACCCAGACCTGGAAATTGGCCATAAAACAAAAAAATAGCGTTATCCCGTTGAAACCATTATAAAAGAGCGCCTGACCACCAATCAGGCGTTTTTATTTACATAAAAAATTAATAAAATTTGAGTAAAATTGTATTAAGTACCTGAAAATAAACAAGAAAATTAACCTTATATTCAGCGGCCGGGCGTACTGTGAAATGAACAAGAAAACAAAATTTCGCAGGGACGCCACAATGCACTACACGCCGGCAAAGCCGCTTGAAACCTACACCGATCTGCCGATCGAACAGCTTTACCGCCACGCGGTCGAGGGCTTTAAGCAAAATTACAAGGAACTCGCGGCCCTGCCGCCCGAACCCGGCCAGAAAGGCCAGATGCCGGGTCTGGAGGTCATGCTGCGCGACGCGGGCGTGATCATGCACGACGATTATTCATTCTTCATTCAGGGCGCGATGGGCAAGGTCGCCGGCGACACGCTCGCCCACTCTTTTGGCATGGCGGCCGACGGCGCGGCTTCGACAGCGCTCGACATCGCCTCGGGCATGGCTGCGGATATGCTGGATCAGGACAAGGAAAAGAAAGCCGACCGCCCGGCCTTCAAGCGTAAAGACGACGCCAAATCCAAAAGCGTCTTCGACGCGCGCAAGGCCCCCGTCGTCGCCCCGCGCCGCCGCCCGATGATGGGCGCGACCTCGATCCTGCGCGCCTCCGCCGCGCGCGGCAATGCCCGCAACAATACGAAATCCGCCGCCAAATCTTTGGCCCTGCGCGGCATCGATCCGGCCACCCGCCGCAAGAACATCAAACTGGAAATGCAGCAACAGCGTCAGGACATCGGCACGCTGGTCGCCCTGCTGTCCTGCGGCTACGCCTATGCCCGCCGCGTCTCGGCCTATGACAAGAACGGTAATCAGGTCTCGATGCTGGTCGGCGCCGAAGGCAAGCCGGTTATGGCCAACACCGCCAAAACCAAGACCGCCGCGCCCGACCAGATGGCATCCCCCGCCCAGCGCCGCCCTGCCGCGCCGGGCATGAAATTCGCCGCCTGACCGTATCCCCGCCGCGCGCGTAATCGGCGTTTCTAAACCGCCACGATTTTGCTAGCGTGGATGTTGCATGTTTTTGCTCAACACCACCCTTTTGCGTGAAAAATTCACGGTCCACGAAGACCGGGGCAGCGCCCCGATGGTCGCGCAGGGCAACCGCATTTTCCTGCCGCTGATCAGCAAAAGCGGCCAGCATACGGAACGGATGGTCGTGCGCGGCCATAACATGCACACCACCTTGCGCATGGCGGCGATGATCGTGCGCACCTTTTACCGCGACGGCCCGGTGACGACGCGCTCCCCGTCCTATCCGTGGGGGCCGAACTGGCTTGCCACGGTGCCGGACTATGAAACCGAAACCAACCCCAATTCATGGGTCGCGGTCTATCAGGGCGGGCGCTGCATATACAAAAACGGCGCCTATCACCCCTTCATGGACGTAATCGAACAATGCGACGCCCGCAACCGCGACGAATACGACCGCGCGGTCAAAATCGCCGAGGATGCCTTCAACATGGCCGGGCGCGGCGTCACCATCGACCACAACACCACCATCGCCATGGTGATCGGCGCGATGGCCGAAAGCGCGCGCGTGGGGCTGATCTATCGCAACCCGCGCCGCTCGACGACATTCAATTTCACCGCCGAATCCAAGGGTTCGATTTTCACCAAAAGCGCCGCGATGCCCGAACCGCATCAATGCCTGCTTGTCGCGGCGGCGTGGCTGGAACTGGTGCAGCTTGCGGTCACCGTCGGCTTTTTTCAGGCCAAACGCGGCACCACCCTGACCGAAGCCCCGGGGATGGAGGCGGCCCAGCGCCGCCTTGGCCGCCTGAACGCCGAAATCACGCAGTTCGAGGAAAGCTTTAACACCCGCTATCGCCCGGAACGCCCGGATATGCTGGACCTGATCGACGAAGCCGCCGCCTTCGCCCGCGGCGACTTCCAGCCGGTGGAGTGACCGCCATGCGCCTTGCTCTTTTTATAATTGCGCTGGCGCTCGTCACAACACCCGCACAGGCGCAGGATTTCAAAAACCCCGCCGCCGCCGAAGCCGCATCCGAAAACGTCATCGGCACCATCCTTGCGGTCGACGGTCTGGCCACCGTCAATATTTTCGGCCGGCCGAAACCGGCGCTGGCCAAGCCGTCTATGGCGCTCCATCCGCAGGATCTGGTGACCACCGGCCCGCGTGCGCGGGTCTTCGTCCAGATGATCGACGACACGCAATTCACTCTTGGCGAAAACACACAGTGGGAACCGGTCGATTTTGCCTTCGCGGGCCAAAACGACCGCCGCGACACCGCGTCCTACAAGGTAACCAAGGGCAGCATCGCCTATCAATCCGGTCTGATGGGCCAAAACGACAACGCGCATATCCGCATCGAAATCCTTTATGGCACGCTGGCCGTGCAGGGTGGGGCGTTCTGGGCTGGCATGGTGAATGGCGAATACGGCGTACTTGACCGCGCAGGCCGCGTTGCCGTCGATACCGGCGGCGGCCGCGCCCGCCTGGTCGAAGGACAGGGCACAATACTGCACGCCAAGGGTCAGGCGCCCGGCCCGGTTTCAACATGGGACGAACCGCGCGCCCTTGCCGCCTTTGCCACCACCACGCTGCGCAACCCGGCGATCGTCGACACGCTGGTCAAAGGCAACGCCAAAAACGTCGAAGCCCTGCGCGAGGCGCATGCCGCCGCAATCGCCAGCCGCCCGGAAAGGCCGGACACGAAATCCGCTGTGGTGACAAAACCCGAAACGACGGATTCCAAAACCGCAGCGCCGCGTGAAATACCGGACGCGATGAAAGCGGTCAAACCCGCGCCGCTGGCCAAATCCAGCGAAACCGAGGCGGAAAAACCGTCCACGCCCACCAAGGCGGACACGTCCAAAACCGCAGGAAGCTACACCCCGGCCCAACCTTTGGCCGTCTCCAAACCGCGCCCGCCCGCACCCGATGAACCACGCGTGCCGGACGCCCCGAAAACCCTACCCAAACATTTCGACACCACCGATATGACGATGCCGGACATGGGCACGAACACCGTGCCGGGCTTCGCCACAGTGGGCGCGGGCGCATTCGGACGCGGCGAAACCGGAAACACGGACGCGGACAACAAGGATAAAAACGTGGTCCACGCCACGCCGATGCGCCCGGATACCGAAGAAACGGCACAACCCAGATAAAAAACAGGCGGGCCGCCGAAAAACGGCAACCCGCCTACCCTCTTGCACACCACACCAAGCGAAGCGTTACCGTGCCTGCGCAGATTTGGCGTGGTGCCACGGTTCGGCCGTATCGATCATATGTTTGATCTTGGCCAGAATGTCGTCGTGATGCGCCTTGCGGCTGTTCTCGTCGGCGGACAAAAGCGACGACAGCTCCTTCATATCCAGACCCATCGTATCGATCGCGGGGTCCGTCGCGCCAGGATTGGCTTTCTTGAACGCATCAAGCTGCGCGCGTGCGTTTTTCAAACTGTATTGCGCGGCCTGATCGTGCCCACCGTTCAGGAAAGTCTGGGTCAGGACAAGATTGTCGTACACGGTCCAAAGCGGATCGACCAGAACCTCCTGCTCGCTCACCGCGCCGTTGAACGCGCCGTCCATCGCTTTTGAAGCGGCGGCCAGATCGCCCTTCGCGGCCAGTTCCGACGCCTGGTCGATCGCCGCCGAAACCGAAGCGATGTTCAGGTCCAGATGCGTATGCACCACCGCCGCATCGGTCACGTCGATCCCTTTTGCCTTGCCGTCCTTGACCTTGCCGGCCAGTTGATCGACGACCATAAAATCGTCCGCGGCGGGCACCAGATAATCATGCGTTACGTCGCTTGCCTGCACGGTGATCTTGCCGCTGCGCATTGTTTCGACCGTATCTGCGCTCGGCGCGGCGGCCAGAATCTGGCGCGCCTCGTTTTGCGCTTCCTTCAAGATCATGCGCGCATCCGTTCCGTCCGAAAGGTCCAGCGCGACCCGCGCCATCACCATCCGCGTCATCAGGGATTGCGCCTGCATCTCTGGCGTCTGCGCATTTTGCAACGCGCTGCGCGCGGGCGGCGTGGGCGCGGCGGCGTTGCCGCCTTCGGCGGCATAGGCGGCGGCAACACCGCCACAAAGATAGGTCCCGGCCATCAGGGCGACAATCAAATTTCTATGAAGCGTTTTCATCTCAAATCTCCTTAAAAATGTGCAAGAAAGAACGAAGGACGAAGAAAAGAGCCGCAAAAAACTCAACAGATCGTCACCCGTCATGCCTTTACGTTCAAAGACATGAACGGCGATATGGGTATCCCGTGTAACAAAATCCCCACGAGAGCAGGGAAAAATCCGTACAATCCTGTGACCGAAATGTGACGCGGGCGGCACATGGCCGCCCGCGCAAATACTTTTGAAAAGCGCCCGCGCCTATCCCGCCAGACTGCGCAGAACGTAAGGCAGAATGCCGCCGTTGCGGAAATATTCGACCTCGTCCAGCGTGTCGATCCGGCACAGCAGCATCACGCTATCGGTCTTGCCGTCGGCGCGTGTGATGGTCAACGTCACGTCCATGCGCGGCGTGATGCCGCCCGCGACGCCGGTGACGTCGAAGGTTTCGCTGCCGTCGATTTTCAGATCCGCGCGCGTCATCCCGCCCTTGAATTGCAGCGGCAACACGCCCATGCCGACAAGGTTGGAACGGTGGATGCGCTCGAAACTTTCGGCGATCACCGCCTTGACGCCCAGAAGGTTGGTGCCCTTGGCCGCCCAGTCGCGCGACGATCCGGTGCCGTATTCCTTGCCCGCGACCACGACCAGCGGCGTACCCGCCGCCTTGTATTTCATCGCGGCGTCGTAAATCGGCATTACCTCGCCCTCGTACTTGGTGACCCCGCCCTCGGTGCCCGGCACCAGTTCGTTCTTGATGCGGATATTGGCGAAGGTGCCGCGCATCATCACCTCGTGATGCCCGCGCCGCGCGCCGTAACTGTTGAAATCCGCGGGCTGCACGCCGTGCGCGATCAGGTACTTACCGGCAGGGCTGTCCTTTTTGATCGACCCGGCGGGGCTGATATGGTCGGTCGTGATCGAATCCCCGAACACCGCCATCGCCCGCGCGCCGCGCACATCGGCGAACGCGCCCGGCGTTTTCGGCATGTCCACGAAATAGGGCGGATTGGCGACATAGGTCGATGCCGCGTCCCATTGATAGGTCTGTCCATCCGCGCCCGAAATCGCCTGCCATTCCTTGGTGCCCTTGAACACGTCGGCATAGCGCGACTTGAACATTTCCGGCGTCAGCGCCTTTTGCACCGCCGCCGCCACCTCGGCATTGGTCGGCCAGATATCCTTCAGGAAAACGTCCTTGCCGTTTTTATCCTTCCCGATCGCGTCCTTCGTGACGTCGATCAGCATGCTGCCCGCCAGCGCGTAAACCACGCACAGCGGCGGCGAGGCCAGATAATTCGATTTGACGTGCGGGTTGACGCGACCCTCGAAATTGCGGTTGCCTGACAGCACCGAACACACGTTCAGGTCGCCTTCCGTGACGGCGGCGGCGATCGCATCCGGCAGCGGCCCGGAATTGCCGATACAGGTGGTACAGCCATAACCCACAAGGTTAAATCCAAGCGCGTCGAGATCCGCTTGCACCCCGGCCTTGGCCAGATAATCGGTGACGACCTGCGATCCCGGCGCAAGGCTGGTCTTGACCCACGGTTTGACCGTCATGCCCAGAGCGTTGGCCTTTTGCGCGACCAGCCCCGCGGCGATCATCACCGACGGGTTCGACGTGTTGGTGCATGACGTAATGGCGGCGATCGCCACATGCCCGTCGCGCATCGCGTAATCCGTACCCTTGACCGCGACTTCGGACGTCTTGCCGTGCACGGCTTCCAGATGTTTTTTGAATTCCGGCGCGGCAACGGACAACGGCACGCGGTCCTGCGGACGCTTGGGCCCCGCCAGCGACGGTTCGACCGTCCCCATGTCCAGTTCCAGCGTGTCGGTAAACACGGGGTCGGGCGACCCGGCCTCGCGCCACATACCCTGTGCCTTGGCATACGCCCGCACCAGCGCGACACGCTGGGCATCGCGGCACGAAAATTCCAGATAGCGGCAGGTTTCTTCGTCGACCGGGAAAAACCCGCAGGTCGCGCCGTATTCCGGCGCCATGTTGGCGATGGTCGCGCGATCCGCCAGCGCCATGTGATCGAGCCCGTCGCCGTAAAATTCGACGAACTTGCCCACCACGCCCTTCTTGCGCAGCATCTGCGTGACGGTCAACACAAGGTCGGTCGCGGTCGTGCCTTCCTTTGGTTTGCCCGTCAGCTTGAATCCGATCACTTCCGGAATCAGCATCGACACGGGCTGGCCCAGCATCGCGGCCTCGGCCTCGATCCCGCCGACGCCCCAGCCAAGCACGGCAAGCCCGTTGATCATCGTGGTGTGGGAATCGGTGCCGACCAGCGTATCGGGATAGGCGACCATGCGCGCCTTGTCTGCATCAGTGTCTGCATCGGTGTCTGCATCGTCCGCATCCACCCATACGGTCTGCGCCAGATATTCGAGGTTCACCTGATGGCAGATGCCGGTGCCGGGTGGCACGACGCGGAAATTGCGAAACGCCTTCTGGCCCCATTTCAGGAATTTGTAACGTTCAAGATTGCGCGCGAATTCCAGATCGACGTTTTTCTGGAACGCGCTGGGCGAACCGAATTCGTCGACCATCACCGAGTGGTCGATCACAAGGTCCACGGCCGAAAGCGGATTGATCTTCTGCGCGTCGCCGCCAAGGGCGACCATCGCCTCGCGCATCGCGGCCAGATCGACCACGGCGGGGACGCCGGTAAAATCCTGCATCAACACGCGCGCGGGACGATAGGCGATCTCGTGCTCGCTCTTGCCCAACGTGCTCAGCCATGTCTTGAACGCCTCCACGTCCTCGACGCTGACCGAGCGCCCGTCCTCGTTGCGCAACATGTTTTCCAAAAGCACTTTGAGCGAATATGGCAGCCGGCTGACATCGCCCAGCTTTTCCGCCGCGGCCTGCAGCGAGAAATAGTCGTATTTCATGCCGTTGACATCAAGCGTGCGGCGGGTTTGAAGCGTATCGAGTCCGGTGCGGGCCATGGCGAAAACCTTTGAAAAAAGAATACGGAAAAACTGGGCGGCAACGCCCGAAAACAAGCGTACCATGCCCGCGCGAAAGATAAAGCCGGGTTAACGACCGCCAGATGCTGGAAATTAAAGCCCCGAAGGCCCCAAAAGCCCGGAAGGATTGATCGTCATGACCGTCCCGCCTTGATAAAGCCGGTCGATGGCCCCGGCATCGTCCCTGATTTTCGCGATCACGGCCGCACGGCGCCAATGCGCCGCTAAATAGGTATCGCGATCGCGGATAAAGCGGTTGATCTCGGCCAGCGTTTTAAAATCTTCCGGCCCGGGCAACAGAATATCCCGAATGCCCCGCCTTAATGCGTAATACCGCACGGCATTAAGGGGCTTGACCGCGACCTCCGCCACCGACCGGAAGCGGCGCAGCCGGACCTGCCGCATTTTGCCCAGCGTGTCCCGGCATTCATCTTTGATCGCGCCGCGCCGCTCCACGTCTTTTTCGCGGCGCGCGGCGCACCATTGCGCCCGAAGCTTGCTGTGCAACTGGTCGTATTGTTCCTCCCAATGCGGGTCATGGCACAGGAAAACCGGCACTTCGGCAGGCTTGGTCAGAACAGGCACGTTTTGGTCCCAGACGTTTATCGTTTTTTGTAATCAAAACAAAAGCCGCTTTCGCACGTCAACGAATTTTTATTTTCATCGAACCGCCGCTGTTTTAGGCTTCAAACATGACCGCCTCCCGTTTTCGCATCCTTGCCTTCGCGCTCGCGCTGGCTTTCGCCGCCATCGTGCTGGCCGCGCTGTATGCGCGCCAACCCGCGCGCATGGACGGCCCCGTCCCGGATTCCGGACGCATCGCCGACATGTCCGCGCAGGATACGCGGCAGGCCGACCTTGATCAGGAAGCGGCATTCACCCGCGCGCTGGCGCAAAAACCGGACGACGCCGAAACCATGATTCGGCTGGCCGCGCTGCGCGTCGTTCTGGAACGCGACGTCAAAGAAACCCTGAAACTGCTGGACCGCGCGGAAAAACGGCTTCCCGGCGACCGGCGCATCAAAATCGTCCGCTCGATGGCGCAACTGCCCGCGCCAGATCAAGCCGCACATTAAGACACGCCCCGGTAAACGAAGTGATTACTGCCCGCCCTTCGGGCATTGCGCGGCGATGCGATCATATTCGGCTTTGGAATCCAGCGCCTGCTGCCGCGCCACGCGCGCGGCATACATCTGGTCCATCGCGGCCTTGATCTGGCCTTCGACATATTTCGACATTTTGGTCTTGAAATCCTCGCCCGTTTCGCTCGGCTTGGGACCGACCATGCCGACCTTTTGCACCGCCTGCGCCGCCGCGGCGCGGATCGTGTCCAGATATGCCTCGATCACGCCCCGGTCGATGGCGACGTGTTTTGATTCGTGTTCAAGGATCGCGACGTATTCGCACGTTCCCTTGGGGTGTTCGCTCGCGATCTGGATGGTCGGGTCCATGACGATGTCGACACTCACCCGGTTGATCCATAAACAGGTCAGGCTTTGCGCCGGGAACCGCACGCTCGAAATTTCGGTCGACGACTGAAAGCTGATCTTGCCCGACATCAACCCGCCCACGTCGGTCGCCACATGCACGCCGTACGGGTTTTTGGTGTCGATGTGGTGCGCGGCCAGTTCGGCCTCGGACTGGCTGATGTCGTATTTGATCGGCTCGCTGCGCCAATGCACGTCGACTTGCGCGCTTTTCTGGGCCGGACAGGCAACAGGCGCGTTCGCGCCCGCGCTGACGAATTGCGCCGGACCCGGATGCGACGCCGCCAGATGCGCGGCCAGAATCAGTTCAAAACCGGTCATTTTGCTCTATGAAACCCCTTTTGGCCCCTCTATACCAGTTTCCGGGCATTTTGCTAAAATCTGGTTTATGCTACCGCGCTTCGCGGTATTTTGATACGGAGGTTTCACGTCATGGCGCTTATCGGGTCCCTGCTTATCCTCGCCCTTCAGATCTACACCTTCATCATCATCGCGCAGGTGGTGATCAGCTGGCTGATCGCCTTCGGCGTCCTCAATACCGCGAATCCGCAGGCCGCGCGCCTCGTCTCCGCCCTCTCGCGCGCGACCGAGCCGGTAATGGGCGCGGTGCGCCGTTACGTGCCGCCGATCGGCGGCATCGACATCACGCCGATCATCGTCATCTTCGCGATCACGCTGCTTGAACGCGTGGTTGGCATGGTCTTCTATTACTAACAACGGGTTCGCGTCATGACCGCCAGCGCCACCATCATCGACGGAAAATCCATCGCCGCCGGACTTCGCAAATCCATCGCGGACAACGTCGCGGGCATGGAAGCCAAACCCGGCCTTGCGGTCATTCTGGTGGGGGACGACCCCGCCTCGCACGTCTATGTGAAAAACAAGGTGAAGGCGACGCAAGAGGTGGGCATGCGCTCCATCGAATGCCGCCTGCCCGCCGGGGCCACGCGCGACGAAATCGCCCTTCTGATCGACACCCTTAACCAAGACGAAAAGGTGCAGGGCATCCTTTTGCAACTGCCTTTGCCCGCGCATCTTGACTCCGATCCGTTGATCCAGCGCATCGCGCCGGAAAAGGACGTGGATGGACTGACTTTCGTCAACGCCGGAAAGCTGGTGGCGGGCGACGGCAGCGGCCTTGTGCCCTGCACGCCGCAAGGCGCGCTGCGCTTGATCAAAACCGTAAAACGGGACCTGACGGGCCTGAACGCCGTCGTCATCGGCCGCTCGCTTTTGTTCGGCAAACCGATGGCGCAATTACTGCTGGCCGAAAACTGCACGGTCACGACCGCGCACTCCAAAACGAAAAACCTGCCTGAACTCTGCCGCACCGCCGACATTCTGGTGGCCGCGGTCGGCCGCGCGGAAATGGTAAAGGGCGATTGGGTGAAACCGGGCGCAATCGTGATCGACGTCGGCATCAACCGCATGGATGACGGCAAACTGAAAGGCGATGTCGATTTCGCCGCGGCCTCGCAAGTGGCGGGGGCCATTACGCCCGTGCCGGGCGGCGTCGGCCCCATGACCATCGCCTGCCTTCTGGCCAACACCCTCAAGGCCGCGAAAAGCGGCGATTAACCCGCGGCGGCGGTGAAGCCGTCTTTCCCGTCGAAACTATACAGATTCTCGGTCTTGACCGCGGCAATGCCCGCGGCGTCGAGTTTTTGCAACGTTTCGACCAGCTTGGCCGTATCGCACGCGCCAAGGATGCGCGCGCACCAATGGTCGGTGCAAAACGTCCCGTCCGACCCGTTGGGCCAGCATTTGACTCCGCGGTTGGAGAGCAGCGACAAATCGAGCCCCGCCGCCAGCGCCGGTTTCACCTTTTCGGCCAGCGCATCCGCCTTGCCGTTGAATTCGATGAAGGCGTCGACGCCGATCCATTCCTTTTTGGCGGGCGGTACCACCGCAAGCGGCGGAATCTTGATTCCGCCCTGCCCGTCGGGATAGGTCACGGCCTTCATTTCGACCGGCTTCTTGCCCAGCCGCGCGATCACCGCGTCGGTGAATTCGCGCGTGCCTACGCGTTTTTTCGACGTGCCCTCGCGATAGATATCGCCGGTATGAATCCCGTCCTCGATGGTCTTGAGCCATGCATTGTGCACGTCCTCCGCCACCTTGCCGCAGCCGATATGCGTCAGCATCATGATCGCGCCCAAAAGCAGGCCCGACGGATTGGCGATGCCGCGCCCGGCGATATCCGGCGCGGTGCCGTGCATGGCTTCGAACATCGCGCAATGTTCGCCGATATTGGCCGAAATACCCAAACCAACCGAACCCGTCACCTCCGCCGCGATGTCGGAAATGATGTCGCCGTAAAGGTTTTCGGTGACGATGACGTCGAAATCCTGCGGCCGCGCGGCGATGCGCGCCGCGCCGATATCGATGATATAACGGTCGTTCTGAATATCCGGGTAATCCTTCGCCACCGCCTCGAACACCTGATAGAAAAGCCCGTCCACCATTTTCATGATGTTGTCCTTGACCATCGCGGTGACCTTTTTGCGCCCGTTCGCGCGCGCGTATTCAAAGGCATAGCGGATGATGCGTTCGCACCCCGGACGGGAAATCAGCTTCAGCGCCTGACATACCTGCTGCGTCTGGCGGTGCTCGATTCCGGCGTAAAGGTCTTCCTCGTTCTCGCGCACCACCACCAGATCCATGGTTTTGTGCAGCGCTTCGATATACGGATGATAGGATTGGCAGGGACGCACATTGGCGTAAAGCGACATCAGCTTGCGGATGGTGACGTTGAGGGATTTATACCCCCCGCCCGACGGCGTGAAGATCGGCGCCTTGAGCAGGACGCCCGTCGCGCGGATCGCCTCGATCGAGGCGGGTTCGATTCCGGTCATCACCCCGCGCTCGAACAGTTTTTGCCCGACTTCGATGGTCGTGACCTCCAGCGGCGCGCCGGCGGCGTTCAGTATATCAAGCGTGGCCGCCATGATTTCGGGGCCGATGCCGTCGCCATGCGCGACCGTGATGGGAATCTTCTTCATTTCGATAATCCTTTTGACGCCGCGGAATGCAAGCGGGACGAGCAAAGCACAGTATATCCTAACAATCCCCTAAGAACAGGCCCACGATGTACGGCCACAGCCAGAAGCCCGTTTTAAACATAATCTGAATCGGATAGAGATGCGGGACGATGCACGCTGACGCCAACAGGATCCTTCCCCCCTTCCACGCCTTCGGACTGGCCATTTTCGCCTATCTGTTTTTCACCCTAAGCGACACGCTGGGCAAATGGCTTCAAGCCGGGGGTTACGGCGCGGCGCAGATTCTTGTGACCGTCAATGTCACCGGCTTTGCCTTGATGCTTTGTGTCGCCGCCGTGATACGCGGGCCGCGCGCTATATTCAAAGGGGAACGCTGGCGTCTGCATCTCCTGCGCGGCCTGCTGCTGGGCGGATCGACCATGCTGGTGCTGATCGCGATCCGTCATTTGCCGCTGGCCGATTTCTACGGCATCGTTTTCCTCAACCCGATCTGGGTCGCGCTGATCTCGCGCCTGATTCTCAAACAGCATATCCCCCCCTCGCGCTGGCTGGCGATCGGCGCCGGATTTCTGGGCGTGCTGGTGATTGCGGGTCCGCGCTTCGCCGATCTCAATGTCGGCGCGCTCGCCGCGCTCGCGGCCTCGCTGTGTTCGGCCGGGGCGGCGCTGCTCGCCCGCCGCATCGGCGGGCACGAACCGCCCACCAATTTCAGCCTTGCGACCCACGCCACGCTGGTCCTTCTCAACCTGCCTGTGATGCTGTTCGTCGACGGGCCGGTGATGCCCGCCTTGCCCGATCTCGGCCTGATGGTGCTGTACGGCGTATTGTTGAGCATCGCCATGATCTCGATCTCGCTGGTTTTCGCGCGCTCGCACGTCGTCTCGCAGGTCGCCCCGCTGCAATACACCCAGATGCTCTGGGGCGTGCTGCTTGGCTGGCTGGTTTTCGACCAGCCGCCGACCGCGCGCATTTTCGCGGGCTCCCTGCTGGTCATGGGCGCGGGCATCTACATTCTGCATTCCCTGCGCCGCGGTCGGTTGATGACTCACTGATTGAACGTCCCGCCGGTAAACGGCTTGCGCGACGGAACAGGAATCTGCGCCGCGCCGCCTTGTTCGGCCTGCGGCGCGGCCAGAACGATCGGGCGTTTTTCGTCGCTGCGCTTATAGACATACAGACCAAGGACGGACAGGGCGATGCCCCAGATGGTCGAAAGCGATTCCACCGCCTGCAACACCACCGGCGCGCGGCCCGTGTCGAAAACGATGATATACGCCAGCGCCAGCATCTGCGCCGCCCACGTCACCGCCATCAGATATCCGAAGGTCGGGCGCATCCGCCGCACATAGACGTCGCTTGATTGCGTTTCCGTGCGCATCGTCTGGTTGATCGAATCCAGCACGTCGCTGCGCTCCTTTTGCGCCAACTCGGTCATCCGCTCCAGATGCCGGTTTGCCTCGGCCTGCGCCTCGGGCGTGATCGCGCCGGTGTTCATCGCCGCCTGCGTCTGGTCCAGCGCCTTGGCCGCCCCCTGCGCCACGGGGTTGTCGATCTTGGCCAATGCCCCGCGCACGATTTCGATCAAAAGCGGCAAGCCCAGCTTGCCCAGTATCGTTTCCAGCATCACGCCTCCAGCCTGTAAAACATATGGTGTCCGATGATCGCGACCGGCGTTTGCCCCTGCGCCCAGCGCGGCAATATATCCAGCGTGTGGTAATGTGTGGCCCCCGCGACACTGTCGGGTAAAAGCCCGTATGCCGCGCGCCGCGCGATACGCAGCGCGGTCGCGAAATGAATGTTGTTTTCAGCCACCGACAAAAGTTTCGCGCGCTGCGGGTCGTTCGCGTTCCAGCACGAAAACTGAAACGGCTTCAGGCACACATCCGCGATGTCCTTGCCCCACCAATACCCGCCATGCCTGTTTGCCACCGCGACGCGGTTGAGCACCACCGCCGCCACCGCCTCCATCCCGCGCGGGCCTTCGCCCCGCGCCTCGCCCCATATGGTGCGCGCCAGCACGTCGATCGCGCGCGCGGTATCGTCCGTTGTTTTATCCGCGCTCATCGCTCCCTCCCGGTCAAGGCCTCGGCCTTCAGGGCGGTCGCGTCCAGCTTCGCCTCGATCCGCAAAAGGTGTGATGCCAGACGCTGCTCCAGCTCACGCACCGCCGCGATGCTGGCGAAATTGCGCATCGCCTCCAGTTTCTCCTGCGCCATCAATTCGCGCTGGTGCATCACCAGCGCGAGCAAACCCGCCAACGCCGGCAATTCGATCGCACTGACCCACCAGGCGACCCCGTCTTCAAAAAAGGCTTCGATCATTCTCCTTGCTCCATCACGTTGAATTCGCTGCGCGCGCGGTAACGCGCGTCCGCCCCCTGCCATCCCGCCCGTCTTATGCCCGCACCCCCTGCACCAGCACCCCGCACGCGTACCGGCTGCTGCGCCAGCGCGCCCGCCACCGCGTCCAGACCGTCGTCGCGGCCCTTTCCGCCGGGGCGCCAATTGCGCATTTCCTCGATGAACGGCGTCGCCGCGGCCGAGCGATGCACATGCAACGCGCGCGCTGCCAGCACCGCGTCGAACGCCTCCACAATGCGAACATCCTTGGCGCGGCGGCTTGCCGCCTCGATCACCGCCGCGCCGCCGCGCAATTCCCGCCGCAAAATCGCAGGCAGGAACTTGCCGATTCCGTTGATCTCGACCGCGATCGCGGACAAATGCATCTCGGCGCAGATACGTGCGACCGCACGGCATTGCTGCGTCGCCGCGTCCTCGCCCGACTCCGCACGCACGCGCAGATACTCAAGCCGTTGTAACCAGTATTCGCCCTGTCCGTCCCCGTACACGACCGCGACCACGCTGCCGTCGCCCCCGTCGCCGAAGGCCGGGTCCCACCACGCGCTGGCCGATTCCATGCGCCGCCCGCCAATGCGCAGCACTGGCGCACCGCCTGCCTCGCTGTATGCGACCGCGTCCTCGTGCCAGCATAAAAGATCGGGGTTCAGCCGCGCCGCCGCCACCGGCTGTGCCGCCAGCATCATCTGCGCCACGAAACGCCGCGGCCCGCCGCTTTTGCGCAGATCGGCGATTGCTGCGGGCGAAAAACGCTCCGGCCACGCGCATGTCCCGTCATCGGCCAGAAGCGGCACGCGCAGATCCTTATACCCCGCCAGAAACGGGGCGCCTGTTTCCGGCCCGTCGCCTGGCGCCACCGCATAAATGGTATCGAAGGCGTGCGGCGTGCCGACGTAAATCTGTGTTCCGCCCGGCACCAGCACGAAGGATAATTCCGCCAGCCGATCGCGCAAATTCACGCGCTTTTCCGCGCTATCGCAGGTATTCGGCACCTCCACGTCGTCGCAGATGACGACATCGGCGCGCGAACCCGTGATATTCGCGCCGATACCGAAGGCGACCATCGACGGGTCGCGCCATTCCGCGCGCCGCGCCACGGTGAAACGATCCGCCGCCCACTGGTCGGCGCGATCGGGACAAAGATGTGCGGTCAACGGATGCCGTTCGATGATCCGGCGCGTATTGCGCACCATCTTGGCAGCCAGCGTTCCATCCGCCGCCAGCACCAGAATCCGCAGATCCGGGTCGCGCCATAAAAGCCACGCCGCGTAAAGCCCGACAATCGTCGATTTGCCGCACGACCGGAACGCCATCAGCAAAAGCCGCGTATCCCCGGCCCGGTCGCGATGGGAAAGCCAGTGCGCGATGCGAAAATGCACATGCGGCGTGGTTTGCCCCTGCGCCCTATTCCAGATGGAAAGGAACAGGGGAAAATCGTTCATGCGCCGTCCTCGTCGTCTTCTTGCGCGCGGTAGCGCAGCAATTCGCCCTCCGCGTCCGTTATCAGCGTGGCCAGGCCGTCGTCGTCAGCCGCCGGCATTTCGACCGATGCCGCCAGCCGTAAAAGCAATTCGATATGCGCGACCGCCGCCTTGCACGCCGCGTGGTGCGCGGCGAAGGTCTTGACGTCCACGATCTGTCCCGGCTGTGCGAAATCGCGGTATGAATCCAGCGCGTGGCCAATGGCTTGAGGCAGGCAGGCGGCGATTTTCGCGCGCGTGACGTCGTCAAGGACGCCGTCCTTTTTTCTTCGGGGCATTGCGTTTCCATGATTAGAGGTATTTCTGAAGCACGAACCATTGCGCGCCGTTCGACACGACGCTGGCCGATTTGTACTGGCCGTTCAGCGCAAGACTGGTTCCGCCGTCGATCATGCCGCCGCCCTGTACGCTTAACGTCACGGCGTTTCCGGACGGGTCCGTTTTCTTGATATGCACGACACGTCCGATGGCGTTTGCCGCATCCGCGGGCGGAAGCCGCGCGGTCTTGGCCCCCGCATAGGCCGAAAGCAGGTATACGTCGACCGCCATGTCGATATCGTATGTCCCCGCCCCGTCGTGATAGCGCGTGTTGCCGCTCATCCGGTTGCTGGCGGTGATGAACCATCCCGCCCCGTTTGAAAGCACGCTGACGTAATCGTTCGGCCCGCCCAGCTGGATGTTGCGCCCGTCCGGCCCGCTGCCGCTTATCGCGCTGACCACCACCATGTTGCCGGTGTAATCGACTTTCTTGATCGTATAGCTTGCACCGACCGCGTCCGCAGCCGCGGGCAGGCGCAGCGTGATCTGTCCATTGGTCGCGGCCACCAGATGCACGCTGCGCGCGGCTGTCGCATCCACAACGGCCGCGCCCGGCGCATCGACATAAACCGTATCCCGCCGTAAAAGCGTCAGCGTCGCATCCGCGATCTTCGCCCGGCCAAGCGTCGTGCGCACCGGATACCCGGCATTGTGCGCAAGATACGCCCCGCCCGAAAGATCGTAGATCGCGGCCCCGTCCGACATTGCGTGCAGATTGGTCAACGACGTATGCGCCGACCCGGCATCCAACTGCATGTTGGGCACGCCGCCCGAACTTTCGGTATACAGATTGACGAAAAACGTGCTGTCCGCATGCGCGCCCAGCCGCACGCACGCAGCGGCGGTGTTTTTGACGTTGACCTCGCAATCCGTAAAACTGTTGGCGTTGCCGCCATAGGCGACATAAATGCCGCAACCGGATATGTCCGCGCCGCTTGAATACACGCGCAGATTTTGAAACCTGTTGGCGTTGGGCGTATCCCCCGCGCCGCTTTTATCCAGCCTGACCCCGTCGATCGCTGGCGCGAACACCAGCACGCGCGAAACCATGTTCCAGTAACAAGGATTGGACGGATTTTGATACCCATCCAGAAGAATTCCCGTCCGTGCCTGCACGATCACCAGATCCGTCAGCGTATTATGCACGCATGGCGCATCGCGCCCGTACAGCTTCACACCTGCGTCGCCGCCACTGATTTTTAAATTCGCAAGCCGCGCATACTCCGCGCGCATTTCAATGACGTTGAACCCCGTGCCGGATGCAGCGATAACGCTGGCCTGTCCCGCACCGGTCAGGCTTTTCCCCGCGCCCAGCACGATGGTCGCCGTAACGCGATATGTTCCGGCAGGCACGACGACCGCGTCATGCGCCGCCAGCGCACGTATGAACGCCCCCGTATCGTCCGCAAGCCCGTCGCCCGTCGCGCCGAAATCGCGCACGGAAACGAATTCCGCTGCCTTGGCGTCGATCGCGCGCGTTACCGCCCCTGCACCGGATTGCAGATAATCGGGCGCGGCCAGCGTGTTGCCGGTGGCGTAACTGGTCAGATCGCCGTTTTCGTCGAATCCCAATACCCGCCTTGCGCGGGAATCGCGCGCAGGCAACGTCACCGGCCCCGGTGTTTCCAATCCGTCGTAACGCAACATCCCGCCTTGATCGCGGATCGCCTGCTGCAACCCGGCGGTCAGGTAATCCAGTTCGTTGTTCAACGCGCGGGCAGATAACTCCCCGCCCTCCAGAAAATCGGTCGTCCGCTCGATCGGGATGCGGCGCTCGATGGTCACCACGCTGCCCGCGACCGGCGCGTCGTCGAACGTGACGCTGCCGCCCAGACTCGACCCCGCGCCGGCGACGTCATACCCGCTGGCCTGCCGCGCGCCGTCCAGATAGACCGCAACGTCTTCCGACGCAAAGACGGGAAAGGCGAAAGCGAAAACCGTGTCGCTGCCGTTTGCGGCATAGCGCACCACCGGCACCACGTCCGGCATTTTGATATGCGTGTCGCTCATGGCCTAGAACCCCTTGATGACGCGGGCAAGGCTTTGCTGCTGTTCCAGCTGTGCCGCCTCAAGAAGGTTTTTCTGCTTTTTCTGCGCAAGGCTCTGGTCCAGCGCCGTATTGCGCAGCGCATCCGCCTGCGTTTGCGCGTCAGCTTCGGCCTGCGAGTCATTGTAAAGCCCCAGCAGCACCGCCTCGTTCGACCCGCTGCCCGTGTCGCCGCCCATGCCCTGCGCCGAAAACAACGTCTTTTGCCGCGCCACCGCGCGCCTGAGGGCAGCCAGCCGCCGCGCCTCCGCCGTCTGCGCGTCCGCGGCGATCTGTGCCTTTTGCGCCGCCACGTCCTGCGCCGCCGCCTGTTCGTCCTGCGCCTGACGCTCCTTAAGCTGTGTCAGCGCCTGATCCTGCTGGTTTACCAGTTTCGTATAGGCGGATTTTTGCGCCGCGACGTCGAGGCCGATGCCGACCAGCGCCGCCGGCAGCCCCGCCCCCGACAGGATCGTCGGCAGCACCGATGTCAAACTTCCCATTCTTTCGTCTCCTTGAAATTGCTTTGATGTTATTCGCTTGTCTTGATGTCCGCCGCGACCGACAACAGCGTGAAGGGCAACGGCGTCGTCTGCTCGATCCGCCACAAAGGCTGCGTGCCGTCCTGCCGCCAGCCAAAGGCGCGCACCCGGATGTCGCCGGAAACAGGCTCGACCGGCGTGTCCAGTGCCGTGCCGGTTTCGCGCAAGGGAATGTCCCGTGCACCGCGCCCCATGTCGACGCGCAGCGCCTGTGTATCCTCGATCCGGAACACCGTCTCGATCAGGCGCGCCGCGCGCGATTGCCCGCCTTCCGCCACCGCGTTGGGCGGCAACGGTTCGACGATATGTGTATAGGCAAGCCCCACCTGAACGCTGCCCGCGGGCGCGGCCAGCGTGATCGCGCCGCTGCTGACGGTTCTGTCCGGCTGAACCACGCCGTCCGCGACCACAGCCACGCTGCGTCCTTCAAGATGGCCAAGGCCGGACCACGTCGCGCTGGGCGTTTCCGCGCTGCCCGCAAGGCCGGAATCGACAGCAAGCGTGTCGTCGAAAATCTCGATGGTGTAGACGCCGCCACGGTTAAGCAACAGGTACACGTCCTCGCCCACCGCCGCGACCGACAGCGCCGCGCCCTGCGTTTCCTGCAACGTCCACGCGGCCACCTGTTCGGCGCGATAGGCCGTCAGCGTCGCGATGCGCCCGTCCGCCAGCACCAGATGCAAAAGCCGGTTGCGCTTGTCGAACGCCTGGTCCACCGGGTCCTTGATGATGTGTTGCGCCAGCAGCGCAAGATCGTTGGCCTGATACGCCTGCTCGACGTCGGTATAGACGAATTCGCGCAACTCGCGCCCAGATCGCGCGGCGAATATGGTGGCGCCGTCCACGTCGACCGGCGGCACGTTGCGATCGACGATCGATCCCACCCGCGTCTGACGGTTGAGTTGCACCGTCGTCGGCGTCAGCGGATCGCCCGAAACCTGCCATTCCGCGCCCGACGTAAAACATTGCAGATGCCGCCCAGAAAACACGTTGCGGATGGCGTTGACTTGATCGGAAAGGATGGCGAATTCGATCGCTTCGTCGTCAAGCCCGGTGCCAAGGTCGAAATTCCACAATTCGCCCGAACGCGACATCCACAGCCGGTTAGGAAGATCGCGGCTGCCGCCGATGATCAACCGGTCCTGATGGAACGCGCAGGACACGGGATAGCCGCGCACCGCACTGAAGACCTGTTCTTCCCATTCTTTGGTCGCGGCGGTGCCCGACAGGGTTTGGATGACACTGGCATTGACCACCGTCCCCGAAAGCACGGCCGTGACCGCGACCTCCTTGCCGCCCACGCGCATGCGTGTTCCGGCATGTCCCGCCGCGAACACCGCGGACGATGCGCTTAACGTGATCGCGCCGCTGGTCCCGCTGGGCGTCAACGTCACGGTGCTGTCCGCGAATTTAAACATCGGTTGGTACACGACGCCGGTGTTTTCGTCCGCATCGAACGTCCAGTCCGAAAGCGCCCAAACCCCGGCACCGGACCGCGTAAGTTTTTTCGGCGCGACATCCGGATGCACCAGCAAAAGTGTATCCGCCGACTGCGTCCAGCCAAGCGCGGCGATTTGCCCCGCGCTCCATGGCGCGCTTAACGTCACAACCAGTGTATCGTCTTGATAGATGCGGATCTGCCCCGCCGACAGGGCCAGAAGATAGGTCTGCTCGGTGTTGAATTCAAAATCGATCAATCGACCTGGCCCGGCGGCCAGATCGACGAACCGCATCCCCGCGCGGCGCGTGACGCCGCCGGTGGGATGGATGAACAGGTTGCGCAAAGTCAGCGCGCCGTTTTCATAGGCGCGCAGATCACCGCGCCCCAACAACCGACGCGACACCTCGCCCGCGGTGAAATTGGTCTTGATCTGGCGGATGATCGGCATCAGCCCCTCACATCGACCAGCGGGAAGTTTTCGATCCGCGACGGCGTATCCTGCTGCGCGTCGATTTGCTTGGCCTTGCGGAATTCGCTTTCGGCCATGCTGTAAAGCGCCTCGGCCCGGCTCGTGCTTTCGGTCAACGGAATACAGAATTCCGCCGCCAGCCGCACGATCAGCGCCGCGTCGAAAAACGGCGGAAATTCGGATTCGTCGGGCAGGAAGATATAGGTCAAAAGCACGCTTTCCGCGTCTGTGTGCAGCACGTTGCGGATAACGCGATAATCGAGGCCGCGGCCCCGCGCACCGGTCCCCGCCGAAAGCGCGCGCAGAAAATCGGACGGCAGCGCATAGGCGTATTGATAATCCGCCTCCGGCGCGGCGGTAAGGCGGGTAAGCGCCTGCTGGCCCGTCGCGAACGACCAGCCATAAGCCGAAAGCAGCGCATCGCGCGCCGGCGCGTACAGCGCGCCCGCGATTTCGGATTCTGCCGTCCCGTCGTCGAACGACGCGATCGGCGCGCAGCCGATGCGCATCAAAGCGCGGCTGCACAAGGCAACATCATTAAGGGCCATGAATATCTCCGTAAGGTAAAAGATCAAGGGAGGGACCGTGACGTCCGGTCCCTCCCGCTCGCTGCCGATAGGCGTGGGGCGCCCGCGCGCCAAAGGGGCAAAAGCGCGTGAACATGGGCGCCCCGCGCCCGCACGGGAGGCGTTACGCGGTAAACGCGGTAACGCTCACCGCGCCGCCGGCATTGCCGGTGACGATGTAGAAGATCGTCTGCGGCGTCCCGCCGGTAGCGATGTTGGCGATGATCAGGTCGTTGACCCGCAACATGTCCGAGGCGGCGTTAAAATACCCCGTCCCGGTGACGCTGCTCTCGCTCGTGGTGTAATGCCACAGCGTAAAATTGTTGGCATAGGCCAGAACGCTGAGGTTGTTGGATGAATAAGCCATTGAATTTCTCCTTCAGTGCGCTGGCGTTAGGCCGGGGTTTCATCGCAGGTCATGACGACCACGCCCGCGTCTTCGATCAGGCCCGCGCCCATGCTCATCATGTTGTTGACGAAGAAGGCGGCGCGGTCGCCGTGCCATGTGATGTCGGTTTCCACGTCCGCGCCCACGGCATGGCCGATGGCGGTTTTGTGGAACCAGAAACACTTGCGCACGCCGGTCGTCGCATTGACCGGCAGGCCGGAATGCGGCATCCACAGCGTGCCCAGCCACATCTTGGCCTGCGTGCCCCGAAACGGCAGTTCGTCCGGCCCGACATACTGGGCCGAGGCGAATTCTTCGATCGCAAGCAACTGCGACCATTGCTTCCAGCCGACCACGGCAGTGCGCTGCCCGTCGTCCGGCACGTCGGCGGCGCCCAGTTTCTCGAACGCCTCCAGCACCTTGTCGAGGGTCATGCCCGCGGCTGAATCGCTGACCGCCTGGCTGGCACCCGAAAGCGCGGTGATGATCTGCTCGTCGCTTTTGCGGCCCAGCGCATAAGCGCCGGCATTGGCGATCACCTGACGTTCGTCGTGGTTGAGCTTGAGCTCGTCCAGCTTGTCGATCCAGTCGCCGGCGTAATAATCGGCCAACGCGACCTCGACCGCCGTATGGTTCAGGTTCATCACCGGCACCATGCCGTGGGTGGATTTGGTGGAAGCGGTGCCCGCCCCGACCTTTTGGAACGTCGTGCTCGACCCGTTGACGCCGGACTTGCTGCGGACTTGCGAACGCAGCTTCGACCCCATGCGCTGATAAGCCTCGAACACCTCGCGCTCGAACTGTTTGACGAACGCGTTATCGATGGAAATGGACATTGCGGTCCTCTCTCTTGGGTTTGAGTTTTTTTAAAAATCTGAAAAAAGACCCTAAGGGGGGTTGTCCGAATGTCGGGCCTGCCCGCGAAGGTTTGCGGATGCGCAATGCCGGGCGGCCCGCACCGGGCCGTTCTCCGTCAACGCGAAAGGATGGGCGGGGCAAACGCACGTAAAAACCCCGCCCGATAAAAACAATGCGCCCGAAACCAAAGTTTTGGGCGCATTTCTGGCGTTTACGCTCACAATATAGGATTAAATTCCTTATCTGTCAACCTATTTTTTGACGCGCCCCCGCCCGAACCCGTAGAATGGCGGCATGAGCAGCATTGAACGCATCCGCAAGGCACTGGCCAGCGCGACCAACGACAACACCGAAATCACCCGGCGCCGTTTTCCGCGCCGCATCCACGATGTCTGCGTGGCCGAGGTCGACGGCACCACCTATCCGGTCAGCGACTGGTCGCAATGCGGCGTGCTGTTCGAAGCGGACGGCCGCGGTTTTGAAATCGACGCGCATCTGCAGGTCGTGATGAAATTCCGCCTTTCCGAAACGGTCAGCGAAATTCCGGTTACGGCCCGCGTCGCGCGCACAGGCAAGACGCGCGTCGCGCTTGAATTCGTCGACATGCCGAAAAAAATCGAAAAGGCCTTCGCCAAGGTGATCCGCGATGCCCAGAACGCCCGCGACGAAGAAGCCGAAAACCTGGCCTGAAAATCCGCCACCGCTAAAAACCCCGCCTTTTGGGCGGGGTCTTGCGTTTTAATTTGTAACTCAATTCGCGCCGTAAAGTTGTTTGAATCCTTCGGTAACCCGGGCGATGGTCGTGGGATCGCGATCACGCCAGTATTTTGGGTCGCGCATCAGCGCGTGCAGATCCGACTCGCTGGCCGGTGCACCGCTTTGCGCCTTGTCCATCACGCCGGGCGCGTCGCCCTTCATCATCCGGTAAAGCGCCATCACCCCGTCATACGAGGCCGACAAACCTTCAAGCACAGCGGGCGGCAGGGACTTGCGCCCATAGGCAAGCAATTGCCGCGATACCTCGCGCCATTGTTCCGGCCCGCCGAAATCGGCGACCAGCCGCTCGATCTCGCGGTCGGCCTGAAATTCCGCCGCGACATCCAGCACCATCGGTACCAGCCGCTCCGCCGCCAGGTCATAGACCTCCTGCACCTGTTCGGGGGTGAAGCCCTTGGCGTGTAGACGCTCGTTGACCTGCGTATCGGGGCGCAGAAGATCGGTCTTCAGATCGATGACGTACCCGTCCGCCGTTTCCGGCACGCCCATCGCGCGCAGAACGCGCATCCGTCCTTCCGGGTCTTCGGGCATCTGGAATCCGGTCGACAGACGTTTTTCCAACGCGCAATACGATTTGATCAAATCATCAAGCCGCACCTGCCCCGTTCCTTCGTCCCAGAATTTATCAGGCAGTCCCTGCGGCCGCGCGGATATATCCGGCGCGGACGTGCCTTGCGCTGGTGCGGCATCCACTTCAGATGCCTGTTCCAAAAGATTTGTTTCGCTCATCTTCACTCTCCTTGGTTTTGATTGCGGCCTTGTTCGATCAGGCCGGTGATGGTTTGCAAAAGACCGCGTTGCCCGTCCTGATAACGCAGCATGGCCTCGCCTGCCTCCGGTCCCGCGACGCGTGCGTTGACGGTGGCGCGCAGGTAAGACAGCGCGCACGCCCCGTCCGGACCGGAAAAGACTCGGGCGAAAATGCGCGGCGCCTCGGCCCGCGTCGGCGCCGGACCGCCCTCCTCCTGCAGCAGGGATTTACGAAACTGTTTTTGTATCAGCCGGAACATGGTCCTTGGTCTCCTTCTGTGTGATCTGTGAAAGGTCTTTGCGGATCAGGTCGCTGGGCACGCCCAGCGATTCGCCGATGAACCGCGCGGCTTCGGGCAGGTCGATGGCTATTGCGGCCTCGGCCCCCATGCCCAGCGTCGTGGTGATCCAGTTGATGGTGTTCTGCACCCCGCGCTGTCCCTGCGCGCGCGCAAGCGGGCTGCGGTAATCCAGTTGCACCGTGCGTCCGTCGATGGCGACGTCCGGCACCTCGCCGCGCCGCCGCAATATCGCCCATGCGCGCGCGATCAGCGGCGTCAGCAATTCCGATTGCAATCGCCCGTACGTCGCGCCCAAAAGCAGCGCCATTTCCCCCGAACGCTCCAGCACCTCGGTCGCGGTCATCCGCCGATCGCCGATCTGGCCCAGCCGGTCGATCAAAAGCGCGTGGCGAATGCGCGCGCGCAAATCGTCAAGCACCAATTGGCTGACATCGAACCGCCCCGGCATTTCCAAAGGCTTAAGCCCTTGCGAGCCGACCGCCTTCGGAATGATGCTGCCCGGCGTCAGGTCGATGGTCGCGGGGTTGAGCACCCCGTCATCGTCCGCCTGCCAGATACCGGTCACCGCGATCGACGCGTTCTTGAGAATCAACTCGACCACCTTGTTCGCGGTCTTGATGTCGGGCAAAGCCTTCATCACCGGCGAACGCCCGTACACGTCGCCCGGCGCCTTGGCCCAGCGAAACGCGATAAATGGCGACGCGGGCAGGCTGGCCTGCGCCAGCACGGCCTGCGCGCTTTGATCCGCCAGCACGACTCCGTAACGCACGAACGGCTTTTCGGCATCCGGCGCGGCGTATTCGATGACCCGCCATTTACGTTGCCCGTCGCGTTCGCGCGCGATGGCGGGCGGCAGTTCGATTTCGGGAAAACGCGCGCGCAACGTTTCCGCATCCATCGCGTTTTCACGGTAGACGCGCTCCAACCGGCCACTAGCCGGGCTTTCTTCCAGCGTGACGCTGGACAGCGGCAGCGCGGTGAACCGGAACGCCGACATCTGCCCCGGCGCGGTTTCCTCGAACAACAATGTGCCGGTGCCCGCAGTGACAAGGTCGAGAAACGCCTGGTGCATCTCCACCGCGAAATTGCTGCGGTCGAAATGCGCTTGCAGGATCCGCGCCGCACCCTCCAGCGCCGGCGCCAGCGCCGTCGCCTCCGCCGCCGAAAGCGCCGGGCCGGGTTTCAGCCCGAACCATGACGACCATGGCGGCGTCAGATTGGCCAGAAGTGAAGACGCAAGCTGGTCCACCGCGTCCATTGCCGTGCCATCGAACACCTGCGCGGCCGTGGTCCGCGCCGTGAACGCATCGCTGTTGGGCAAGGCATAGGCGTAACATGCGCGCCACACCCCTTCCCAACCGGCGCGCGCGGCGCGCGCCTTCGCATACTGGTCGGCGATCCGCGCGGCATCGGCCGCGCCGTTATCTTTTGTATTCACCTGTATTGGCTCGCGCATGGTCATTCTCCCAGCAGGCTTTTGCGCGTGGGCATCCACGCGTTCTGATCCAGAACACCGCGAAACGACGTCAAGATGGTTTGCGGCAGGCTGCGCCGCCGCACCGCCGCCGCGGCCTTTTCGCTTTCAGCCGCCAGCGCGGCGTCAGTGGCGGCGCTCTCGCTGGCCGCGACGGAGGTGGAGGTGGATGCAGATGCTGTCGTCGCGGCACTCGCCGCTGTCGTATCGGCGGCGGGCGCGGCATAGGTCACGACGCTGGCCGGAATTTTTGGTTTGGAATACAGGCTTCCCATGATGGACTCCTTTTCAAGCACGGGTGATGGAAACAAGGTGGCGATAAAGCTGCCACGGCGTGAACACGAACCGCGCATCCAGCCCGATCAGGCGCTTCATCGCCTCGACACAGGTGAACGGGCGGATGCCCGCGAAACGTGGCGCGGGATCAAGACGCGGCGCGCGGATGACGCGATAACCTTGCGCGCGCAGATGCCGCGGCATATCGAAATCCACGGGGAAATCACATCCCCGCACCTCCAGCCGGTGCAGCATGGAATCGACGAACAGCCATTGACCGCCGCGCTGACCGCTTACGCGCATAAGCGCGAAACAATGCCTGAATCCGGGGCGCAACAAGCGCAACAGACGGATATCCGCCTTGCCGGAAAACGCGATCCAGATCTCGTTCATCGCCGCGCCCCGCTGGATATTCCGGACTGTGCGGCTCCGGCCATCAGCCACAGCGGCACGATGGCGGACTCGCCCGCCGCGTCGTCCAGACGCACGCGCGTACACAAAGGGTCGCGCAAAATGCCCTTGGCGATCAGCACGGGCTCGATCGCGCGCATCGCCTCGCGCCACAGCGTCGCGGCCCGCGCCTCCGACCGGCGCCAGGCTTCGGGCGGCATCTGCCGCAACCCGTAAAACCGCAACACGCGGAAATGATCCATCGAAAGACGCCGCGTGCGGTGCAGCCGGTCCATGATGCGTAAAATGTCCACAGGCTCGCACGGGCGGCGGATATTGCCGCGCGCTGCCGTGAACCGCGCACCGTCAAGCCGCGCCTGATTGGCGTCGATGAACCAGAACCACGCCTCTTCGGCGGTTGCGAAGGGATGACAGGTCTGGTGGCTGGTGCGGGCGGGGGCGTGTGGGGGCTTGCGCATGGCGGAGTGGTCCTTTGGGCTTGTCTTTGTTCTTGTTTTGTTCCAAATTGATCAAAACACCCTGCGCTGTCAAGAAAATTATATGATTATATTCCTATTAAAATGCCAGGGATTTACACATCGGAAAGTTTGATTTGGCTTTTTAGCTACACAAAAAGTGACTATTTTCCTATTTACCTAGCCCGATTCCTATATGACAGTTTTCCTAGATATTTCGCCTCAACGCCCACTTCTTAAGCATGATTTCCCACGACACCATCTGGATCGCCATCGACCGTCTTGCCGAAAGCGCGGGCTTTTCCACCTCCGGCCTTGCCCGCAAGGCGGGGCTGGACCCCACCGCCTTCAACCGCTCAAAACGCATCAGCCCGGAAGGAAAACCCCGCTGGCCGTCGACCGAAAGCATCTCCAAGGTGCTGCAGGTCACGGGCGCGAGCATGTCCGATTTCATCGCGCTGGTCGAAACCCGTGAAATCACCATTCACGCGCGTCCTGCGGGCGGGCCGCGCGCGATTCCGTTGATCGGGCTGGCGCAGGCGGGACGCGACGGATATTTCGACGATGCCGGATTCCCGGTCGGCGCGGCATGGGACGAAATCCGCTTTCCCGATACGCAATCTTTCGACGACAACACCTATGCCCTGGAAATTCAGGGGGATTCGATGCGCCCGCTGTATCGCGACGGCGACATCGTGGTCGTCAACCCGGCCGCGCAATTGCGCAAGGGCGACCGCGTCGTCGTTAAGACAAGGCGTGGCGAGGTAATGGCCAAGGAACTGACGCGCAAGACGATGCAGCGCATCGAACTGCACTCGCTTAACCCCGACCACGACGACCGCACCCTTGCCGCCGCCGAGATATTGTGGATCGCGCGTATCCTGTGGGTCAGCCAATAGGCTTGATCTGACCCGCGCGGGCTGGCACAACCAAGAACGTCCAAACATTTGCCGTGGGGGGGGGGTATCCAATGACCGCACAAAATGACATCGCGCGCGAAACCGCGCGTATCTTGCTTGATACGCAATCCGTGCTGATCCGCGACAATCCGCCTTTCACCTACACATCGGGCCGCGTAGGCCCGGTCTATGTCGATTGTCGCCGTCTGATCTCCTTCCCGAAAGAACGCAAAACCCTGATGGATTTCGCGGCGCAGGCGATCCGCGCACAGGCGCCGGACACTGACGTCGTGGCCGGCGGCGAAACGGCGGGCATCCCTTACGCCGCCTTCATCGCCGACCGTCTGGAAAAGCCGATGATCTACGTCCGCAAAAAGGCCAAGGGCGTCGGACGCAACGCCCAGATCGAAGGCCATCTGGACCATGGCAAACGCGTCCTGATTTGCGAGGATTTGCAAAACTACGGCAACAGCGTCAAGGTTTTCGTCGACGCCCTGCGCGCCGCCGACGCGATTGTCGAACATGTATGCGTGATCTTCACCTACGGCCATGCCAGCGCGGCAAAATTCATGGCCGACGAAGGTCTGAAACTTCTGGCCCTCGCCAGCTGGCGCGACATCATCGATCTGGCGCGCGCAGAAAAACGCTTTGATGAAAAGATGCTGGCCTCTCTCGAATCCTTCCTCGCCGATCCGGTCGCCTGGTCGGTTGCCCATGGCGGCAAGGGCGAGGATGCCAGCGGAGTCGCCGCCTGATGAAAATCGCGCTCCTCGCCTCCGGAAAACGCGACCTTGCACAAGACGTCGAACTGCTGCGCGCGCGTACCACGCCCGTCGCGCCGGAGGAAGCCGACATCATCGTCACGCTGGGCGGTGATGGATTTCTGCTGCGCGCCCTGCACGAGTATATGCATCTGAACAAACCGTTTTACGGCATTAATCGCGGCACGCACGGATTCCTGCTCAATCCGGCTGGCGCGGATGTCGACATTACCGCCGCGATCGCGGCCGCCAAACCCGTATCGGTCCACCCCTTGCGCATGACCGCACAAACACTGGACGGAAAAACGCAAGAGGAAATCGCCTTCAACGAAGTCTCGCTGGTCCGCACCGGCGTTCAGGCAGCCAAGCTGCGCATCGTCATCGACGGACAAACGCGCATGGAACAACTGGTCGGCGACGGTGCGCTGGTGGCGACGCCGCTGGGCTCCACCGCCTATAACCTCTCCGCGCAGGGGCCGATCCTGCCGCTGGATGCAAGCCTGCTTGCGCTCACCCCTATCTGTCCGTTCCGCCCGCGCCGCTGGTCGGGCGCGCTGCTTTCCGACACCTCGCGCATCACCCTAGACGTCCTCGACCCCGAACGCCGCCCGGTTCATGCCATCGCCGATTTCAACGCGGTGGAATCCGTGGCTTCGCTCGACATCCGTCTCGACCGCGCGCAAAAGGCGACCTTGCTGTTCGCGCCGGACCACAGCCTTGAAGATCGCATCCGCGACGAACAATTCGGGTTTTAGGATTTTCTAATCGCGCAGGGTTTGCGTATGCCACAGCAACAAGGATGCCGCCGTCCGGTGCCCCGCCCAGCGTTCGGCCAGCTTGACGGCCGCCTTCTCGCTCGGCCGCGCGTCCAGCTTCAGCACCCGGCGCATCCCTTCGCGCAGCCCCAGATCGCCGCCTGAAAAAACATCAAGGCGCGCCAGCGCGAAAATCAAAACCATCTCGGCGCTCCAGCGCCCGAATCCTTTAAGCGCGGTAATCGCGGCGATGACCTCGGCATCGTCCATGTGCCGCAGACGGGAAAAACTAAAATCCCCCGCCGCGACCGCCGCGCTCAACCCGCGCAGATACCCGATTTTCTGCCCCGAAAGCCCCGCGCCACGCAACGCCGCATCATCAAGCGCAAGCACGGTTTCAGGCACGAACGGATCGGCCAGTGCGGCGACCCGTCCCCAGATCGTCGCGGCAGCCTTTGTCGAAAGCTGCTGTCCCACGATGGTGCGTACGAACGCCGCATAGCTGCACGGGCGATGCCGGTGCGCGATAGAGTCGATATCTGAAAGCGTGAAGATTTTTTTGAAATGCCGGTCGTTTTGAACAAGGTGTTCAAGCGATGGACGAATGGATTTGTGCTTATTTAAGAGCATTCTGCGATCAGGCTAAGTCATTACAAAAACCGTCATTACCCGTGTATGCGGGTAATGACGAGCGAAAAATTGCGTCAGTCTAAAAAGGAAACGCCCCAAGATCGCAAAAAACCTAATGTTCTTGGTGAACTTGGTGGTTGAATCCTACGCAACCACCTCAATTTTGTAATCCTCGATCACCGGATTGGCGAGCAACCGGTCGCACATATCCTTCAGCCGCGCCTCGTCGCCCTTGCCGGAAAGCTGCAACTCGATCACCTTGCCCTGTCGCGCCTCCTCGACCTCATCAAATCCCATGGATTTAAGGGCATGGGCGATTGCCTTGCCCTGAGGATCCAGAATGGCTTTCTTCAATGAAACATGGATGACGGCTTTCATGACGGCCTTACTTCTTCGGTTTGGTTTTGTTGACGGCGCGCAGGCTCCGCGCATCGCCCAGTTCGTTTTCGATTTCTTCCAGATTCGACATCAGCTTTTCATTGAAACCGCCCGCGACCAGCGCCTCGCGCGGGATGATGCCCAGACGCACCGCGACCTCCTGATACGCCTCGACCAGACCGCCCAGGTCCTGCCGGAAACGGTCCTTATCCATCTTTTCACGGGTCTTCATGTCCCACAGGCGGCAATTATCCGGGCTGATCTCGTCGGCCAACACGATATACAGCTCGCCTTGCTCGCCCCAGATGCGTCCGAATTCCAGCTTGAAATCGACCAGCATCAAGCCGACGCCCGCGAACAACCCGTTGAGGTAGTCGTTGCACCGGAAGGCCAGATTGACCATTTCCTCGATCTCGTACGGATCGGCCCATCCGAAGCTGACGATATGGTCGTCGTTCACCATCGGATCGCCCAGCGCGTCGTTCTTGTAATAGAATTCGACGATCGGACGCGGCAAGCGCGTACCCTCGGCAATGCCCAAACGCTTGCACAGCGACCCGGCCGCGACGTTGCGCACCACCAGTTCGATCGGAATGATCTCGACCTGACGGATCAACTGCTCGCGCATGTTCAGGGATTTGATGAAATGCGTCGGCACGCCGATCGATTCCAGCCTTGTCATCAGATGCGCCGAGATCCGGTTGTTCAAGATGCCCTTGCCCGCGATCACATCCTTTTTGGCGCCGTTGCCGGCGGTCGCGTCGTCCTTGAAATACTGGACGACCGTACCCGGCTCCGGCCCTTCGTACAGAATTTTGGCCTTGCCTTCGTAAATCTGACGGCGGCGAGAGGAAACGCTGGTCAAAGACATGGAAATATCCCTATATAATATGCCCCAGTACTAAAGGCTTGCAGCCGCAAACGGAAGGAAAATCTTAAACGCCATGGACTCGTTCAAGGACCGCCAGAACGCCTTTGAAACCAAATACGCCCACGATCAGGATACCCGTTTCCGGATCGAGGCGCGGGCAACCAAACTCCTCGGCCTGTGGGCCGCGCAGGAAATAGGCATGGACACCGAAGCCGCGAAGATTTATGCGGGCGACCTTGTCGCCTTCAACCTGAAAGAACCGGGGCTGAACGATGTCATCGGCAAGGTTTCCGCCGATTTGACCGAAAAGGGCCGCCCCGCCGACGCGGTCGCTTCGATGCTCACGCGCTTTCTGCATGAGGCGGAGGAACAGATCAAGGCCGCCTGAAACGCGTCACTTGGCGCACCGCATTATGGTTACAATATAAAAGCACGGCCGCGATGGGCCGTGCGTCTTTATTATCGTTCTTTTTTGTGGCGTCTTACTAACCGCCGTTACCCTGTGTTCAACTCACCAATATTATACCAGAGTGTTGACGCTAGCCCGCCGCCGCATACTTGCCAACAGGATTCTTTCCGCTTTTTCCAAACCCGTTGTTTTCCCGCGATTATCGTGCATTTTTCCCTTGTCTTTTGCGCCCCCGGCGTGACAAACAACATGACAGGCAAGGGGCTTTGGAGGCGTGAAATGAAATCAGTGGTGGTGGTCTTCCCCGGTTCCAACCGCGAAAAGGACATGGCGGACGCGATCGAACGCGTTTCAGGCGCACGCCCGCGTCTGCTCTGGCACAAGGAAACCGAACTCGGCAACCCTGACCTGATCGTCCTGCCCGGCGGATTTTCCTACGGCGACTATCTGCGCTGCGGCGCCATCGCGGCCCATTCCCCGGTGATGAAGGAAGTCATTCGGCTGGCGAAATCGGGTACGCCGCTGCTTGCCGTGTGCAACGGCTTCCAGATGCTGGTCGAAACCCGGCTGGTCCCCGGCGCGCTGCTGCGCAACGCCTCGCTGCGCTTTATCTGCAAACAGGTCGATCTGCGGCTGGAAAGCGCCAGCGCAACTTTTACCGGCGGGATGAAACCGGGCGACGTCATTCGTACGCCCGTTGCACATGGCGAAGGCAACTACGTCGTCGCCCCAGACACGCTCAAGGCCATGAATGACAACGGCCAGATCGCCTTCCGCTACCTTGAGGACGTCAACGGCTCGGTCGACCGCATCGCGGGCGTCTACAACGAAACCAAGACCATTCTGGGCATGATGCCCCACCCGGAGGACGCGACCGACCCAGACCTCGGCAACGACTCCGCCAAAAACTTTTTCGCCGGCATGTGCGCGGCGGTCGCGAGGTAAGATGATGAACAACACCGCGCAAAAACTGCCCGAAGCCTTCCGCGAACCTACGGTGAACATAGAACTCGCCGCCTCTTTCGGCCTCAAGGCGGACGAATACGATCATATCCTCAAGATACTGGGGCGCGAGCCGACCTATACCGAACTTGGCGTATTTTCGGTGATGTGGTCGGAACATTGTTCCTATAAATCTTCGCGCGCGCATCTGGCCAAACTGCCCACCAGCGCGCCTTGGGTGATTCAGGGGCCAGGCGAAGGCGCGGGCGTGATCGACATCGGCGATGGTCAGGCCGCCGTGTTCAAGATGGAATCGCACAACCATCCGTCCTATATCGAACCCTATCAAGGCGCGGCCACCGGCGTGGGCGGCATATTGCGCGACGTTTTCACCATGGGCGCGCGCCCGGTCGCCAATTTGAACGCACTGCGTTTCGGCGACCCGTCGCACCCCAAGACCCGCGCGCTGGTCGCAGGCGTGGTCAAGGGTATCGGCGACTACGGCAATTCGGTCGGCGTGCCCACCGTGGGCGGCGAAACCGATTTCCACGCCGCCTATAACGGCAACATTCTGGTCAACGCGATGACCGTGGGCGTGGCCGACACCGACAAGATTTTCTATTCGCGCGGCGCCGCCGTCGGCCAGCCTGTCGTCTATGTCGGTTCGAAAACCGGGCGCGACGGCATCCATGGCGCGACCATGGCCTCGGCCGAATTCGAGGAAGGCGGCGACGACCAGCGCCCGACCGTGCAGGTCGGCGACCCTTTCACCGAAAAACTTTTGCTCGAAGCCTGCCTCGAACTGATGAAGACCGATTGCATCGTATCCTTGCAGGACATGGGCGCGGCGGGGTTGACTTCGTCCTCGGTCGAAATCGCCGCCAAGGGCGATGTTGGCCTGGAACTTGACCTCGACCGCGTGCCGATGCGCGAAACCGGCATGGTCCCGTACGAGATCATGCTTTCCGAAAGCCAGGAACGGATGCTCGTCATCCTCAAGCCGGGGCGCGAGGAACAGGCAAAGAAAATCTTCGACAAATGGGATCTCGACTTCGCGGTGATCGGCCGCACGGTCGAACGCCGCTTCCTGACCCTCACCATGTATGGCCGCGTGTGGTGCGATATCCCCGTTCCGCCGCTGGTTGACGAGGCGCCGAAATACCTGCGTCCCACCGCGACGCCCGCGAAACCGGCGAAACTGCCCGAATCCGCCATGCGCCTGCCTGAAGGCGGGCTGGCTGCAGCACTTGAAAAACTCGTCGCCTGCCCCGATGTCGCCTCGAAAAAATGGATTTACGAACAATACGACCCGCTGGTGCGGGGTGAAACGCGCTACGGCCCCGCGCAGGCCGATGCCGCCGTGGTGCGTCTGGACGGGCGCCAAAAAGCACTAATAATCACCTCCGACTGCACGCCGCGCTATGTGCAGGCCGACCCGCGCGAAGGCGCGAAACAGGCCGTGGCCGAAAGCTGGCGCAACATCACCGCCACCGGCGGAACGCCGCTTGCGATCACCAACAACCTCAATTTCGGCAACCCGGAAAAACCGGAAATCATGGGCCAACTGGTGGAGGCGATCGAAGGCATGGCCGAAGCCTGCAAAGCCCTCGACTATCCGGTCGTTTCCGGCAACGTGTCGCTGTACAACGAAACCGGCGGCAAGGCGATTTTGCCCACGCCTGTGATCGGCGGCGTCGGCGTCATCGACGATGCGCGCAAATCCATGGGGATCGCGCTGCACGTCGCGGGCGACACGCTGATGCTGATCGGCGGGAACGGCACGCATCTGGGCCAATCCCTTTTCGCCCGCGAAATCCATGGCACCGAAACCGGCGACGCCCCGCAAGTCGATCTTGCAAGGGAAAAACGCCACGGCGACCTGATCCGCACACTGATCGCGCAATCGCTTGTCCACGCCTGCCACGACATCGCCGGTGGCGGTCTGCTGGTCACGGTGGCGGAAATGGCGATGGCGGGCAAATGCGGCGTCGACCTCGACAAGGGCGGCCACCCCGGGGATGCGGCCTTCTGGTTCGGCGAGGATCAGGCGCGTTACGTGGTCGCCACGCGCGACCCCGATGCCGTGAAAAAACGGGCGCATGACGCGGGCGTGCCCGCGCAGGTGCTGGGCCTCGCCATTCCCGATCGTGTCATCCTGCCCGGCGGCGCATTGCATGTCGGCGACTTGGTCGCGGCGAACGACTCGTGGCTGCCCGATTACATGGCCGGTAAAAACTGATGGCGATGGACGCGCGCGAAATCGAACAGCGGCTCCGCGAGGGTATTCCCGGAGCGGAAATCCGTATCGAGGATCTGCGCGGCGACGGCGATCATTATGCGGTCATCATCACCGCCGCGGCCTTTGCCGGACTTTCCCGCGTGGCCCAGCACAGACTGGTGCAAAATGCCCTTAAAGGAAAACTGGGCACTGACCTGCACGCCTTGCAAATCCACACGCGCGCGCCCTGACGGCCGCACGAATTTGCAAACCGCCCCCCGCACGCGTATAGTTGGAATCCATCAAAAAAAGAAACTTTCAGGGGAAGGACCAGCCATGAGCGCCATTGCCGACCGTATTCAAAAAGACATCTCGGAAAACGACGTGGTGCTGTTCATGAAAGGCACGCCGGTCTTTCCGCAATGTGGGTTCTCCGCCGCGGTGGTCCAGATTCTTTCGATTTTGCAGGTATCGTTCAAGGGCGTCGACGTCCTGCCCGACGCCGAATTGCGTCAGGGCATCAAGGACTTCACCAACTGGCCGACCATCCCGCAGCTTTACGTCAAGGGTGAATTCGTCGGCGGCTGCGACATCGTGCGCGAAATGTACGAAACCGGCGAACTCCAATCCCTGTTCAAGGATAAATCCATCGCCTTCCGCGAACAGGACGCGGCCTAAACGGCGCGCATCATACGCCGCCGCAAAAACAGCATCGCGACATACGCGCTGTTGGTGCATACCAGCGATGCCGAAAACAGCACCGTGGTCACGTTGAACCGCGTCAACGCCGCGATGCCCAACGCATGTTTGAGCGCGCTGACGGCATAAACCAGCGGCATGTCCTCATGCGGCTTGATCCAGCCTTTACGGAACGACGGGTAAAACGCCATCATGTCGACAAACGTGATGATGACAACCGACCACAGCGGGTCGTGCGTCAAAACCCATGGGGCGATTCCAATGACCGCACCGCCCGCCGCGAAACAGTCGCTGCGCGTGATGTCCCGCGTCCCGTTGCGATAAAACCCAAGCGCCGCGCCAATCCAGCACGTCGTCGCACCCACGATGTTCACCCACGCGCCGGGCCCCCCGTGATCGACGATCTGGGCAATCCCGCCCATCAAGTTGAACACACCCCAGATCGTCCATGAAAAGACATGCGGTCGCGTATGCCCGCGCCATGTCGAAACCAGATACGGCACCATCGCGATCAACGATACGGCGACGGCGATCGCCCCCACCCATGCGCGCCATCCGGCGATGTCGTCTGTCATGCGGCCCGTTCGCTCAGCGCGGGATAATCGACATATCCCTCGGCCCCGCCGCTGTAAAACGTGGCCATATCAGGCACATTCAACGCCGTGCCGCCTGCCAACCGCGCGGGCAGGTCCGGGTTGGCGATGAATTTGACCCCGAACGCCACCGCATCCGCCGCGCCCGTTTCCACCGCCTGTTTGGCCGTGGCGCCGTCATATCCGTCGTTGACGATCAGGGTGTTTTTGAACGCGCGGCGCATTTTCGGCCCTATTACGCTGGCCTCCGCCGCCTCGCGGATATGCAGATAGGCAAGGTTGAAATCGTTCAGCGCCTCCGCCGCGTGGACGAAGGTTTCCTCAAGCCGGCTGTCGTCGCAGGATTGCACCCCGTTCATTGGCGTCAGGCGGATTCCCGTACGCGCGGCGCCGATTGCATCCACGACCGCTTGCGTAACCTCCAGCATCAAGCGCGCGCGGTTTGAAATACTGCCGCCATACCCGTCCTTGCGCGTGTTGGACCCGTCGCGCAGAAACTGGTCGATCAGATATCCGTTGGCCGCGTGGATCTCGACCCCGTCGAACCCGGCCCCGATCGCGCGACGCGCGCCCGCCGCGAAATCGGCGACCGTACGCGCGATATCGTCCGCGCCCATTTCACGCGGCGTAACGTAAGGCTTGTGTACCGATCGGTGCTCGCCCGCCGCCGCGATGGCGGAAGGCGCAAGCGGCAAGTCCCCGTCCAGAAGATCGGGATGGCTCAGCCGCCCCATATGCCAAAGCTGCAAAACCATGTGCCCGCCCGCCGCGTGCACGGCGTCCGTCACCTGCCGCCATGCCGCCTCCTGTTCGTCGGTGTACATCGCGGGTGCGCCGCGCCAGCCGTATCCTTCGCGGCTGATCGCCGTGGCCTCCGACACAATCAGCCCTGCCCCGGCGCGCTGCGCGTAATATTGCGCCATCAGCGCGTTGGGCAGGCGGCTTTCGCCCGCGCGTCCGCGTGTCAGCGGCGCCATGACCACACGGTTTTTCAAATGGAGGGCGCCCGCCTCCAGCGGTTCGAACAGGCTGGACATGACGATTACCCCCTTGGCAGGCTGGCGTTGCGGTTGACGGCGACCGACAGGATCAGACCGAACGCGAACAGCGTCGAGATCATGGCCGTGCCGCCATAGGATATCAGCGGCAACGGCTCACCCACCACGGGCATCAACCCGGTGACCATGCCGATATTGATGACGATATAGATCGCATAATTTGTGATCAATCCCAGCGCCAGAAGACGCCCGAATTGCGTGCGCGCGCGCAGACTTACGCGATAGCCCTGATAAAGAATGAACGAAAACAGCGCCAAAAGCGCGATCGCGCCCACAAACCCCCATTCCTCGGCGATCATCGTGAAAATGAAGTCGGTATGCTTTTCCGGCAGAAAGTTGAGATGCGCCTGGGACCCTTGCAAATACCCCTTGCCTGAAAATCCGCCCGACCCGATGGCGATTTTCGATTGCGTAATGTGATACCCCGCGCCCAGCGGATCGCTTTCGGGGTCAAGGAACGTCATCACCCGCTTTTTCTGATACCCGTGCAGAAAATGATACGCCGTTGGCACCGCCGCGGCGAACAACGCGAATCCGCCCGCGAACAGCCAGCCCGGCGCGCCGCCGATGTACACCATCGCCGCCGCGACCATCACGATCATCACCGATGTGCCAAGGTCCGGCTGCAACACGATCAACGCCACCGGCACGATGGTCAAAAGCGCGGGGACCAGCAGCGTGCGCAGACGCCTTTCGCGCCCCGGCGGCAAGGCGTGATAATACCGCGCCAGCGCCATGACGATCGCCACTTTCATCAGGTCGGAAGGCTGCAGGTTGACGAATCCAAGATCGATCCAGCGCCGCGCCCCCATGCCGATCACGCCCTTGATCTCGACAAACAGCAGCAGCGCGACGCAAAACGCCCAGAAAGGATAGGCCAGCCGGTAAATCCATTTCAGGTCGCTCAACGCCACCGCCAGCATCAGGATGAAACCGATCGCGAACCGGATCGCCTGTTGCCGCGCCCACGGGTCCCAGTCGCCGCCCGCCGCCGAGTAAAGCGCCGCGAACCCGACAAACGCCAGCGCCGCAACCGCCAAAACCAGCGGCAACGGCACCGCCGCGACGCGACCGGAAAATCCGCCGCGCCCGAAATTGTCGCGAGCAAGGAACATGTTCATGCGCCCTCCTTCCCGGTCGATGTTTTCGGCGCCTGTTTCGGGGCCTGCACCGGCTTCGCGGCCGGATCGATGTCTTGTGCCGCCAGCAAAATGTCGCGCGCGATTGGCACCGCCGCGCCCGAAGCGCCGCCGTGCTCGACCACCACGCAGGTCACATAGCGCGGCGCATCCGCGGGCGCATACCCCACGAACAACCCGTGGTGGCGGTATTTCCAGGGTTGGTCCTCCTGCGCGGGCACGCCCTCGTTACGCTGCTGCATGGTGATGCGGCGGACCTGCGCGGTCCCGGTCTTGCCGCCCATGGTCCTGGACTCGTCCTTGATCGCAAACGGATGCGCCGTACCCTTGTCGTCGTTCACCACCGCGTCCATTCCCGCCTTGACCTGCGCCAGCGCCTTGGTGTTCAGCCCGATTTGCGGCCATGTCCGCACGGTGTTGGGCGTCGCGCGGCCGCCTTCCTGCGCCACCAGCCACGGACGCACGGCCACCCCGCCATTGACCAGCCGGCTGACCATCGTCGCCAATTGCAACGGCGTCGCCAGAAGATACCCCTGCCCGATGCTGGCGACCACGGTTTCGCCGCCGTCCCATTTTTTGCCAAATGTCTTTTCCTTCCACGCCTGCGTCGGCACCGTGCCCGCGCGCTCCTCCGGCAACTCGATGCCCAGCGCCTCGCCCAATCCAAGACGCCGCGCCATCGCGGCGATGCGGTCGATGCCGATGTCGCGCGACACGCTATAGAAAAACACGTCGCACGACTGCGCCAACGCATCCGTCAAATTCACCGTGCCGTGCCCGTTATGCTTCCAGCAGTGAAAGCGGTGGTCGCCAAGGTCGTAATAGCCGGGACAGAACACGCGCGTCCCCGGCTTGATGACATTGGCCTCCAGCCCCGCCATCGCGGACACCATCTTGAAGGTCGAACCCGGCGGATACACGCCGCCCACCGCCTTGTCGTTGAGCGGATGGGTATCGTCGCCGGTCAACTGCGTCCACAGGCTTTGCGGAATGCCGGTCGAAAACAGATTGGGGTCGAAAGACGGGCTGGACGCCAGCGCATAGACGGCCCCCGTATGCGCGTCCATCACCACCGCCGACGCGCTTTTCTCGCGCGCCAGATATTCCTGCATCTTTTGCTGCAAACCCAGATCGATGGTCAAAGACAGGTCTTCCCCCGGCGTCCCGTCCTCGCGTTCCAGCTCGCGCACCGTGCGCCCGGCGACGTTGACCTCGATCCGGCTGGTCCCGGCGCCGCCGCGCAATTCGTCCTCGAACGCCTTTTCAAGCCCGGTCTTGCCGACCCGGAATCCCGGCAAGCCCAAAACCGGGTCGCCCGTCTGGTCGCTGCGCGCGACCGCGCCGACATATCCCACCACATGCGCGGTGGCGGGACCTTGCGGATAAAACCGCCGTTGCCCGACATCGATCGAAATACCCGGCAGATCGGGCATGTTGACCTCGATCGCGGCGACCTGCTCCCACGACAGGTTGTCGATGATCTCGATCGGCAAAAATCGCGGTTGCTGCCGTGCGCGACTCAAAACCGCGTCGATCTCGTTGGGTCGCAGCGGCAGGATGCGCGAAAGCGTTTCCAAAGACGCCTCGATGTCATCGGCCTGTTCGGGCACGATCTGGACGCGGAAATCCTGCTCGTTGATCGCAAGTCCTTGCCCGCTGCGGTCATAGATCAACCCGCGAACCGGCGCGATCAGCTTGACCTGAATGCGGTTGTTTTCCGCCAGCGTGCGGAATTTGTCGCCCTGCGCAAGCTGCAACCACGCCAGCCGCCCGGCCAGCGTCATCATCAGCGCGCCATTGATCCCGCCCAGAATAAGGGCGCGCCGCGTAAATGAAAGAACCCGTTCCTGATCGTTGTCCATCAATCAGTCCTGCAGAATATCCGAACGGCCCGGCCCCGCGACCAGCCGCAGACACCCCGTCATCAAAAACGAACTCAGGGCATACAGGGCTCCGCTGCACACCGCCGACGCCATCGCCGACACCGGCGAAAAAATCGTCCACGTCACCAGCCCCATGACCGCCCAGCGCGCCCCTTCATATGCCAGCGACACGACCAAAAACCCGGCCCATTGCGTGGCGAAGGGCTGGGAAAGCAGATAGCGCCGCTGCCGCCCGATGACGATCTGGGTCAAAACCAGCAAGAACGCGTTAAGCCCCAGAAGCGATCCGCCCACGAGGTCGATCGCGAACCCGGCCAGAAACGCCGCCCATACAGGAAATAGCGCAGGCCGGAAAATCGTCCAGTAATACAACGCGTGCAGCACCAGTATCATCTGCAACGTAACCGATGCGGAAAGCGGATAGGATTGCGCGGAAAGCACGATGAACAAACATGTCAAAAACACCGCCGGCGCCATGCGCAACGCGGGCGGTACGGGAAGCGCGTGACCGCGCCGCCGTTTAGTTTGGTTCGGCAAGACCGGCGTCCGTCGCCGCGGCGGTCGAGGAGAAGACGGGATCGCCCAAAAGCGGCTTGATGCCGTAATCGACCACCTGCACGTGCTGGCTGCGCTCCGGCGCGGCGTACAGACGCACGCCGACGCCGCCGTCGCCGTTGGCCACGGTCTCGCCGACCGGAATGCCATAAGGGAACAGACCGCCAAGGCCGGAAGTGACAACGCGCTCACCCGCGCGGATCTGGGAACCCGTGGCAAGATGATCCAAAGTCGGCATGTCGCCGTTGGTCCCGGCCAGTATGGCGCGTTCATTCGCGCCTTCGACCAGCACCGGGATGCGTGAATTGATGTCCTGCAACAGCAGCACGCGCGCGGTACGGCTGCCCGTTTCGATGACGCGACCCAAAAGCCCTTCGTGCGAAACCACGCCCTGCCCCTTGAACACGCCGACATCGCGCCCGCCCTCGATCACCAGACTTTTGGCGTAGGTCGAGGATCCATCGGCGATGATACGGGTGGTGATGAAGCTTTGGGCCTGCTGGCGGTCGACGTTGAGCAGGTCGCGCAGCGCCTTGTTCTCGGATTGCAGCATCAAGGCCGCTTGATACCATGCCTTGAGCTTTTCGTTTTCGGCGCGCAATGCGGCGTTGTCTTTGGACATCTGTGTCCACTCCGCCACAGTGTCCAACCGGGCACGGATCCCTTCGATCGGTTTTTGCGCAAACTCAATCGCCGGCGCCGCGACGTCGAACACGGTTTGCTGCAAACGGTCGAGTGACGGACGCGCGATCATATGCGCGGTCATCAACCCCGCCGCCGCGGCCATCAGAACGAAAGAGAGAGAGAAGCGCCGCCGTGCGCCGCTCGCCGCGATGGCGGGGCTGGCATACGTATTCGCATACGGGACATAGTTGATGCGGTTGCCGGTCACGAGGGAATAACCCAAAAACTCTTGAATTTTCATCCAAGGAGTAGGCGAAAAACCCGTATTTTACAAGACGTTGCAAAAGGACGCGAAGAACTTCCCTGTGGATAACTGCCCTTGACGCCGAATCAGGCGGTTTTCAAGGCGCCATGCAGGACCGCCCGGTCCTCAAGCGCCTGCCCGGTGCCCAGCGCGACGCAGGCCAGCGGATCGTCGGCCACGGTGACCGGCAAGCCGGTGGCATAGCGCAACACGTAATCGAGGTTTTTAAGCAGCGATCCGCCCCCCGTCATCACGATACCCTTGTCGACGATGTCGGCGGCCAGCTCCGGCGCGGTGTTCTCAAGCGCGGTCTTGACCGCTTCGACGATCTGGCTGACCGGCTCGGCCAACGCCTCCGCCATCTGCCGTTCGGTAACCACGGTTTCCTTGGGCACGCCGTTCATCAGGTCGCGGCCCTTGATCTGCATGGTCCGCCCATCGCCGTCGGCGGGCGGACAGGCCGCGCCGATTTCCTTTTTGATGCGCTCGGCCGTGCTTTCACCGATCAAAAGATTGTGCACGCGACGGATATAGGCGATGACGGCCTCGTCCATCCGGTCGCCGCCCACGCGCGCCGAACGCGCATACACGATCCCGCCAAGCGAGATGACCGCGACCCCGGTCGTGCCACCGCCGATATCGACGACCATCGACCCTGTCGGCTCCATCACCGGCAACCCCGCGCCGATCGCGGCGGCCATCGGCTCCTCGATCAGCCAGACCTTGCGCGCGCCGGCGCTTTCGGCGGACTCGATGATCGCGCGCTGCTCCACCGCGGTCGACCCCGTGGGCACGCAAATGATCATTTCCGGGGAAACGAATGAACGACGGTTATGCACCTTGCGGATAAAATGCTTGATCATCGCCTCGGCGACTTCGAAATCCGCGATCACCCCGTCGCGCAAAGGCCGGATCGCGGTAATGTTGCCCGGCGTGCGGCCCAGCATCTGCTTGGCCTCGTTGCCCACCGCCAGCACCTGCTTGCGCCCGTCGATATTGCTGATCGCGACGACCGACGGCTCGTTCAGCACAATGCCCTGATCGCGCACATACACCAATGTGTTTGCGGTCCCCAGATCCATGGCCATGTCGGCCGAAACAAAGCTGAACAGCTTTGAAAACATTGCTTCAAGACATCTCGTTCGTGATGATGCACAGCATTAGCAAACAAATGCCCGACTGCCAAAACAATACTCTTATGCGCTCCACTGGCGCCTTCAAATGAATAAAGCCGCGTGGGCAACGCGGCTTGCTTCGTCCCGAATAACGGGAAATTTAACCCTGACGCGCCTTATAGCGGGGGTTTTCCTTGTCGATCACGTATACGCGACCCTTGCGCCGGACGATCTTGCAGGTGCGGCTGCGTTTCTTAAGGGTTTTGAGCGAATTTCTGACTTTCATGGCCTTTTATCCTTTAACTGGCGCAGGGTTTAACAGGAAGCCATGCGCCCTGTCAACAATCTTTACTTTACCGGACAGACGGATAGCATGACAAAGCCATGACACTGACCATCCGCACCAAACGACAGATTTTTGCCCCCGGCGACCTGATCTTCAAACAGGGCGATCCGGGCGACAGCGCCTACCTGATCGAGGAAGGCCAGGTCGAGATCCTCTCCGAAACCGGCGGGACGCCGCAATCCCTTGGCAAACGCGGCACGGGCAGCATTGTCGGTGAAATGGCCATCGTCGATTCCAAACCGCGCCCGACCACGGTACGTGCGATTACGCCGTGTACCCTGCTGGCCATCGGGCGTGAGGATTTTGAACGCCGCCTCGAACACGCAGACCCGGTGATGAAAATGGTGGTGCACGCGATACTCGCGCGCTACCGCGCCCTGCTTTCCGGCATCGCGCACGACGAGGATGACGGCGGCGATTCCAAACCCGCCACCGTCTCCGAAAAGGCGTTTGAAACCATCAAGATGACCCATGATTTCCGCGAAGCGATTTTGGGTTACCAGCTGCGCCTGCATTACCAACCCATCGTCAACATCGCGAACGGTCAGGTCGTGGGGTTCGAGGGGCTGATGCGCTGGCACCATCCGGTCAAGGGCATGATCGGCCCCGCCACGTTCATCCCGATTGCCGAGGATTCGGGCCTGATCGTCCACGCCAGCCGATGGGCCCTGCGCGAGGCGGTCTACATGCTCAACCGCCTGAAGATGGACCACGACCTGCCCGATCCGTGGTTTATATCCCTCAACTTCACCGGCCTCGACCTCGCGGCCGAGGATTTCGCCGACCACGTCACCGAAACCCTGCAAGGCACGGGCGTGCATCCCTCGCGCGTCAAGCTGGAGATCACCGAACGCATGCTGATCGACGATCCGGAAGGCGCGATCAACACGCTGCGCCGCTGCCGCGAGGCGGGACTGACCGTCGCGCTCGACGATTTCGGCACCGGCTATTCCTCGCTCTCTTACCTGCACCGTTTCCCGATCGACACGATGAAGATCGACCGTTCCTTCGTCGTCGAAATGGTCACCAGCCACGCCAGCCTGACACTGGTCAAGGCGATCATCGCGCTGGCCAAGGGTCTGGGCATGTCCATCGTCGCGGAAGGCGTTGAAAAACAAGAGGAATCGGACATCCTGCTCAAAAACGGTTGCGAACTGGTGCAAGGCTATCTCTATGCCCGCCCGATGGCCGAGCCCGACCTTGTCCTGTGGCTCAAGCACAAAGACGATCTATAACGCTTCACAACCTGCTGAAAGTGTTGCAATCTGGCCCCGCTTGTCAAAAACCGGAACCACAAGGAAACCGCGACCGTGGCCTTATCCATCTCTGTCCTGAAGGAAACCGCGCCCGACGAAACCCGTGTTGCCGCGACGCCGGAAACCGTCCGCAAATACGAGGCGCTGGGCGCATCCGTGACCGTACAGGCCGGTGCGGGCGAATCCGCGGCGATCAGCGACGACACCTTCGCTTCCGCCGGCGCCAGGATCGTGCCCAACGCGCTGACCGCGCTCAAGGACGCGGACATCGTCCTGTGCGTGCAAAAGCCCGAAGCCGATATTCTTGAACGCATGAAACCCGGCGCGACCCTGATCGGCATGTTGTCGCCCTATCAGTTCCGCGATGCCGCGCGCTTTGAACGCACCGGCGCCTCCGCCGTCGCACTCGAACTCGTGCCGCGCATCACGCGCGCGCAGGCGATGGATGTGCTCTCCTCGCAAGCCAACCTTGCCGGCTACCGCGCGGTGATCGAGGCGGCGTCGATCTATGGCCGCGCCATGCCGATGATGATGACCGCCGCGGGCACCGTCGCACCGGCGCGCGTTTTCATCATGGGCGCGGGCGTCGCCGGGTTGCAGGCGATTGCGACCGCGCGGCGTCTGGGTGCCGTCGTTTCGGCGACCGATGTGCGCGCCGCCGCGCGCGAACAGGTCCACTCGCTCGGCGCGACCTTCGTGATGGTGGAGAACGAGGAAACCAAACAGGCCGAAACCGCCGGCGGCTACGCCAAGGAAATGTCGGAGGATTACAAGCGCCAGCAGGCCGCCTTGATCGCCGAAACCATCAAGAAACAGGACATCGTCATCACCACCGCCCTGATCCCCGGCCGCCCCGCGCCGGTTCTGGTCACGCCCGACATGGTCAAATCGATGAAGCCGGGTTCGGTGATCGTCGACATGGCGACCGAGGCCGGCGGCAACTGCCCCCTTTCGGAAAAGGGTAAGGTCGTCGAAAAACACGGCGTCACCATCATCGGCTACGGCAACCTGCCCGCACGCATCGCGGTTGACGCCTCGCAACTTTACGCACGCAACGTCCTCAATGTCGTGACGCTGCTGCTGGGCAAGGAAAAAACCGCGCCCGTCTTTAATTTCGAGGATGAAATCATTCAGGGCTTCACCCTGATCCATAACGGCAAGGCGGTCCATAAGTTGCTTGGTGGCGTATCCGAAACCAAAAAAGCGGAAACGCCGAAATCCGAAACACCGAAAGCGCCAACCAAGGCGGAACAAAAAGCCGACGACAAACCGGCTTTCAAACGCAAACCCGAATCCAAGGAAGCCTGATCATGTCCTCCGAAACCCTGATCCAGGACGCCCGCGACCTGGCCATGCGCTCCGCCGATCTGGCGCAGGACATGACCACGCTGGCGGGCAACGTCGCCCTTCAGGCCCAGCACTACGGAAACGGCCACGAAAACTTCCTGATGACCGGCATCACGATTTTCGTGCTTGCCTGCTTTGTCGGTTACTACGTGGTCTGGCGGGTGACCCCCGCGCTGCACTCGCCGCTGATGGGCATCACCAACGCGATTTCCTCGGTCATCATCGTCGGCGCCATTATCGCCGCCGCCCCGCAGGACAGCTACTGGTTCTCCACCCTGCTCGGCTTCATGGCGATCGTCCTCGCCTCGGTCAACATTTTTGGCGGCTTCCTGATCACCCGCCGCATGCTTTCCATGTTCAAACGTAAGGAAGGGGCGAAAAAATAATGGCCACCATGCCTGCCCTGCTGTATCTCGTCGCCGCCATCGCCTTCATCATGGCGCTGCGCGGCCTGTCCTCGCCCGAAAGCGCCCGCACCGGCGTGCTTTACGGCATGCTGGGCATGGCGATCGCGATCGTCACTACCTTCTCGCTCGACGTCGTCGACGCCAACATCACCCCGCTGCTTGGCATCGCGCTTGGCGGCATGGTCGGCGCGGGCATCGCCAAAAAGGTTGAAATGACCGCGCTGCCGCAACTCATGGCCGCCTTCCACTCGCTGGTCGGCCTTGCCGCCGTGTTCATCGCCACCGCCGCGCTTTACAACCCCATCGCCTACGGCATCGGTTCGCGCGGGGCCATCGCGCTGACCTCGCTGGTCGAAATGTCGCTCGGCGCCGCCATCGGCGCGATCACCTTCATGGGGTCGATCATCGCTTTCGGCAAGCTTCAGGGCCTGATTTCCGGAAAGCCGCTGACCTTCGCGGGCCAGCACATGCTCAACGCCGCGCTTGGCGGCGCGATGCTGGTGCTCATCCTTGCCTTCTGCGCGACCGAATGGAATTTCGTGTTCTTCGCCATCGTCGCCGTGGCGCTGGTGCTGGGCATCACCCTGATCGTCCCGATCGGCGGGGCCGACATGCCGGTCATCGTTTCGATGCTCAATTCCTATTCCGGCTGGGCGGCGGCGGGCATTGGTTTCACGCTGCAAAACCCGCTGCTGATCATCGTCGGCGCGTTGGTCGGCGCCAGCGGCGCCATTCTTTCCTACATCATGTGCAAGGGCATGAACCGCTCTTTCATCAACGTGCTGCTCGGCGGGTTCGGCGGCGATGCGGCGGATTCCGGTGCCGCCGCCGCAAGCGGCGACCGGCCGGTCAAGATCGGCTCGGCCGAGGACGCGGCCTTCATCCTGAAAAACGCGGCCTCGGTGATCATCGTGCCCGGTTACGGCATGGCGGTGGCGCAGGCCCAGCACGCCTTGCGCGAAATGGCCGATACACTCAAGAAGGAAGGCGTGCAGGTCCGCTACGCCATCCATCCCGTCGCGGGCAGGATGCCCGGCCACATGAACGTCCTGCTGGCCGAGGCGAACGTGCCCTATGACGACGTGCTCGAACTTGACGACATCAACCGCGATTTCGGGCAAACCGACGTCGCTTTCGTCATCGGCGCCAACGACATCACCAACCCCGCCGCCAAGAACGACCCAAAATCGCCGATTTACGGCATGCCGGTGCTTGATGTCGAAAAAGCCAAAACGGTGCTGTTCGTCAAACGCTCGCTCGGCACGGGTTACGCCGGTGTCGATAACCCGCTTTTCTTCAACGAAAATACGATGATGCTGCTTGGCGACGCCAAGAAAATGTCCGAGGACATCATCAAGGCGTTGGAACAGTAAGCGCCGGCACCGACGCTTCCGAACGCCTCAAGGCGCGCTGTGCGCGGATCCAGCGCCGCGTGCTGCCCGGCGTCTGGATGATGCCCGTGGGCGCGGGCAATCCGTGCCGCCGCATCAGCCCGGTGAAAAAATGCGCGCAGTTATACAGCCCCGAGGAATAAAACCGGAATTTTTTCGCCTGCAAATCCGCAAGCATCGCCGCATGGGTCTGGGCACTGATCGGAAACGTGATACCTGCGAAATCATTGAAGTTTTTTGATTTCGCCACTTCGCTGAAACGGTTTCGCAACACCACCCGGCCCGGCAACGGGGAAACCATCGCAATGAAAACGCTGACGGCAAGCGAAGCCGGAAGACCCATCTGCCAGGGATAGCGCACGGCCACGTAAGCGCTTGCTTTCCAAACGACAGAGAGCGCAGCCGCATAACCCAGCAACAGCGAAAGCCGGCCTTCTTTCGACTTATCCTTGTCGTAGTGATAGATCTGCGCGCGCCGGTCGGGATCGCGAAGCCGAATGACGACATACGGCCCGATTGCGGCCAGCGTAAACTGGTACCGTAAATCAGGCGCTTCGCCCTTTGGTTTTTCTGCGGCCTCTGCCATGCTGGTGCAATAACAGGTTTTACTGCAATATGCAAAATCTTCCCGAGCGTTTTACCATCCCCGCCGGTTGGCAATGGACCGACCGGCTGGAAACCCGTCCAGGGCAATTTCTGCGCCTTGGCTGGGCCGCACCTGAAAATCCGCGCGCCTGCATCTATATCCTGCCGGGCCTTTCCGAATATGCCGAAAAATATTTCGAGGTCGCGCACGACCTGCTGCGCCGTGATTTCGCGCTGGCCTGCATCGACTGGCGCGGACAGGGCCTGTCCTGGCGCGCGGGCGACCGCGCCCGGCGCCACCACGACGATTTCGCGCTTGATGTCGCCGACGCCGAGGCCTTTATCGCCCGCGCCCCCCTGCCTGCCAATCTGCCGCGCATCATGCTCGCCCATTCCATGGGCGGACAGATCGGCCTGCGCTTGTTGCACGACCGTCCGGACCTGTTCGTGGCGGCGGTGATGACCGCGCCGATGCTGGGCCTGCCGGTTCCGGACTGGGCGGGGGGGCCGCTGGCCGAAACGCTGTGCGCGATCGGGATGGACGAATCCTACGCCCCCGGCAACGGCCCGTGGAGCGCCGAACGCATGACGCTGGGCCTGCGCCTGCTGACCAGCGACCCTGAGCGCGCGGCGATGCAGAAATACTGGATGACCCACAAACCGGAACTGCGCATGGGCGGCGTGACGATGCAATGGGTGCGCGCGGCATTCCGAACCATGCGCCTTGCCGCGCAGCCAGATTATCTGGCATCCGTCCACACGCCCTGCCTGATGGTTCGTTCCGGTGCCGACGCGGTGATCGCCAATCCAGCCATCGACCGCGCCGCCCGGTATTTGCCGAACGTCGAAATTCTGCCCGTTCCCGGCGCCCTGCACGAGGTCATGATGGAGCGTGATCAATATCGCGATTTGTTCTGGGCCGGGTTCGAGGCTTTTACGGCGCGGTTCATATAAAACGACCACGATATGCCGCACCATACGGCGACGACCGTCGCCGCGCGAGCTTATGCGAGCGAAGCCTAAGCGGCGTATGAGCGGCTAAAACGGCGACGACCGTCGCCGCGCGAGCTTATGCGCGCGAAGCCTAAGCGGCGTATGAGCGGCCACATAATCCAGTCGATTTATGTGACATGGGTTATATTGCCAAGCATGTGCCCGCGCAGTAATCTAATGCCATGGAATTCAAACGCCTTTCCGACCGTGTCCTGTACGCCCTGCAGCTTTCGCTGGAACAGAATGATCTGGTCGTGTCCGAACGTCTTGCGCGCGCGCTTGAAATCGCACTGACCCGCACCCCCGATGGCCACCGCTATGTCGAACGCCGCGATTTCACCACCGATTACGACGCCGCGATGAAGACCCTGGACAAACTGCGGATGGAGCAGGCCTGATGCCACTCGAATTCAAACGCCTTTCCGACCGCATCCTGCACGCCCTGCAACTCGCGCTTGAACAACGCGACCTTCAGGTGGCGGAGGAACTTTCCAAGGCGCTCGACGACTCCCTCACCCGCATGAGCGGCGGCAAGGGCTTCACCGAACGGCGCGAGGCCGGGGCGGTCTATGACGCCGCGATGAAAAAACTCGGCGAACTCCGCCGTTCCTACTAAAGCATCCGAATGATCGCGCATACCCCGGCTTGTCCGGGGTATTATCGTGACGCAAATTCGACGCCGATTGCGAAACCGAGCCATGGATTCGCGCGCTTCAACGTGCCAATTCCCGCCACTCGGCTTCGCTCAAAACCGCGACACCCAGATCCTTGGCCTTTTTCAGTTTCGATCCAGCATCCGCTCCGGCCACCACGTAATCGGTGCGCGACGACACGCTGCCTGAAACTTTCGCGCCCAGCCGCTCGGCTTGCGCCTTGGCCTCGTCGCGCGACATCGTCTCCAGCGTGCCAGTGAACACCACGGTCTTACCCGCAACCTTGCTGCCGCTGGTGTCTGGCGCGACGAAATCCTCGACCGCGACCTGCGCCAGCAGATCGTCGAGCAGCGCGATATTATGCGCCTCGGTGAAAAACCCGATCAGATCGTCCGCCACGCTCGGCCCGATATCATCGATTTCGACCAACCGTGCATAGGCCTCGCCGCTTTCGTCCTGCGCCGCGCGCATCGCCGCCGCCAACGCCGCAATGTCATGATAGTTTTTGGCCAGTTTTTTCGACGTCGCCTCGCCGACTTGATGAATCCCCAGCGCATAGACGAACCGGTCAAGCGGAATATGCCGCCGCGCCGCGATCGCCGCGAACAGGTTGCGTGCCGAAACCTCGCCCCAGCCTTCCCGCGCGCGCAAGGGCGTAAGACTGTCTTTATCCCGCGCCTCCAGCCTGAATATATCGGCGGGAGAGCGCACCAGCCCTTCCGTCCATAATTCTTGAATGATCTTTTCGCCCATGCCCTCGATGTCTAAGGCACCGCGCGACACGAAATGCCGCAACCTTTCGACCGCCTGGGCCGGACAGATCAAACCGCCGGTGCAGCGCCGCGCGACCTCGCCTTCCTCGCGGATGGCCTGCGACCCGCATGCAGGACAGACATGCGGAAATTCAAACGCTTGCGAATCCGCCGGACGCCTGTCCGGCAGATACCCCAGAACCTGCGGTATCACATCGCCCGCGCGCTGGATGGTTACGCTGTCGCCCACCCTGATGTCCTTGCGCGCGATCTCGTCCTCGTTATGCAGCGTCGCGCGCGAAACCAGCACCCCGCCGACATTGACCGGCTCAAGCTCGGCCACCGGCGTCAGAACGCCCGTGCGCCCGACCTGCACGGTGATGGCGTTGACCCGCGTCACGGCCTTTTCCGCCGGGAATTTATGCGCAACGGCCCAGCGCGGCGCACGCGCGACAAAGCCAAGCCGCGCCTGCAACGCCAGATCGTCGACCTTGTACACCACGCCGTCTATGTCATACGGCAGATCCGCGCGCAGCGCCGCGATACGCTCGTAATACGCCATCAATCCCGCTGCCGTGTCGGCAACGATGGATGGCTCCGGCACACGAAACCCCCAACGCAACAGCGCCGCGCGAATCCCGGCCTGCGATCCGGCCACGGGCATGGCGCTTGCACCCAGCGCATAGGCAAAAAAACCAAGCGTCCGCCCCGCCGTGATGCCGGAATCCAGTTGTCTTAGACTACCCGCCGCCGCATTGCGCGGATTGGCGAACAGGGGCCGCCCGGCCTGTGCCTGCGCGGTGTTCAAAGCCGCGAACGCGGCCTTGGTCATATACACCTCGCCCCTGATGTCGATGCTGTCCGGCGCGTCCTTGGGCAGGCTTTGCGGAATTTCGGAATCGGAAAGCGTGCGCACATTGGCCGTGACGTCCTCCCCCTCCTCGCCGTCGCCGCGCGTCGCGGCCTGCACCAGTTTTCGTCCCTCGTAACGCAGCGATAACGACAACCCGTCGATTTTCTGCTCGCCCAGAAACGCAACGCAGGCGCCTTCCGGCAGATTCAGGAAATTACGCACGCGCGCGAAAAATTCGTCCAGTTCCTCCGCGCTGAATACGTTGCCAAGGCTGAGCATCGGCACAAGATGGCGCACCTTGCCAAAACCGCCCGCAGGCCGGGCGCCCACGCGCCGGGTCGGGCTTTGCGGACCGGCAAGTTCGGGATGCGCGGCCTCGATCGCCTCGATCTCGCGCCGCAGCGCGTCATATTCGGCGTCCGTGATCTCCGGCGCGTCTTTCTGGTAATACAGCGCGTCGTGCCGCGCCAGCGCCGCCGCCAACGCCGCATGCCGCGCCTGCGCCTCCCGCTGTTCGCCGTTATCGTCCGCGCTCACGACGCCTCCTGCAACAGCCGGTCTGCGGCGGCCAGCGCCTCGCGCGTGACGTTTGCGCCCGAAATCATCCGCGCGATTTCCTGCGCCCGCGATGCGCGTTCACCCAGCACATACAACGTAGTGCGTATTGCACCGTCATTCGCGCCCTTGGCGACGATCCAGTGATGATCGGCGCGCGCCGCCACCTGCGGCGAATGCGTCACCACCAGAACCTGCCGCCCCGCATGGGCCAAAGCGGACAGCCTTTCGCCCACTGCGTCGGCCGTGGCACCGCCCAGACCGGAATCGACCTCGTCGAACACCAGCGTCGCGACCGGCGAACTTGCGGCCAGCACCACCTTGATCGCCAGCATGAATCGCGACAGCTCGCCGCCCGATGCGACCTTTTCGATCGGCCCTGCTGCCGTGCCGGGATTCGTGGCGACCAGAAACTCTATGCTTTCGCGGCCATCCGGCCCCCATTGATCCTCTGGCAGTGCGGTGATTTTCGTTTCAAACCGCGCCTTTTCAAGTTTGATCGGCGCAAGCTCCGCCATGATCCGCGCATCCAGATTTTTTGCCGCCGCCACGCGCTGCTTGCTCAACGCCGCCGCAACATCCTCGTACACCCGCCGCGCGGACAAGGCCGCACGCTCCAGCGCAGCCAGCCGCCCGTCATCATCCCTGATCGCGGCCAGCCGCCGCGCGATATCCTCCTGCAGCGCGGGCAGGTCGTCGACCCGGCACTGGAATTTACGTGCCGCCGCGCGCAGCGCGTGCAACCGGTCGTCCACCGCCTCAAGCGTGTCCGGCCCGCCCTCGCCCGCGTCGAACCAACGCTCAAGCACCTCCAGCGCCGCATTCATCTCGCCCCCGGCGCGGTCCAGTGCCTCGGTCGCGGCACGTAAACCTTCGCCCGCCTTGCCCGCCGCGCGATCAAGGGTTTTCCATGCGCGGTTAAGCATGGCCAAGGCCCCGGCCTCGCCCTCCAGCATCGCACGCGCCTCGGTGAACGCCGCCTCGATCTGCGCACGCGCCGACAATTGCGTGCGCCGCGCGTGCAGCGCGTCCTCCTCCCCCGCCTGTGGGGCCAGTGCGCCCAGATCGTCGCCTGCCTGCTGCCAGTATTCCTGATCGCGCCGCGCTTCGACGATCTGCGCGCAAAGCGCGGCGCGTTCCGCCTCCGCCCCGCGCCATGAATCCCACGCTTCACGCACGCGCCGCGAATCCGCCCCCGCGAACGCATCCAGCGTCGCGCGATGCATGCGTGCGTCCATAAGCCCGTAAGTTTCAAATTGTCCGTGAATATCGACCACAAGCGTGCCCACGCTGCGCAAAAGCGCCACGCCGGCCATCTGGTCGTTGATGAACGCCTTGCTGCGCCCGTCGGCGGCGATCTGACGGCGCAACATCAATGCGCCGTCGCCTTCATGTGCGATTCCCTGTTCGTCCAGCAGCGCGAAAACCGGGTGATCTTTCGGCAGTTGAAACACCGCACCGACGCTGGCCTGCGCCGCGCCCGCGCGTACCAACCCCGCATCCCCCCGCGCACCCAGCGCAAGACCCAAGGCGTCCAGCAGGATGGATTTGCCCGCGCCCGTTTCGCCGGTCAAGGCGCACAGCCCTGCCCCTGCCTCGATGTCCAGCGCATCGATCAGCACCACGTCACGAATGGAAAGGCGTTGCAACATCCCCTATTCCTAGCACGAACCGGCGTTTTCCGGCTCGGAATCGCTATTCCGGCTTGAACAGCGCGTCGATGGTGCGGTCCTTGAAGCTGCGGTCGTCCATCAGCTTTTCACGCTGTTGCGGGTTAAGGATGCGATAGGAATCCGCATACCACTTGCTGCCCGGATAGTTATAGCCAAGCACCGCCGCGACGCGCGTCGCCTCGTCGACCAGCCCCATGTGCAGATACGCCTCCACCAGCCGGTGCAACGCTTCGGGCACGTGGGTGGTGGTCTGGTAATCATGCACCACGACCATGAAACGCTTGACCGCGGCGGTGTAATAGCCGCGCGTCAGGTAATACCGGCCGATATCCATTTCCTTGCCGGCCAGGTGGTCAAGTGTGAGATCGCGCTTAAGCTTGGCATCGCGCGCATATTTGCTTTCCGGGAACAGGCGCAAAAGCGTGTCGAAACTTTGCAAGGCCTGCGCCGTCGTTTCCTGATCGCGCTTGACGTCGGTGATCTGGTCGTAATCGCACAACCCACGCAGGTAATACGCGTAATCGATGTCCTTGTATCCTGGATGCAGCCGGATGAAATCATCAAGCGTCACCGCCGCCTCGTCATACTGCGCATCCTTGTACAGGGCAAAGGCGCGCATCAAATCGGCCTGCGTTGCCCATTGCGAGTAAGGGTGCTGGCGTTCGACCTCGGCAAACAGCTTCGCCGCCTTGCGGTAGCTGTTCGCGTCCATCGCGTCGGCGGCTTCGTTATAGATCTGCTCGACCGGGCGATCGGCGGTCAGCGCCGCGTCCTCCTGCTTTTTGCTGCTGGTGCCGCACGCGGCCAGCGTCAGCACGAAGGCGAGTAACAGGAAAATACGCATAAAACCACCACCGTCGTTAAGAACGTGTTTCTTGAACGGGGCCAGAATATCGGCGGGATAAGGGAGTGTCTAGAGGCGAGCGAAATCGCCGGTTTCAGCGGCGAAAATACCCGCGGGAACCGGGGTTTGGATGCCTGAAAGCTCGCGCACCGTGCGCCACGCGCAACGCGTATCGAACAAGGCGCGCAACAACTGGTTGGTCAACGCGTGCCCGCCATAGGCGCACACGAACTGGCCGATGATCGGCCGTCCGGCTAGCGCCAGATCGCCGATCGCATCCATGATCTTGTGCCGCACGGGCTCGTCCGCATGGCGCGCGCGGTTGTAAAACACGTCCGGCGCGGGCGCTCCGTCGGCGCCCGGCATATCGTCGATGATCAGGGCGCTGTCGATCGACCCGCCCTTGATCAGGCCTGCGGCCAGCAGTTTTTCGACATCCGAACGCTTGGTGAAGGTGCGCGAATCCGCGACCTGCGCGAAGGCCGAAACGTCGGTCAGATCCAGCGTCATGTGCTGCGCGCCCAGCCGGTCAAAGGCGATGCTGTAATCGATATGCAGATGCGCGCCCTGCCCCGGTGCAAGCGGGCGAAGCTCGGCGAATTTGTCGCCGTCCTGCACGCGCACGGTCTTCAATATCTCGATGACGTCGCGCGCGCCCTGCTGCTTGCGCCCCGCATCCATAAGCGCGGCAAGGAAGGGCTGGGCGCTGCCGTCCATCAACGGAACCTCCGGCCCATCGATCTGGACGATGGCGTTGTCGATCCCGTACCCGGCCAGCGCGGCCATCAGGTGTTCCGGGGTCTGGACCATCACGCCCGCTTCATTTTCCAGAAATGTGCAACGCGTCGATTTTTCCGCCGCCACCCGGTCGTACAGCGCCGGAACATAGGTCGCGATACCGGCCAGATCCTTGCGCTCGAACACGATTCCGGTGTCCTGCGGCGCGGGCAGCACTTGAACCGCACTGACCCGCCCTGTGTGCAGGCCGGTGCCGCGAATGACCGCCGAAGGCTGTCTGAGCGTGTGTTGCATGGCGTAAACGACCGTCTTGTAAAAGGCTGGCGGGAACGAAACCCGTTATCTCAACGTTCATGCTACGGAAACCTGTTCAAAAGGAATAATCACCGCCTGTTGCGCAATGTTACAGACCCGCTATAAAGACACACCATGAAAAATGTTGTTGTAAAACGCTTTTTGACCCTCGCGCTCCTCCTGTCGGCTTGCGGCCTTGCGGCTTGCGCAAGCACGGGCGGCGGAACAGGTGAAACCCTAAGCCAGATCGTGCGCGAGGAAAAAGGCTATGACGCGCCGCCCAACACCTGCGAATTCCCCAAAGGCCTGATCGGCAAGCCGGTCAGCGAACTCGACAAGATCAAGTTCAAGTCGCCCACCCGCATTATCGTGCCCGGCAACGCCGTTTCGGGTGATTTTGTCGCCAACCGCGTCAATTTCAAACTCGACAAAAAAGGCGTGATCCGCGACATCACCTGCGGATAGTCGCAAGCTCAAGCGTGTAAAACATCTCGACATCCCTCACGCCGTCATAAGCGCGGGCGGTGTTTCCGTTGTGCGAATAAACGAATCCCTGCGACAGGGTCGCGCGCCGCGATGCCGCGTTGCTTTCGTGATGCGAGATATAAACATGTTTCCAGTCCGCGCGCGCTGCCGCATACGCCAAAAGAACCCCATACAGCTTTTTCGCCAACCCACGGCCGCGCCATGCCGGGCTGATATACGTGCCCCATAAAACCGCGCTTTCGCCGCTGGCATCCGCCTTCATCGTGGCGATCCCCATGATGCCCATGACCTGCGTGCCGTCGAAAAGTCCGGCGGTGACACAGTTTTCCGAATGCGCCGTTTCCCGCCAGTACACCTCTGGCATATCCTTTTCTCTGGCGAAATTACTGCCGAAAAACTGCGGCGTGTCCTTAAGCGCGCTTAAACGGATATCGCGCAAAATCCCCCATTCCTCCGGCTTGAAAAGACGGCACACGATGGCGGAACAATCCATGGTCCTGACCTTTGGTTATCGATAAAAAAGCCCGCCATGACCGGCGGGCTTTCGTATTGGTTGAAAACGGCCTTACGAAACCTGCCGCCGCAGGAAGGCCGGAATATCCAGATCGGCGCCCGGCGCGGCCTGCTGCTGCGGCTGCTGGACCGGTGGTTGAGCCTGAACGGCCGGTGTCACGATCGGTTGCTGCGGTTGGACTTGCTGCATAGGCGCGGCTTCCATGGCCTGGCCGCCGCCGCGCCGCACGGCGAAGCTGGAAAATAGCCCCCCGCCCTGCGCCGTGCCGCCTTGCGAACCGTGCGCGCCGCCATCCTGGTCGTCGCCCGCATCGTCGTCATGTTCCGAGAACATGCCCGCGATCTTGTCGAACAGCGACGGTTTTCTGGCCGAACGCTGACCCGGCACCGGCGGGTTGAGCTGCAACCCCGCGGGCCGTGCCGACAGATCGGGCGCGAAGGCGTTGTCATCCTCGAACACCGGCATTTGCGGACGCTGCGGGGACGGCATCGCGGGCACCTGCGCGCCGCCGAAACCGCGCGCGCTTTCCGGATCGACCGGACGCGGCGGAATGAACGCCCCGGCATGGCGGATACCGCGGTTGACCTCGGCAGCTGAGGCCGCGACCGTAGGCTGCCCCGCACCGTAGGTGCCTGCGCCGTAACCGGCGGGCGCGCCCTGCGGCGCGATCCCCAGCTCGGCTTGTTGATACATATCGCCGCCGCCGGTTTCGATTTTGCGCATCGTCGTGCCTTCCTGCGCGTAAACCGGGGTCTGCGCGATGGCAGGCGCCGAAACGCGCGAGGTCAAAGGCGGCACCACCAGTTGCGATTGCACGCCGCTGGCTGAACCGTACATACCACCTTGCGGCGCGGACGCGGCCGAATAATCCATGCCCATCGGCTGACCTGAAAGCGTGCCCTGCTGCGGCATCGGACGCTGTTCCGTGGCGTGCTGCACGCCTTGCGGCGCGACCGCATTGGTGTTGGAGCCACGGATCGGACGCTGGCGGCGCGCGCCTTCGGTATCGATACCGGTGGCCAGCACGGTCACACGCATCACGCCTTCCAGCCCTTCGTCGAAGGTCGATCCGAAGATGATGTTGGCGTCGGCGTCGACCTCGTCGCGAATACGGTTGCACGCCTCGTCCACCTCGAACAGGGTCATGTCGTAGCCGCCGGTGATGTTGATGATGACGCCCTTCGCGCCCTTCATCGAGATGTCGTCGAGCAGCGGATTGTTGATCGCACGCTCCGCGGCCTCGACCGCGCGGCGCTCGCCCGTGGCTTCGCCGGTGCCCATCATCGCCTTGCCCATTTCCATCATCGCGCTGCGGACATCCGCGAAATCAAGATTGATCAAGCCCGGCATGACCATCAGGTCGGTGACCCCGCGCACGCCGGATTGCAAAACAGAGTCGGCCAGTTTGAACGCCTCGGCGAAAGTCGTTTTTTCGTTCGCGATGCGAAACAGGTTCTGGTTCGGAATGACGATCAGCGTATCGACGTATTGCTGCATCTCCGAAAGCCCGGTTTCAGCCATGCGCATACGGTGCGCGCCCTCGAAATGGAACGGCTTGGTGACCACGCCCACGGTCAGGATGCCCGCCTCTTTCGCGGCGCGCGCGATGACCGGCGCGGCGCCGGTGCCGGTGCCCCCGCCCATCCCGGCGGTGATGAACACCATGTGCGCGCCTTCCATTTCGGCGATGATCTGGTCGATCGATTCCTCGGCGGCGGCGCGGCCGATTTCAGGCTTGGACCCAGCGCCAAGGCCCGACGTGATGCGCGACCCCAGTTGCAGCCGGGTTTGCGAAAGACTGTGCTTGAGCGCCTGCGCGTCGGTGTTGCAGGAGATGAAGCGCACCCCCTCCAGCTTGCTGGCGATCATGTTGTTGACGGCGTTGCAGCCGGCACCGCCCACGCCGATAACGGTGATTTGCGGCGAAAGATCCCGGTCTTGGTCGGGAATGGAGGCGGTCAGGTTCAGCATGGGCCGTATAAATCCTTGAAAAACCACCTTGCGGGCGGCGCGGTTTGAAGCATTTGGGGCGATGCGAAACCGGCGGGAAACCGGCAGCAACAAATCACTTTGAAAAGTGTAAATGCTTCGATTCACGCGCGGCAAGAGTCACGGAAGAAAAAAGTGAATCCATCCCCTGCTTACTCGGCGGTTATCCACAGGTTTATAAGGCGTTCTTCACCAGTTCTCGCGCAGCCAGCGCTGGGCGCGTGCGACCAACGTGCCTTCGGCGGCGTCGTGCCGTCCACTGTATTGCGGCAATTCGTCCGCCCGCTCGCAGACATAATGCAAAAGCCCTGCCGTGGCGGCGAAGGCCGGTCCGGACGTTGCATCGGGCAGCCCCTTGATCCGCACCGGACGGCCCAGCCGCACCTGCTTGCCCAGAATCATCCCGGCCAGATCGCGCATTCCCGGCGTCTGGGCCGCGCCGCCGGTCAGCACCACGCGCCGCCCCATCGCCGCGCTCAACCCGGAATCGTCAAGCCGCGCGCGCACCATCTCGAATACCTCCTCAAGCCGCGGCTGGATGATGGAAACAAGATACGAACGCGGGATGTGGTTGGGCTGGGATTCTTCCTCCTCGCCCAGCTGCGGCACATCGATCAGTTCCGAATCGTCGGTGGAGGACGTAAGCGCCGAACCATACAAAATCTTGATGCGCTCGGCCTCCTGCGCGCGGGTGTTCAGGCCGCGCGCAACGTCGTTGGTCACATGCGCGCCGCCCACCGGAATCGCCCCGGCATGAATCATCGCGCCTTCGCGAAACACGGCAAAACTGGTCACGCCGCCGCCCATGTCGATGACGGTGCAGCCAAGGTCCATCTCGTCCGCGACCAGACTGGACAGGCCCGCGGCATAAGGCGGCACGCACAGCGCCTCGATATCCAGATGCGTGCGTTCGACGCAGCGGGCGATATTCACCAGCGCCGGGCTTTCCGCGGTCACGACGTTGACGTCGACGCGCAGGCGCTGCCCCGCCATGCCGCGCGGCTCCTCGATGCCGCGATGCCCGTCGATGGCATACCCGGCGGCGATGGCGTGGATCAGTGTCCGCCCCTCGCGCTGGTCTTGCTTCTGCGCCCGCTGGATCGCGCGGCGGATATCGCCCTCGCCCACCTCGTGACCCAGCATCGCGATATCGATCGCGGTCTTGTGGCTTTCCGTGTACATGGTCGGCACGCCGGTCACGACGTCGCGCAGCGGATACCCCTTCATCTCGCCGACCGCCATGGTTTCGGCGGCGTGAACCGCCTGCCTGATCGATTCCTCGGCGGCCAGAAGGTCGGTGACCGTCCCCGCCTTGACCCCACGCGACGCCACATGCCCGATGCCGATGACCGAAACGCCGCCCTGCTCGTCCGTGACCCGCCCGATGAAACAGGCGATTTTCGTGGACCCGATGTCCAGCGCCGCGATGATGGTGCCCTTGGGCTTGGGTTTGTGCCTGATCATGATTCGTGAAATTTAACCGTGATTCCCGTCTTTTGATAGCGCATCCGGCGTTTTTGCGGGCGCGCCTTCCAGAATGATGCGGTCTTTCTGCCGCAGGTCGATGCCCGAATACCCTTGATCGAACACATGGTCTTCCGTCTGTGCCTGCGCCGCGCGGGCAAGCGCAAGGCCCGGATCGTCATCGGGCAGGCGCAGGACCGTACCATTATCCAGCGTAAGATCCCACCGCCGCCCGGAAACGAGCGCGGCGCGCGTCACGCGCACCGCAAGCTCCGGCTGCCCGTTCAACAGCGAGATCAACGCACCCGCAAGCGGCCCCGCGCCCGCGCCTGCGACCATCAGCAATTTGCCGAACCGCGCCGGGTCGTCATGCGTCAGCACCACGCCCGTACCGTCGATCACCGCGGGCCCACCCGGCGCGTCGCCTTGAATTGCGGCGGGTACGCGTTCATCCAGCGCGACGATCAGTGTATCCGGCCACACCCGGCGCAGATGCGCATCGCGCACCCACGGTATCGCGACCAGCCGCACGCGCGCCTCCGCGATGTCCACGCCCAAAAGCGCGTCGCCCGTTTCGACCCCGATCGCGCGGCGCAAAGTCGCCGGATCGACATAACGCATCCCGTCCACCGTGACCTTGTCGATACGCAGGCCCATATCCGCGCTGGCCGCGACGATGCGCGATTCTGCCCATTGCCCGGCGGCAACGACATATCCCTTGGCCAAAGCCCAGGCCAGAAGCCCGGCCACGGCGACGATCGCGATTGCGATCTTGGTCGCGAACCATACCCGCCCCCAGAACCAGCCAAGCCAGCTCAGGCGCCGCGGCGTCAGGCGCGCCTTCATCTCCGCCCGGCGCGTGCCGCGCGCCATCTAACAGTTGAACGGACGCGCGAACAGCCGCGCGTCGCGCAAGGTGGGATCGGCGGGAAGCTGCGCGCGCGCGTGCAGCGCGAACGCCTCGGCGATCAGCGCGCTTAAAAACGCGGTGTACAAAACCGGCTTTTCCGCGGCCTCCCACAAAAAGAACCCCAGACTGCCGGGGCAGGGATTGGCTTCGTTGAACCAGACCTCGCCGGTCTTTTCGTTCGACAGGAAATCCAGCCGCGGCGCGCCGCTGCCGCCGACCGCGCGGAACACCGCCTCGGCCCAGCCGCGGATTTTTTCCGCCATGCCCGGCGGCAGGTCGGGGTTGATGTCGCGCGTCAGACTCAGCATCCCCTCGCTCGACTGACCGGGCGTCTTTTGCCCGCCCGCCTTTTTGGTGCCGCCGCCCGACATGTATTTCTGCTTGAAGTCCAGAAGATCGCTCGCGCGTTTCGGTCGCTCGATCGCGCTGGTGCGCAGATCGCCGAAAACCGCGCTGACCGCGACGTTGTATTCGACCAAATTCTCGACGAACGGCTCGACCATCGCCTGATGGTCCAGCGCGAAGATCGCGGGCAGCATCGCCGCCACCTCCTCGGCGCTGGTCGCCCGCCCGACCCCGATCGACGACCCCAGATGCGCGGGTTTGACGATGACGGGGAAGGCGATGTTGCCAAGCTGCGCCGCCACCGCCCCGGCGTCCACATGCATCCCGTCATACGGCCGTTCGATGACCGCGAAGGGCAGCTGCGGCACGTTCGTCCCCGCCAGCACCCGCTTGGTCGCGGCCTTGTCCATCAACACCGCCGATGCCATGGTCCGCATCCCGGTATAGGGTACGTTGGCGCTTTCAAGCATTCCCTGAAATCCGCCATCCTCGCCGAACAGCCCGTGAAACGCCAGCAGCGCGGCATCAAAATCGATCGGCACGGCCCGCCCGAACAGCCCCTTCTTCTCAGGAATCAAATGCCCGCGCCCCATCGGGTCGGCATTGCTGTCCAGACTGACGCGGGTAAGCATCCGGCGGGTTTCCGGGGTCGGGATGTAATTCGCCCGATCCTCAAGGGCCGAACCCACGAACCATTCCCCGGTCAGGCTGACATAAACCAGAAACGGGTCGAATTTCGCCCGATCCAGTGCCTGAAACGCCTGAAGCCCTGTAACAACACTGACATCGTGTTCCGGGCTTCGCCCGCCGATAAATACCGCTATGCGCTTTTTCATTTGCAATCCCTGACCTATAATCGCCATTTAATCGCCATCTCAAAGCAATTCGACAGGTGAATCAAGTCGGTAACATGATGAATATAAGGCAAATCGGCACCGGCCCGGCGACAATCGTCTGGGCGCATGGCTGGGGACACAGCGGCGAGGCCTTCGCCCCGCTGGCGCAAAGCCTTGCGGGCATCGCCACCTCGTATCTGATCGATTTTCCCGGTCACGGCGCGACACCGCCCCCGCCGGAAGCGTGGGGCACACGCGAATTCGCCGACGCCGCCGCGCAATTCCTCAAAACCCTGCCCGCGCCGGCTGCGCTTTGGGTCGGGCACAGCTTCGGCTGCCGCGTCGGCATCCAGCTTGCCGCGCATTATCCCGGCCTATTCCGGAAACTGGCGCTGATCGCACCGGCGGGCCTGCGCCGCCGCCGCACCATGTTCCAGAAAATTTCGCACAACGCACGTGTCTACACCTTCAAGACGCTCAAGCACATGGTGCCGGAAGGCCCGCGCCGCGACGCGCTGCGCGCCCGTTTCGGGTCATCCGATTACCGCCGCGCGGGCGTTCTGCGCGATAGTTTCGTGCGCATCGTCAACGAGGATCTGGGGCAGGAGGCGGAGCAGATCGCCTGCCCCACCCTGATCGTCGTCGGCGCAAACGACCGCGATACGCCGCCGGAAATGGCGCACCGCCTGCATGCGAAAATCCACGGATCGCAGCTGCACGTGCTTGACGGCTTCGATCATAACGGCATTCTGGGGGCGGGCCGGCATCAGGTGGCGGCCCTGATCCAAACCTTTCTGGACGAGGCATGAACGCTCAACCATGAAGACGCCCATATGAACACGCTGGCCGACACCATTCTTGCGATCGCGTTTCTATTTTTCGCGTTTCGCCGCACCCTGACCTACCTGCACATCTTCCAGCAGGACGATTACGACCCCGCGCGCTTCGTGCAATGGCTGGTCCGCGGCCGCAATTTCGACCGCAAGGCGTCGATCTGCGCGCTGCTGCTTGCGGTTCCGGCACTGCTGCTGCCTATTTTCGCGCCGTTTTTCGACGCCATCGCCGCCCTGTGCATCGCGATCATCGGCTGGGTCGAACCCGATCCGCGCCTGACCGGCAAAAAGAAACTGGCCATGACCGCGCGCGCCGCGCGTATCGCCTGGATTGCCGAAGGGGTCTTCGCGCTGGCCGCGATTTCGTTGATTTCCATGCACGTACCGTTGCTGCCGTGGGTCGTGATGATTCAGGCCGTGCCCTTCGTGCTGGTCTTCGCCAACCTGCTCGCCGCCCCGTACGAGGCGCAGATCCAGCAACGTTTCTGGAACGAGGCGCATGCAAGGCTGGCCGATCTCAAACCCTTCACCATCGGCATCACCGGTTCGTTCGGCAAGACCTCGACCAAGCACATCCTCGCCCACATCCTCTCGCAATTCGGGCCGACTTTGGCCACGCCCGGTTCGGTCAACACCGCGATGGGCATCGCCCGCGTCGTGCGCGAAACCCTGACCCCGCATCATAAATTCTTTCTTTGTGAAATGGGCGCCTACGGCCCCGGATCAATCCGCGCGCTGTGCGATCTGGCCCCGCCCGACGCCGCGGTGATTACCGCTCTGGGCCACGCGCATTACGAACGCTTCCGGACCCTGGATGCCGTCGCCCGCGCCAAAAGCGAACTGGCCGAATCCGCTTTCGCCCACAATGGCTGGGCGGTGATCGGTTCCGCCGTCACGGAACAGGACTATGCCCGCGCGCTGGTCGACGAACATCGCGCCCGTGTGCTGCTGGTCGGCAACCGGGCGGGCGACGACGTACGCATCCGCGACGTCACGCAGACACAAGAAGGCACGACCGCGCATGTCGATTACAAGGGCGCGACCTATGCCCTAAGCGCGCCGCTTTTCGGCCAGCACCACGCCGACAACATGGCCATCGCATTCGCCACTGCCTGCCGCATCGGTATGGAACCGGCGCTGGTGATCAATGCCCTGCGCACCACGCCGCAGATCCGCCACCGCCTCGAAGTCATCTATCAGACCTCCGGCGCGATCGTGATCGACGACGCCTACAACGCCAACCCCGCCGGATTCGCCGCCGCGCTAGAGGTACTTTCCCTGCTCGGCGCCAATCGCCGCCGCATCCTGATCTCGCCCGGCATGATCGAACTGGGCGACGCGCACGCCACCGAACACGCGCGCATCGGCGCGCTTGCGGCCCAACACGCCGATATTTTCCTGCCCGTGTCCCCGATGCGCATCACCGCAATGGTGGAATCGTTCCGCGCCGCCGCCCCGCAAAAGCCGGTCATCCCCTGCCGTACCTTCGCCGATGCCCAGAAATGGCTTGGCGACAATATGGCCTATAACGACATCGTGCTGCTGGAAAACGATCTGCCCGATCTGTACGAGCGTAAACTCAATCTCTAAACGGTTACGCCTGTCCGTGCGTAGCCATGTCGGCGGGCACGCCGATGCGCCTGATCTCCCAGCGCAGTTCGTAACCGAACAGGTCTTTGACCCGCCGCCGCACCTCCTCGCCCAACGCCTCAAGGTCGGACGAGGTTGCATCACCCGTGTTGATCATGAAATTGCAGTGCAGTTCGGCCATCTGCGCGCCGCCGATTTTAAGGCCCCGGCACCCCGCCTTGTCGATCATCTGCCACGCCTTCATCGGCTCAAGCCCCAGCGCGGCCAACGCGTCGGCGGTCGGGTTGGCGAAGGTTGACCCGCCGGTGCGCGCCTGCGGCTGCGTCGCCTGACGTTGATCCTTGATCCCACGCATCCGCGCCGCGATCTCGGTGGGGTCGCCCGCGATGGTGCGCAACCGCGCGCCGGTGAAAATCACGTCCTCCGGCACGCTGCAGTGCCGATAACCCAAGCCCATCCCGGCGGGATCGAACGCATGCGCCTGCCCCGCGCGATCGACGCCGCGCGCCTCGATCAACACGTCTTTAATCTCGGCGCCATAGGCGCCTGCGTTCATGCGCAGCGCCCCGCCGACCGTCCCCGGAATCCCCGAAAGAAATTCAAGCCCCGCGCGACCGGCGCGCCCTGCCGCCGCCGCCACATTGGCATCCAGCGCCGCCGCCCCCGCGCGCACCGCCCCGCTATCCGGCTCCACCGCGATGTCCGCGAACGCGCCGCCCAGCCGGATAACCACGCCGGGAATCCCGCCGTCGCGCACGATCGTATTGGAACACACGCCAAGAACCGTAACCGGCACGTCGTCCGGCAAACCGGAAAGGAACGCGGACAAATCCGCCTCGTCCTCCGGCTTGAACAACATCTGTGCATTTCCGCCGCAACGAAACCACGTCGTCGCGCCCAGCGGCGCATCCGCCGTATAGCGCCCGCGCACCTTCGGCAAGCGGCCCGCCAGATCGCTCACGCGGCCTTGTCCTTGGCCAGAAGCGGCTCAAGTTGACCGGGCAGCGCATGCGCCCAGTTCGTAATGCTGCCCGCGCCAAGGCATACCACCATGTCGCCGGGCCGCACCTTGTCGGCCAAAATCGCGGCCAGCATGTCCGGACTTTCCAGCGCGCTGACATCTTCGTGCCCGCGCGCGCGCGCCGCCGCGACCAGATGGTCGCGATCCGCGCCCTCGATCGGCTTTTCCCCGGCGGCATACACGTCGGCGATAAAAACCGAATCCGCATCCACGAAACACGCGGCGAAATCGTCGATCAGATTGGCAAGCCGCGTATAACGGTGCGGCTGCATCACCGCGATGACGCGCCCGCCGCTTTCCGCCTGTACCGTGCGCGCGGTCGCAAGCACGGTGCGGATCTCGACCGGATGGTGCGCGTAATCATCGATCACGGTGACGCCGCCCGCCTGACCGGCATTGGTAAAGCGTCGCTTCACCCCGGCGAAGCCTTCAAGCCCTTTGCGAATCCCCGCCTCGTCCATACCCAGCGCAAGACCGACCGCGACGGCGGCCAACGAATTCTGCACGTTGTGCCGCCCCGGCACGTTGATGCGCACACCTTTGAAAACCCGGTCGTCGCCCTTGACCACGCAACCCGCGACCGT